>JAODAT010000034.1 GCA_025463565.1 Microbacteriaceae bacterium
AGCTGGAGCACTACTACGGTCTCGACAAGCCGCTCATCGTGCAGTTCTTCAGCTGGCTCGGAGACATCTTCACGGGCAACCTCGGCTTCTCCGCCCAGTCGCAGGAGAGCGTGCTCGACATGACCTCTAAATCCCTGCCGGTCACTGTGGAGCTGGCGATCATCGCCATCATCATCGGGCTGCTCATCGGGGTGCCGCTCGGGATGCTCTCCGCATCACGGGTGAACACGCCCTGGGACGCGGTCGGCCAGGGCATCGGGCTCGCCGGCCTCTCGATCCCCGCCTTCCTTCTCGCAGCGGCGCTGCTCGCGCTCGCTGCCCAGTTCCTGCATTTCAATCCCAACGGCGCGGGGTACGCGACCCTGGTGGAGAACCCCGGGCTCAACCTGCAACAGATGTTCATGCCGGCGCTCGTGCTGGGGTTCGGCCTCGCCGCTCCCATCATGCGAACCGCGCGCAGCGCACTGCTCGAGGTGCGAACCCAGGACTTCGTGCGCACGGCCAGGGGCAAGGGCGTCTCGCGCCTTCGTATCCAGTTCGTGCACGTGCTCAAGAACTCTCTTGTGCCCATCGTGACGATGACCGGCCTGCAGTTCGGTTACCTGCTCGGCGGTGCCGTCGTGGTCGAGCAGATCTTCTCCATTCCCGGCATCGGTCGCCAGGTGCTGAACGGCATCAACGACAAGGAATACGCGGTCGTGCAGAGCAGCGTGCTCGTGATCGCCCTCGTCTTCGTGATCGTGAACCTGCTCACGGACATCCTGTATCGCGTCATCGACCCCCGGGTGCGTGCCGCATGACCGGGCTGGTCGTCACGTCGACCCGTCCGGGCGCCGATCGAGTGGGGCGTGTGATGCGTCGGCTCATCGCCAGCCCGAGCGGCGCCGTGGGCGCCGTGCTCACCGCGATCGTGCTGGTGCTCGTCGTGCTGTCGGTCTTCCACGCATTCGGTGACCCGATCGCGCAGGATGCCGCGGCCAGCCTCCAGGGGCCGTCGGCGGCGCATCCGTTCGGCACCGATCGATTCGGGCGGGACCTGCTCGCCCGCTGTGCGGCCGGTCTTGCGAACTCCCTGCTGGTCTCCGCGGTCGCCGTCGCCTTTGCGACCATCATCGGCACGGCCGGTGGTCTCGTGGCCGGCTTCTTCCGCAGGATGCCCGAACGGGTGATCGGGTCGATCACGAACATCCTGTTCGCCTTTCCACCGCTGCTGCTCGCCCTGGCCCTCGCGTCGGCATTCCAGCGCACCTGGTTCACCATCGCGGTGGCGATCGGGGTTGTCTACGTACCGATCTTCGTGAGAGTCACTCGCGGTCCGGTGCTGTCGCTGCGGGAGGCGGACTTCGTCCGCGCGGCCACGGTGCTGGGTATGCGGCGCTCGCGGGTGCTGTTCGGGCACATCCTTCCGAATATCACGTCGATCGTCATCGTGCAGGTGACGTTGTCGCTCTCCTGGGCCGTGCTCACCGAAGCCTCGCTCAGCTTCCTCGGGCTGGGTACTCCGCCGCCGGCACCCTCGCTGGGGTCGATGGTGTTCGACGCCAGCACGCTCGTTTACATCGCGCCGTGGACGATGATCGCCCCCGGTGCAGTGCTGGTCATTTTCGTCGTGGGTCTCAACCTGCTGGGTGATGGCCTGCGCGACGCGCTTGATCCAAAGAACAGGGGATAACGGGTGGACAACACCGAAAACACCGAGGCGCTCGGGGCGCTGGGCACCGAGCGTGCGGATCCGCGGTTCGCCGAGGTGGACACGATGCCCGTCGCCGAGGTGGCAGCCCTGATGAACGATGCGGACGCGACGGTACCGGCGGCCGTGCGGGCGGCCTTCGGCACACTGGTGCCCGCCATCGAGGCGGCGTCCGCACGCGTCGCCGCGGGCGGCAGGCTCATCTATGTAGGCGCGGGAACACCCGGTCGGATCGGAGTGCTCGACGCCTCCGAAGCACCGCCGACCTTCGGCACGGACCCTTCGCGCGTGTTTGCGATCATCGCCGGGGGTGAAGGAGCGATCGTCTCGTCGATCGAGGGCGCGGAGGACGACGGCGCGGCCGGGGCCGCCGCGATCGATCGGACGGAGGCCGGGCCCGACGACGTGGTGATCGCGCTCGCGTCGAGCGGAAGAACGCCGTTCGTGGTGGCGGCCGCAGCCCGCGCGCGCGAGCGCGGTGCGCTCACCGTCGGGATGTCGTGCAACGCGGATACTCCGCTCAGCGCCGTGGTGGATCACCCCATCGAGGTGCTGGTGGGGCCGGAGATCATCAGCGGGTCGACCAGGCTGAAGGCGGGCACCGCGCAGAAACTGGTACTCAACATGTTCTCGACCATCTCGATGATCAGGGCGGGCAAGACCTACGGCAACCTCATGATCGACGTGCGCCCGACCAATGTGAAGCTGCGCGAGCGAGCGACGAGGATCGTCGAGTCGGTCTCCGGCGCTGATCGCGCCGCGGCGCTGGACGCACTCGACGCCACCGGCTTCGAGGTGAAACCGGCGATCGTGATGCTGCGCAGGGGAGTGACCGCCGACGCGGCAAAAGAACTCCTGGTGCGGTACGACGGCCAGCTTCGCAGCGTGCTGGAGGAGGTGCGGTCGTGAGAGTGCTCGGCATGATCTCAGGCACATCCCATGACGGTATCGATGCGGCCGTTGTCGACTTCCGCCTGGAGGGCTGCACCCTCCATGGCGGGGTCGTGCACACCTCGGGAACCCCGTACGACCCGGCGCTGCGTGCGCGTCTCGTCGCGGCGCTGCCCCCGTCGCCGACGACGTTCTCCGAGGTCTGCGAGCTGCATACGCTCATCGGGCAGGCCTTCGCGGCCGTGGCGTCCGACGTCATTAGCGAGTCCGGTCCCGTCGACCTGGTCTGCTCGCACGGGCAGACCGTCTTCCACTGGGTGAGGGAATCGACAGCGCTGGGTACGCTGCAGATCGGCGAACCGGCCTGGATCGCGTCGGCCGCGCAGGCGCCGGTGGTGTCCGATGTGCGCATCGCCGACATCGTGAACGGCGGCCAGGGCGCCCCCCTCGTCTCGATGATGGACCACCTGCTGCTCGCGGCCGTGCCCGGCACATCCGCCGCCCTCAATCTCGGCGGCATCTCGAACATGACTATCGTCTCCGATGACGCCCCGACAGCTTTCGATATCGGCCCGGCGAACGCGCTCATCGACGCCGCGATCGTCGCGCGGGGCGCGAACGCCCTCGGGTTCGACGCGGATGGCGCCATCGCCGCCCAGGGAACGATCGATGAGCGGCTCCTCTCCGAGCTGCTCGACGAGCCCTACTATGCGTTGCCTACACCGCGCAGCACCGGCAAGGAGCTGTTTCACTGGCCGTACGTCGAAGCGGCGCTGGTGCGGGCGGGAAGCATTCCTTCTACCGCGGACCTGGTGGCCACGCTCACAGAACTCACGGTGCGCACAGTGGCCGCCGAGGTGCGGAAGGCGGGGGTGACGACGCTCGTGGTGTCCGGCGGCGGAGTGCGCAATCCCGTCTTGATGGCGGGACTCCAGCGTGAGCTCGCCGACGTGAAGCTCGAGCCGTCCGATGACTTCGGTGCGCCAAGTGATGCGAAGGAAGCGATCGCGTTCGCGCTGATCGGCTGGTTGACCGCGCATGGCTTGCCCGGAACTCTTCCGTCGGCGACGGGCGCATCGGCGCCGAGCGTTTTGGGAGCCATCACGCCGGGCCCTCGGGGTTTCGGAATCCAGCCGACGGTCACCGCGCCGAACGCTCTCGTGCTGGAGGTGCGCGCATGACCGGGCAGGACCTGCTCGTCGTGGAGGACCTCCGCGTGTCCGTCATGCCGTCCGGCCGACGCCGGGCGGACGGGCAGGAGATCGTGCACGGAATCGACCTCGCGGTGCACGCCGGCGAGACGATCGGGGTGGTGGGCGAGAGCGGCTCGGGTAAGTCGGTGACGATGCTCGCCCTGCTCCGCCTGCTCGACGACCCGCTCGCCCTCACCGGCGGCCGCGTGATGTTCCAGGGCCGCGACCTCGCCTCGCTGGACGAGAACGAGCTGCGGCAGCTTCGTGGGCGCGATATCGCGATGGTCTACCAGGACCCGATGACGTCGCTCAACCCGCTCATGCGCGTCGGCGACCAGGTGCGCGAGGTCATGCTCGTGCACGGAGTCGACCGGACCGAAGCGCAGGAGCGCACCCTCGAACTGTTCAGGCGGGTGGGCATCCCGGATCCGGAGCGCACCTCGCGCGCCTACCCGCACGAGTTTTCCGGTGGCATGCGCCAGCGCATCGTCATCGCCATGGCGCTCGCGCTGGGCCCCGCACTTCTGATCGCGGATGAGCCGACCACGGCACTCGACGTCACCATCCAGCAGCAGATCCTGGCGTTGGTGGCCGACCTCAAGGACGAGCTCGGCATGACGACCATCTGGGTCACGCACGACCTGGGCGTGGTCGCGCGGCTCGTCGACCGGGTGATAGTGATGTACGGCGGAACCATCGTGGAAGATGCCCCGGTCGACCGGCTGTTCGCCGCGCCCCAGCACCCATACACTCGCCGGCTCCTCGCTTCTCTGCCCAACCCGACCGATGACGATCGACCACCGCTCGCACAGATTCCCGGGCGACCTCCGCTTCCGGGAGAAATCGTGGTCGGCTGTCCGTTCCGCGACCGGTGTCTCGAGGCGCGGGACGTCTGCTTCACCACGCCGCCGCTCATCCAGCGCGGTGAGAGCAAGGCGGCCTGCTGGGTGCCGCCGGAGGAATGGACGTCATGAGCCTCGTCGCGACCGGCCTGGTCAAGCACTACCCCGTGCGGGGTTCCGATAGCGTCGTGCACGCTCTCGATGATGTGTCGCTCGAACTCGCCCCGGGCGAGACGCTCGGGATCGTCGGGGAATCGGGCTGCGGCAAGTCGACCCTGGCGAAGGTACTGGTGCGCCTCGAAGAGCCCACCAGTGGCACTGTCGTGCTCGATGGCGTCGATCTCACTGCGCTTTCGGGAGCGGAGCTGCGACGGCAGCGGCGCCGCATCCAGATGGTCTTCCAGGACCCGTACTCGTCACTGAACCCGCGTAAGTCGGTCGGCTCGGCGCTCGAAGAGGTTCTCATCGTTCACGGCTTCGGCTCCAGCGCCGCGGAGCGCCGTTCGCGTGTGCGCGAACTGCTGGAACTGGTGGGCCTGTCGCCGACGTTCGCCGCGCGGTTGCCGCACGAGCTGTCGGGGGGCCAGCGCCAGCGGGTGGGGATCGCGCGGGCGCTCGCCGTCGAGCCCAGCGTGCTCATCCTCGACGAGCCGGTGTCGGCGCTCGACGTCTCCGTGCGCGCCGAGGTGATGAACCTGCTCTCCGGACTTCAGAAGACACTCGGACTGAGTTTCATCTTCATCAGCCACGACGTCTCGATGGTTCGCCAGATCAGCGATCGCGTGGCCGTGATGTATCTCGGACGAATCGTGGAGCTGGGTGGCTGGAAGCCGGTGCTCGACGAGCCACTCCACCCGTACACCGAAGGGCTGCGGGCGTCCGTACCGGTGCCCGACCCCACCGTGCACCAGGCGATCCAGGCAACGGTGCGCGGCGAGGTGCCGAACCCGGTGAACCCGCCGGCGGGCTGCCGATTCCACCCGCGCTGCCCCGCTGCGGTCGATGCCTGTCTCACCGTGATGCCGCAGCTCACCGAGGTGCATCCGCAGCACGAGGTGGCCTGCCATGTGGCGGTCGCAGAGGGGCACCTTCCCTTGCGCGCCATCACGTCGTGACCGAGCCCGAGATCCGGCCGGCCGGCGCCGGCGACCTGGCGGCGATCGTGCGCGTCTTCCTGGAGTGCTGGACGGTCAGTTATGCGGCGGTGCTGCCCGCACCCGTTCTCTCCACGATGGATGAGAAGTCGGCAACAGCACTCTGGGCGGGCGCGCTCGACCGTCCGGGGACTGTGCTCGTCGCGGAAGTGGACGGCACCGTGCTCGGCCTCGCCCGCTACACGGTGACCGGCGCCGACGGCTATCTCGCGTCGCTGTACGTCTCTCCCCGCAGCCAGGGTGAAGGCCTCGGTGGCCGGCTGCTCGCCGCCGCGGAGCACGGCATGGCGGGATCGGGCGCACGCGCAGCCTCGCTGTGGGTATTCTCCGACAATGCACCCTCGATCGCGTTCTACCGTTCGCGCGGCTGGGAGCTCACCGGCGCGCAGCGGGTCGAGGAACAGTTCGGTGCGCCGGAGGCCGGGCTCGCGAAGGTTCTCTTGTGAGACGGTCGGGGCCACTGTTCGTGGTCTTCGCCGGGATGGGCGGTACCGCCGCGCTCGTGCCCGCAGTGCTGCCGTCCCTGGGAAGCGCGCTGGGCGCACCGGTACTCGAGGCCGCACCGCTCCTGTTCGGCGGACTGCTCGCGGGTGTGCTGGCTAGCCCGCTTCTTGCTCGTCCCGCCGGCGCGATCGGCGCCGTGCGAGCCGGTGCTGTCGTGCAGTTCATCGCGCTGGGCCTTCTCGCCGCCGCCGTGGATCCGGCGATGGTGTTCATCGCTGCGGCGGTCGCCGGGCTCGGGTTCGGCATCGTCGAGGCGAGTGGTACTTCGCTCGCCCGCGACCTCGGCGGTGACGACGTGCCACGGCTGCTGACACTGCTCACCGCGACAGTCGCCGTGGTCGCGACCCTGGCTCCCCTCCTGGTGGTCGCGGCCGGACCGCACGGTTTCCGAGTGGTGATCGCCCTAGGGGCGCTGGCCCAGTTGGCCGCGGTCGCACTGGTTCGTGGACGAGGGCCGGTGCCGCCCGGACCCGCAGTGCGCCGCCTGCCCGCTCCCCTGCTGCTGATCGCTGCGGCGCTCTTCCTCTATGTGGGGGTCGAGAGCACGCTCTCCGGATTCTCGGCGGTAACCGTCGCGAGCACATTGCAGACGGTGCCGGCTGTCGCTGCTGCCGGGACATCCGCCTTCTGGCTCCTGATGACGGCCGGGCGCTTCGCCGGTGCTGCGCTGCTCGGTGCAGGAATGCGGCCGTGGATGCTCGCAGCCGTAGCGCTCGCGGTCGTGACGGTCGCGCTGTTCGCGGCCTCGCTCACGGCGACGCCCGTCCTGACGCTCGTACTCCTCGGTATCGCTGTTCTCGCCTGCGGACCCTGCTACGCGCTGCTCGTTTCTGTCGCCTCCACCTCGCTGCCGGCGGGAGCGTCCGGCTCGGTCGCTCTGCTCATCGCCGTCGGAGCGGCCGGTGGCGCGGTGATACCGGCGGTCGTCATCGCGGCCGGGGGACTGGGGACCTCGGCCTGGATTCCCGCCGTGGCCGCGGTGCTCGCAGTGCCGGCCGTCATTGCGGGCCGCTCACGAACGGCGATCGCATCGTGACGTCGGTCGCAGCGGTGCGTGTGCATCGAGTCGACGTTCCCCTGGTGCGCCCGTTCGTGACCGCGGTTCGCGCGACCAGTGCGCTGGCCGTGATGCTCGTGCAGGTGGTCGACAGCGACGGGCGCTCCGGCTGGGGGGAAGCCCCGGCGAGCTGGCGGGTGACCGGGGAGAGTCCCGAAAGCATCGAAGCGGTGGTGGCGGGCCCGCTGGCCGCCGTGATCGTCGGGCGGGATCTCCTCGAGCTGCCGGCGTTGACCGAAGAACTCGCCGTGGCGGTTATCGGCAACTCCTCCGCCCGATCCGCCGTCGACTGCGCGCTGCACGACCTTGCCGCACAGCATGCCGGTGTTCCGCTGGCGGTCGCGCTCGGCGGCAGCCTCACCCCGATTCGCACGGATATGACGCTGTCCGTCGACAGCGCAGACGCGCAGCTCGTCGCCGCACGCAGGGCGCTGGTCGACGGCTTCACGACGATCAAGGTGAAAGTGGGCCAGGGCGACGGTGCGGTCGACGCACTGAGACGGCTTCGCGACGAGCTCGGACCGGATGTCGTGCTCAGGGTGGACGCGAACCAGGCCTGGACGGCGCGACAGTCGGTCGACATCATCGGCACGTGGGAGCGTCTCGGGCTCGGCATCCAGTTGGTCGAACAGCCCGTCGCAGCCCGGGCGATCGATGACCTCGCGTTCGTGACGGCGCGCGTATCCACGCTCGTGATGGCCGACGAATCGGCCTGGACGACGCTTGACCTGCTCGAGATCGTGCGCACGCGGGCGGCCGACCTGGTCAACGTGAAGCTGGCAAAGTCGGGAGGAATCAGCGAGGCTCGACGCATGCTCGATATTGCCTGCGCGACGGGTACCGGCGTTGTCATCGGCTGCATGATGGAGAGCGTGGTCGGCGTCGCGGCGGCGGCGAGCCTGGCGGCGGCGGGTGGCCGCGCCGGCGGCGAGGGGGTCGCGTGGGGTGGCCACGTGAGTGATGCCACCCACGACCTGGACGCGGGGGCCTGGCTCGCGACGGCCCCGGTCGACGGCGGTGCGAGATACAGCGGCGGGACAATCGAACTCGTCGATGCTCCGGGGCTCGGGATCACCGGGCTGGTCGCACGATGAGACTCGACGGGGCGATCTCCGAGATTCTCGAAGCGCACGGAGCAGAATCGCCGCCGGCGGGTGCCGTGCTCTCCGTGCGGCGCGCCGGGCGGCTTCACGAGGCTGTCGGGGGTCTTCGCCGAAGCGCGGAACTCGCCGGAGGCGACGACCTGCCGATGACCGTTGACACCGCACTCGACCTGGCCTCGATCAGCAAGCTGTTCACCACGGCCGCCATCATGCGACTCGTCTCCGGCGGCCAGGTCGGCCTCGACGACGAACTGGGTCGCTGGGTGCCGTCGGGTGGCGCTGCAACCGGGGCGTCGATCCGTCGGCTGATGCTGCATCGCGCGGGGCTCTGGGAGTGGTGGCCGCTGTACTGCGAAGCCCACGACCGCAGCGGAGCGCACGCGTTCCTCGACACCCTTTCGCTGCGCTACGAGCCCGATTCCGGCCGGCACTACTCCGACCTGGGCTTCATGATGCTCGGGCGCGTGGTCGAGGCGGTGGTCGGAGCGCCATTGGACCGTGCCGTGCAGGAGCTGGTGCTCGACCCCCTGGCACTTCGCTCGACCCGCTACCGGTCGCCGACTGCCGGTCCCGTCGCTGCCGGATCCCTGGGGGATATCGCCGAGCAGACGATGCTCGAAACCGGAGAGCCATACCCGGTGCCGTACACGGTCGACGATTTCACCGGCTGGCGCACCGGGGTCATCGAGTCGGAGCCGAACGACGGCAACGCGTTCCACGCGCTCGAAAGCGTCTCCGGCCACGCCGGTATCTTCTCCACAGTGGCCGACCTGCACAGCTTCGCCGCCGCCCTCACCGGGCGCGACGACCTGTGGACGCCGGATACGGCGTCCGAGTTCTTCGCGGACGGGCCCGACACCGGCCAGGCGCTCGGCTTCCGCAGTTACACCGCAGTCGTCGACGGCGAGGCGGTGCGGCTGGTCGGTCACAGCGGTTATACCGGGAGCGTTATGGCCTTCGCGCCGGACCGGGAGCTCACGGTCGTGCTTGCGACCAATCGCCTTCACACGGCCGGCCGGCCATCGACCAACGACCGCCTGTGGGCAACGGCACTGGGTGCGCTCTAGAGCTGGCGGCCGTCGGCCCACACCTCGGTGACCCGCCAGTCGTGGTCCAGCAGTACCGCATCCGCCGCGTAGCCCTCCGCGAGGGAGCCGTGCCGATGCCCGAGCCCGAGCGCACGGGCGGGTGTCGCGGTCAGCGCGGTGACCGCCTCCCGCGGTGAGAAGTGAGCCTGGCTGATGGCGCAGCGCAGCGCGAAATCCTGCGTGAGAGTTGAGCCGGCGATCGTGTCCGTGCCCGAGAGCACGGCCAGCCCGTCGCGCACCGTCACGTTGAGGCTGCCGAGCCGGTAGTTGCCGTCGTTGGCCGCGGCCGCGGCCATGGCATCGGTGATGAGTGCCACGCGGTCGGGCGCGGCACCGAAGGTCAGCGCGGCCACCGCCGGGTGCACGTGCCGCCCGTCGAGGATCAGCTCGAGGGTCACCCGCGTGTCGTCGAAGGCGGCGACCACCGGGCCGGGAGCGCGGTGATGGATGCCCGGCATCGCATTGAAGGCGTGCGTGAGTATGCGCGCCCCGGCGTCGAACGCCCGCCGGGTCAGCTCGAAGTCCGCCTCGGTGTGTCCGACAGCGACGGCCACGCCGGCCTCGACCAGCACCGGGATCGAGTCGAGGGCATTGGGCAGCTCCGGCGCGATGGTGATCTGCCGCAGCGTTCCGCGCGCGGCGCCGATCAGCTCCTCCAGGGCGGCGGGGGAGGGCTCGATCAGGTGGTCCGGATTGTGGGCTCCCCGGCGATCCGGCGCCAGGAACGGCCCCTCGAGATGCGTGCCGAGAATCAGCGGATCGGTTGCCGCGAGATCGGCGATCGCGCCCAGGCTTACGATCAGCGCAGGCAGAGGGTTCGCCACCAGGCTCAGCACCGAGCGCGTGGTGCCGTGAGCGCGGTGAGCGGCCAGTGCGATCGTGATCGCTTCTCCGCCGTCGTCATAGGAGTGGCCGCCGCCACCGTGGCCGTGCAGGTCGATGAAGCCGGGAACGAGCCAGCGGCCGGCGACATCCACGGTGTCGTCCGCCGCGGGATGCCGGCCGCCCGTGCCGGTGGCGACGATAGTGCCATCGGCCACGAGCATCCAGAAATCGTCGACCTGGCCGCTGGCGTCGAGCTTCTGCGCGTGCTGGAAGAGCGTGCTCACTCTTCCCCCTCTTTCGCCGGCGCAACTTTCTCCGGCGCGAACTCGCGGCGACCGTTGATGTAGCCGCTGGTCACCGCCACTGCTGCAAAGGGTAGACCGACCATCGGATAGCCGAGCATGAACCAGGCACCGACGGCCGCGCCCATCACGAAGATCTCCACCAGTACCTTGCCCACCGGGTCGAGCGGAAGCACGGCTTTAGGCGAGCGGAACAGGCCCCAGACGATCGCGGCGAACAGTGGCGTGCCGATCATGAAGTAGACGCCGGGAATCGGGAACGGCCAGGCCAGGTATCCCCAATATCCGAGCGAGAACAGCGCGAACAGTTCCAGCAGCAAGCGGAGCACGTCGTTCGCGGTAATTCGCTGCTGAGGTCTCGACACGCTCGACCCGCCTTCCGCGGTCATTTGAAGATGATGGTGCGCTTGCCATCCTGCAGCACACGATTCTCGGCGAACCACTTGACGGCCTGGGTGAGTGTTCGCGACTCCTCGTCCTGCCC
>JAODAT010000036.1 GCA_025463565.1 Microbacteriaceae bacterium
GAGCCGCTCAAGTTCGACGTCTACGACGCTCCGGATGACGGCATTGCCCAGGTGCAGTACAACCAGGACGCATCGATCCGCGACTTCGCCCGCGCCTCGCTCACCTACGGCCTGAACCGTAACTACCCGGTCTACCTGTCGACCAAGAACACCATCCTGAAGGCCTACGACGGTCGCTTCAAAGACATCTTCCAGGAGATCTTCGACGCCGAGTTCAAGGAGCGCTTCGACGCCGCCGGCCTCACATACGAGCACCGGCTCATCGACGACATGGTCGCCTCGGCCATGAAGTGGGAGGGCGGCTATGTCTGGGCCTGCAAGAACTACGACGGCGATGTGCAGTCCGACACCGTTGCGCAGGGCTTCGGCTCGCTCGGCCTGATGACCTCCGTGCTCTCCACCCCCGACGGCAAAATCGTCGAGGCGGAGGCCGCGCACGGCACGGTCACCCGCCACTACCGCCAGTACCAGCAGGGCAAGCCCACCTCCACGAACCCGATCGCCTCGATCTACGCGTGGACCCGCGGGCTCATCCACCGCGGCGTGCTCGACGACAACCAGGAGCTCATCGACTTCGCGAATACCCTCGAGGATGTCGTCATCAAGTCCGTCGAGGCCGGCCACATGACGAAAGACCTCGCGCTTCTCGTCGGGCCGGACCAGAAGTGGGAGACCACGGAGGAGTTCCTCGACACGCTCGACAAGAACCTGGCGACGCGCCTGGCGTAACGCTTTTTCGAAACGGCCCGCGGTCATCCGACCGCGGGCCGTTTCGCATTCCCGGCTTCGGGGGAGCTACGTCCAGGCGGTGGGGATCCGGTTGGCGGGGGAAATACCGGTGAATCGCGAGGCGGCGGGGAAAACCAGCGCGCGGCGGGAGGCGCGCGTCCCGCCACGTGTACCCCGCCGCGCCGCCGTCCGGCGTATCCCCCGCCAATTGGATGTTTCGGGTTTGTAAAGACGAAAAACAAACCTTGCCTTAAGTTTGTTCGTACGCTTTACTAACAAACATGACGACCGAGGATGTCCAGCGCCGGACCCACGTTTTCGCGTCCGGACGGGTGTTGCGGCCGAGCACCAAGGTGCTGCCGGAGCACGCGCGCGGTCACAACCGCTCGCTCGTGCTGCAGACCCTGTACACCGAAGGCAGCCAGAGCCGCGCCGACATCGCCCGCAGCACCGGGCTCACCCGGGTCACCATCTCCGACCTGGTCGCAGAGCTGATGGCCGAGGGGCTCATCATCGAGATCGGACAGCGCGAGGATGCCCGCCCCGGCAAACCCGCGACCCTGCTCGACCTGAATCGGTCGGCATTCCAGATCGTCGGAATCGACCTGAGCGAGCACCGCGTCTTCCGCGGTGCGGTGCTCGACCTCGACGGCCAGATCCTCAGTCGCGCCGAGGTGCCGCTCGAGGGGAGCGTCGGCGCAGACGCCACCGCGAAGGTGATCGCGCTCGCCGAGACGCTCGTCGGCCAGACGACCGCCCCGATACTCGGCCTCGGAGTCGGCTCGCCCGGTGTGGTCGACCTCGCCGGTGTGGTGCTGAGCGCCCCCAACCTGGGTTGGGCGGGCGAAGACCTGCAGGGCCTGTTGACCGAGAAGCTCGGCATCCCCGTAGTCGTCGCGAATGACGCGAACGCCGCCGCTCTGGCCGAACACGGCTTCGGTGGGGCAGACAGCGACATGATGCTGATCAAGGTCGGCCATGGCGTGGGCGCCGGCCTGCTGCTCGACGGCACTCCGCTCTTCGGAAGCCGCTTCGCCGCGGGCGAGATCGGTCACGTGGTGGTCGGCACCGATGGCGGCGCCGAATGCGTCTGCGGCAAGCGCGGATGCCTGGAGACCTGGCTGGCCACCCCGCGGCTGGAAGCCAAACTCGCGGGCGGCGCCGACCGCATCCAGACCCTCACCGAAGCCGGCCAGCGGCTCGGCATCGCGCTCGCCCCCATCGTCGGAGCCCTCAATCTCGCCGAGATCGTGTTGAGCGGCCCGACCCACCTGCTTGATGGTCCCCTCGCCGAGGCGACCATCGCAACGCTCCGCAGTCGCACGATGGCCGAATTCCACGGCGATCTGACCCTGCGGATGACCACGCTCGGTGAGGACATAGTCATGCGCGGCGCAGCCGTCATGGTGCTCTCGGGGCAACTCGGGGTTTCGTAGTCGACAGCGGATGCCCCATCCCTCAGTAACAAATCCAAGAGAAAAGGCACAACGATGAAAAGAAGGCTCGCAAGCGTTACCGCTGTCGCACTCGCGTCGGCTCTCGCTCTCGCCGCATGCAGCTCGGGCACCGGCACCACCGCCAGCAGTGTCGCCGCCAGCACGGACGGCAAGGGCAAGACGATCACACTCTGGCTGGCCGGCGGTGACACCCCCGACGCCCTCCGCACGTACCTGAAGACCGAATTCCACAAGGAGACCAAGGGCACACTCGTCATCCAGCAGCAGGACTGGAGCGACATCGTCACGAAGCTCACCACGGCGCTTCCCGATAAGAACAACACTCCGGACGTCACGGAGATGGGCAACACACAGTCGCCGACGTTCACCAACGTGGGCGCGTTCCTCGACATCTCCGACATGTACAAGGAGCTCGGCGGATCGAACCTGCTGCAGTCCTTCGTGGCCGCGGGAAAAGTCGACGGCAAGAACTACACGCTGCCGTACTACTTCGGTTCACGCTACGTGTTCTACCGCAAGGATGTCTGGGCGAAGGCCGGCATCACCTCTGTGCCGACGACGCTCGACCAGTTCAACACCGATGTGGCGATGATCGCCTCGAAGAACCCGGACAACATCCAGGACTTCTCCGGCTTCTACCTCGGCGGGCAGGACTGGCGCGACGGCATCTCGTGGATCTTCGCCAACGGCGGTGACATCGCCAAGCAGGAGGGCGGCAAGTGGGTCGCGACCCTCGACAGCGCTGCAACCCAGAAGGGTCTGAAGCAGCTGCAGGCGATCTACCAGAACGCCTCGGATGCCCCGAACGACGCCAAGGACTCCAACCAGTACATCTACATCAACGACGACGACTCGATCGCCGGTGCCACGGCATCCGATGCCGCGACCCCCGTCTCGCTGGCCGCGGCGACGATCATGGCTCCCGGCTGGGCGCACTGGTCGATCGGCACCAAGGGTACCGACGCGAAGGGTGCGGTCACCCGCACCTGGGATGACGCCACCTACGGTGTCTTCCCGCTGCCCGGCAATGATGGCAAGCCCGCACCGGTGTTCGCCGGCGGCTCCAACATCGGCATCTCGGCCAAGAGCAAGAACCCTGGACTCGCCAAGACCCTCCTGAAGATCATGTTCGGCAAGACCTACCAGGAGATGCTCGGCAAGAACGGCCTCGGTCCGGCGAACTCGAAGTACGTGTCGTCGCTCGGCAGCGACGAGTTCGCGACGGCGCTGACCGACTCGGCGTCGAACTCGAAGCTGACCCCGGCGGCGCCGGGCTGGGCATCCGTCGAATCCTCGAGCACGCTCGAGGAGTTCTTCTCCAAGATCAAGGACTCGACCGACCTCGAGGCCCTGGCCAAGGAGTACGACGCCAAGCTCAACCCGCTGCTCAACGGCAAGTAAGCGGTGTGGGGCGGCGTGAGCCGCCCCACACTCCGCCACTGTTCCACCCTGTCGCGATTGTTCGTGCGCGAGCACGAACAATCGCGACGAGAAGCAACAATAACGATGAAGGGAGGTACGGGATGTCCGTAGTAGCTGTGCGCAAGCGCAAGATCGTCTTCACGCCGTACTTCCTGCTCATCCCGGCCGTCGCGATTCTCGCCCTGGCCATGGGCTACCCGCTGGTCTGGCAGCTCGTCACCTCGACGGAGAAGTTCGGCCTGGCCCAGCAGTTCGGCCAGCCGCCCGTGTTCGTCGGGCTCGGCAACTACATCGCCCTCGCCAGCGATCCGTACATGTGGACCGTGATCGGCCGCTCACTGCTGTTCTGTTTCGCCGCCGCCGCTCTGACCATGGTGATCGGTGTACTCGTGGCCCTTCTCATGCGCGCGGTGAACCGGGTGGTGCGCGTCATCCTCCAGATCTCGATGCTGCTGGCCTGGGCGATGCCCGTGGTGGCGGCGATGACCGTCTGGAACTGGCTGTTCGACTGGCGTCGCGGCGTCGTCAACTGGGTGCTCAGTGCTCTCGGGCTGCCGTTCCAGAACCACAATTGGCTACAGGATCCGCTCTCGTTCTACCTGGTGGCGCTCATCATCGTGGTCTGGATGAGCGTGCCCTTCGTCGCCTTCTCGATCTTCGCCGGCCTCACCCAGGTCTCCGGCGAGGTGCTCGAAGCCGCGCAGATGGACGGGGCGACTCCCCGCCAGCGCTTCTTCCACATCATCGTGCCGATCATCCGGCCGGTCTTGTCGATCGTGCTTCTGCTGCAGGTGATCTGGGACCTGCGGGTTTTCACCCAGATCAGGCTGCTTCAGGATGCCGGCTCGATTGCCAGCGAGACCAACCTTCTCGGAACATACATCTACCAACTCGGCACCGGGTCAGGTGACTTCGGAACCGCGTCGGCCGTCTCGATCTTCGTGCTGCTGCTCACCATCGCGATCAGCGCGTTCTATGTGCGTAGCCTGCTGAAAGAGGATGAGTCATGAGCGGTCTCGATACGCGTGCCGCTTCGCGGCGCGCTACTCGACCGGCAACGGTCATCTTGGCCATCATTGGCATCGCCGTGGCGCTGGTCTGGATCTTCCCGGTCTACTGGATGGTCAACTCGGCGTTCCTGCCGAACGTCGTACTCCAATCGCAAACTCCCACGTTCGTTCCTCTCGGCGGATCGTTCACGAACTTCGCCACAGTGATCGGCGGTGGCACCTTCCTGCCGGCTCTCGGCATGAGTCTCGCGATCGCCGTCATCGTCGTCGCGTGCTGCCTGCTGTTCGCGTTCCTCGCGGCGCTGGCGATCAGCCGCTTCCGCTTCCGGGGTCGCAAGGGTTTCGTGCTCGCGATCCTGTTCATCCAGATGCTGCCGGCCGAGGGGCTGTTCATCGCGCAGTACAAGCTGATGGCGTCGGTGAATCTGCTCAACACGGTGCTCGGCGTGAGCATCATCTACATCGCCGCCGTCGTGCCGTTCACGATCTGGATGCTGCGCGGCTTCGTCGCCGGCATCCCCGCCGAGCTCGAGGAGGCCGCCATGGTGGACGGCCTCAGCCGCACCCAGGCCTTCCTGCGCATCACGTTCCCGCTGCTCGCGCCGGGGCTCGTGGCATCCGGGGTCTACGCGTTCCTGCAGTCCTGGAACGAGTTCACCGTCGCGCTGGTCGTGCTGCAGGACAACTCGGCCGAGACGCTGCCGCTCTGGCTGCGGGGCTTCATCCAGGCCAGCCAGAGCCACGCCATCGACTGGGGCCAGGTGATGGCGGCGTCGACGCTGGTCGCGCTTCCGGTGATCATCTTCTTCCTGTTCGTGCAGGGCCGGATGACCAGCGGTCTCGTCAGCGGGGCGGTGAAGGGGTGAGCGCCGTTAGGCGGGTCGAGCTCGTCGAGACCTCACCCGCGAGTCACTCATCGATGAGGTCTCGACGAGCTCGACCCGCCTTAGCGGTGCTCTTGCCCGGGTTCGAGGGCACCACGGTGCCCGCCTGGCTCGACGCACGACTGCGCGACGGCCTCGCCGGCGTGTGCCTGTTCGCCACCAACGTCGAGTCGCCGGACCAGCTGCGCTCGCTGTGTGCGGACATCCGGCGCGCCAACCCGCACGCGGTCATTGCGATCGACGAGGAGGGCGGCGACGTCACGCGGCTGTACCAATCGGTGGGGTCGCCATACCCGGGCAACGCGATACTGGGCCGTATCGACGACGTCGAGTACACCGAATCGGTCGGCCGCGCGGTCGGTCGTGAGCTCGCCGCGATTGGCATCAACCTCGACCTGGCGCCCGATGTCGACATCAACTCCAATGAGAACAATCCGGTGATCGGGGTGCGCAGCTTCGGCTCCGACCCGCGGCTGGTGGCGAGGCACGCCGCGGCCTGGGTGCGGGGCCTGCAGTCGACCGGGGTCGCTGCCAGCATCAAGCACTATCCGGGGCACGGCGACACTTCGCAGGATTCGCATCTTGCGCTGCCGGTGGTGGATCTCCCGCTCTCGAGCCTGCGCGAGCGCGAGCTGGTGCCGTTCGAGGCGGCCATCGCGGCAGGTGCGAAGACGGTGATGACGTCGCACATCGTGCTTCCCCAGCTCGACAGTGTGCCCGCGACCTTCTCACATTCCATTTTGGGAATGTTGCGAGAGAACTTTGACGGAGTGATCGTCTCCGACGCACTCGACATGGTCGGCGCGAGCGGCGAGATCGGCATTCCGGCCGCGGCGGTGAAGGCTCTCGACGCCGGCTGCGACCTGCTCTGCATCGGCACCGCGAACACCGACGAGCAGCTGTCCGCGATCTCGGCGGCCATCGATGCGGTGGTCGATTCTGCGCGGCTTTCCGATGCCATCGCCCGGGTCGCGCTGCTTGGCGTGGCCCCGCAGGGCGATGCCCGGACCGAGCCGACCTTCGACCTCGCGCGAACCGCCGCGACCTTCGACATCGGCCGCGTGACCGTGCGGCCCGACCGGGAGTACTACCGGTTCGAGACGGTGCCGAACATCGCGGTCGGCAACGCCCCCTGGGGGCCGGCCGGGGCGACGATCCTGCGCGAGGGCGAGCCGTACGAGGTGGCTTCGGCCCGGCAGCCGGTGCTCATCGGCAGGGACAACCACCGGCACGGCTGGGTGCGACGCATCGCGGATGACGTGCGCGCGCGGCATCCGAACACCATCGTCATCGACCTCGGCTGGCCGGCGGCCGACCGCCGCTACGCCGATATCGCGACCTTCGGGTCGTCCAGACATGCATTCCAGGCCCTCGAGGCCTGGTTCGAGGCAACGATTTCACAGAACGAGGAAACAGAGTGAGAGTCGGCGTAGACATCGGCGGGACCAAGACCGAGGCCGTCGCGCTCGATGCGCAGGGAACGGTCGTGGCACAGCTGCGCCTTCCCACCGGTTTCGGGGCGGATGCTGTGGTCGACTCGACGGTGGACGTAGTCAGCCGGCTGGCCGAGCAGGTGGGCGTCGAGACGCGGGACTTCGACTCCATCGGCGTCGGCATCCCCGGGGCAGTGGACGTCGCGTCGGGCCGGGTCACCCACGCGGTCAATCTCGGACTCGACGGTCTCGACCTCGGCGGCCGACTCTCGGCGGCGCTCGGCATCACGGTGCGAGTCGAGAACGACGTGAACGCGGCCGCGGTCGGAGCCTTCCATCTTCTGGGGGCGCCGGGCAGCAGTTCCCTCGCCTATCTCAACCTCGGTACGGGGCTCGCGGCCGGGCTGGTGCTCGGCGGTCAGCTCTGGCGCGGGTCCCGCGGAACGGCGGGCGAGATCGGCCACATCCCGGTTGACCCGAATGGCGCGCTCTGCTCCTGCGGCCAGCACGGCTGCCTCGAGATGGTGGCCTCCGGGTCTGCCGTCGCGCGGCAGTGGCCCACCGACCACCCG
Source organism: Microbacteriaceae bacterium (assembly GCA_025463565.1). Taxonomy (GTDB): domain Bacteria; phylum Actinomycetota; class Actinomycetes; order Actinomycetales; family Microbacteriaceae; genus Lacisediminihabitans. Next base: position 7,508 of record JAODAT010000036.1, read on the forward strand.
CATCCCGTGCGATCACTCTTCGAGGCGGCCGATTCCGGCGACGCCCTCGCGATCGAGGTGCGCCAGCGCCTCATCGATAATGTTGCCTCCGCCGTTCGCGTACTCGTCCTCACTGTCGACGTGGACGCGGTCGTGATCGGCGGGGGCATCACCTCTCTCGGGCAACCCCTTATCGCCATGGTGCGCGCATGCCTCGATGGCTGGGCGGAGCAATCTCCATTCATCGCCTCGCTCGAGCTCTCGCGACGCGTCGAACTCGTGCCTCCCGGCCTCCCGGCCGCCGCGGTGGGGGCTGCGCTGGTGGGGATGCCGGCACAGGTGAACACCGCGCACTGACCGGACAACACCGGCAGCGGTAACGGTAGCGTTGGAGAGTCATGGAAATCGTCATTCTGCCCTCATCCGACGAGGTCGGCCGTGTCGCCGCCGCGCAGATCGCTGCGTTGGTGGCCGCGGAACCCGAAGCGGTGCTGGGCCTCGCAACCGGATCGTCGCCGCTCGGAATCTATGCGGCGCTCGCACGAGAAGTGGCGGCAGGACGGCTCGACTTCGGTCGGGCCAGGGGCTTCGCTCTCGACGAATACGTGGGAATCCCGGCCGACCACCCGCAGAGCTACGCCGCCGTCATCCGGTCGGAGGTGGTCGAGCCGCTCCGGATGAACGCGGCCCTGGTACAGGTGCCCGACGGCCGTGCGCGCGACATCGCCGAAGCCTGCCTCTCGTACGAGCGAGCCATCGTGGCCGCCGGCGGCATCGACCTGCAGATCCTCGGCATTGGAGCGAACGGCCACATCGGCTTCAATGAGCCGACGTCGTCGTTCGCGTCGCGCACCCGGATCAAGACCCTGGCGGAGAGCACCGTCATCGACAACGCGCGATTCTTCGACAGCGCCGACCAGGTGCCCACCCACTGCCTGACCCAGGGCCTCGGGACCATCATGGAAGCGCGCCGGGTGGTTCTGGTCGCGCAGGGCGAGCAGAAGGCGGATGCTATCGCGGCGGCCGTCGAGGGTCCGGTCTCGAGCATGTGTCCGGCCTCGCTGTTGCAGCACCACGAGCACGCGATCATCGTGATCGACGAGGCGGCGGCGGCGAAGCTGCGCCTCGCCGACTACTACCGCTACGTTTACGCCAACAAGCCGGTTTGGCAGCGAGTGCCGTCGATCGGCTAGCGCGAGGCGTTCTCGACGATCGCCGAGTATGTCTGGTTGAGCGCGGCCGTCGAGCGGTCGTACGAGGCCTGTGCGACTCCGGTGAAGAGACAGTCGACCACCATCAACTGGGCGATGCGTGAACCGAGTGCGCCGGAGCGGAAGGCGTTCTCCCGGGCGGCTGTGGTGAGCACGATGTCCGCCGCGACGGCGACGGGCGAGTCGGCGAAATTGGTGATAACGATGGTGCGCGCGCCGGTTTTGCGCGCCAGCTCGATGTAGGAGAGCGTGTCTTTGGTTGCACCGGAATGGGAGATGGCGATGGCCACGCACTCGGAGTCGAGCACGCTGGCCGAGGTCCAGGCGGAGTGTGCGTCGTCCCACCCGAGGGTGGTGAGCCCGATTCGGGTGAGCTTCTGTTGCAGGTCGAGGCGCACGACCGAACTCGCGCCGACGCCGAAGACGTCGATGCGCCGTGCTCCGACCAACACGTCGATTGCGCGCTGAAGCGCGTCAAGATCGAGGTTCGTCGCCGTGTCGGCGATGGAGAGCGTCTCGTTGAGCGCGATCTTCGCGACGACCTCATCCAGTCGGTCACCGCGGTCGATGTCTTTCGTATCGACGAGCCGTGAGTCGACGCCGATCGATTCGCGGGTCGCCTCACGGGTGAGGTCGATGCGGAGGTCTCGGTAGCTGTCGTACCCGATGCGTTTGCAGAATCGCACGACCGAGGTGGTGGAGGTGTCGCACCGCTCGGCGACCTGGGCGATGGAGAGACCTGCCACACCCGCGGGATCAGCGAGGAAGAGTTTGGCGATGCGCGCCTCGGACGGCCGCAGCGAGGGAACGGCCGCGCGAATGCGAACCAGCAGCAGCCGGGAGTCCGGCCGGGCTTCAGCAACGCTCATGGCCGCCTCCGTTCACTGGTGGAACTCTATTCAATCCATCCCGGTACGGTGGACCCGGGGGTAAGAAGTTACTTAATTGAAACATTGAAGGTAATTTTTTGACCTATTCTGAATTTCAATCGCGATCCTCCAGGGTCGCTTTGTGAGTCCAACCCTGCATCAAGAGCGAAAGGGAAACACATGCACAGTGCACATGGCACAGTGGCGAAGTGGATGACCGTGACCGCTGTAGTCGCCGCCGTGGCGATCGCCGTCGTCGGCTGTTCCGCGTCCACGCCAACCGCCTCGGCGAAGCCCAAGACCGGCGGCGAGATCGTCGTCGGTATCACGACAGACGTCGTGACCCTCGACCCGTGGAAGGCCACCCAGTTCCAGGACGTCTACGACGTGCTCCCGAACATCTACGGCACACTCACCGAGTTCGACAAGAACCTCGCCGTGGTTCCCGGCCTGGCCAAGTCGTGGGACGTGTCGAAGGACGGCCTCACCGTCACACTCCACCTCCGCACTGGAGTGAAGTTCCAGAGCGGCGCGCCTTTCACCTCGGCCGACGTCGTCTCCTCGCTCACCAAGATCATGGATCCGACCACGGTGGCCGTCGCACGCACGACGCTCGCCAACGTCACCAAGGTCGCCGCGCAGGGTGACAACACCGTCGTGCTCACGCTCAGCAGCCCGGACGCCAGCCTGCTGGCCGGCCTGGCCAGCATCAACACGGCGATCCTGTCGACGGCCGACACCGAAGCGAGCATCCTCACCGCTCCCGACGGCACGGGTCCGTACAAGTTCCAGTCGCGTGTGGCCGGCCAGTCGCTGACCCTCACCGACAACTCGAGCTACTGGCGGTCAAAGCCGACACTGGCGAGCGTGCAGTTCCGGGTGATCCCGGCGGTGCAGTCGATCGTGTCCGCCATGCAGGCCGGAAACATCCAGATCGCGTCGATCGATGACCCGGTGGTCGCAAAGACCGCCAAGGCTTCCGGCCTGGCCGTCGCATCGACTCCGCAGCTGGCGTACCACGCGCTGCAACTGAACGCCACGAAGAGCGACCTGAGCAACGTCGACGTTCGCCTGGCCATCCAGTGCGCAGTCGACCGCAAGGCCGTTCTCGATACTGCCGCCCTCGGTGCCGGCACCATCACGGGCCCGATTACCGCGCCGGCGTACAAGTCCGACCCGAACGACCAGCCGTGCCCGACGCAGAACATCGCCAAGGCGAAGTCCTACCTGGCCAAGGCGGGCAAGTCGGGTGGCATCACCATCGACACGATCGTGTCGACCGGTGAATATTCCACCTCGGTGGACGAGGCGCAGGCCGTGAAGTCGCAGCTGGCAAAGGCGGGCATCACGCTCAACCTCGAGGTGCTCGACTCCAACGCCTATATCGCACGCTGGCTCGCCGGCGACTTCGACGCGGCGCTCGCCCTCAACGGCGGCAGCCCCGACCCGAACACGATGTACGGTCGTTACTTCACCAGCACTGGCAACCTGAACAAGGTCGCCGGGTACTCCTCTGCAACACTCGACCAGCTGTTCGTTCAGGGTCGATCGACCACCAACGCGGCCGACCGCAAGGCGATCTATAAGAAGATCTCCGAGCAGCTGACCGACAACGCGGCGTGGGTCTGGCTGTTCAGCAGCTACGAGTACACCCTCACCACCAAGAGTGTGGCCGGCTTCACGCCGATGGCCAACGACTCGCTGCAGTTCCTGCGCGACACGACGGTCAGCAAGTAACACTCGACCGCCACCGCTCGATCTGAAACGGTGGGGTGCAGGCCAGTCGCCCGCACCCCACCGGAGGGACCCATGCTCAGAAAAGTCGTCGGCAGTGCGCCGGCCCGCAAACTCCTCGAAACGGTGATCACACTGCTCGGGGTCGCGATCGTGGTCTTCATCATGCTCCGCGCCATCCCGGGCAACCAGATCGGCGCGAACCTCGGGACCGAGGCCGCTGCCCTGACCCCACCGCAGCGGCTCGAGCTGGAGCACTACTACGGTCTCGACAAGCCGCTCATCGTGCAGTTCTTCAGCTGGCTCGGAGACATCTTCACGGGCAACCTCGGCTTCTCCGCCCAGTCGCAGGAGAGCGTGCTCGACATGACCTC
>JAODAT010000052.1 GCA_025463565.1 Microbacteriaceae bacterium
GTCGGCGAGCTCATCCTGCAGTGCCAACTGCTTCACGATCCCGACCAGGGACAGGCACTGCTGGTGTTCACCGCGACCCCGGGCAGCGAGAGCTACCAGAAGCTGCAACTTCTCTCGGTGATCGGCAACCAGCAGATCAGCGCGGCGGTCGATGGCTAGTCTGTAGGTATATGGCGAAGGTCAAGAAGTGGGCGCGACAGGCACGTCGCATCGTCGTTCACCTCGAGGGCGCTGACGGCGCCGACCTGCGCGGTGAACACCCCGTGGAAATTCGGGATGCGAAGAATCGCCTCATCCGCACCAAGACCCTGAAGCTACGCGATTCGTCAGCTGCATTGAGCAGCATCATGACGAATGTGCAAATCAAATTGCTGCTCAACGGGCTCCTGGTCGACGCGGCGAGCTATCGCTTCACGGCTGCCGGACGGCTGCTCCTGGCGGACGTTTCGGTTTCGAAGACCCACCGCCGACGGGCCGACTGACCGGCTTGCTATCCCCTCGCCCGGGTGGGAGAGTCAGCAGGTGGATCTCACGTTCATAGTCGTACTGGTGATCGTCTTGGCGATCTTTTTCGACTTCACGAACGGATTTCACGACACGGCGAACGCCATGGCGACGCCCATCGCCACGGGCGCTCTGCGCCCCCGGGTTGCCGTTGCGGTAGCCGCCGTACTCAACCTCGCGGGCGCATTCCTGTCCACCACCGTCGCGTCGACGATCTCCGGCGGCATCATCAAAGAGGGCCCCGGCGGCGTCGACATCACGCCGGCCATGATCTTCGCCGGACTCATCGGTGCCGTGGTCTGGAACCTGGTGACCTGGCTGCGCGGGCTTCCCTCGTCGTCATCCCATGCGCTGTTCGGCGGCCTGATCGGCGCCGCGCTGGTCGGAGCGGGGCTCGGGTCCGTGGACTTCGGGGTGGTGTTGTCGAAGGTCGTGTTCCCCGCGCTTCTCGCTCCCCTCGTGGCCGGAGTCGCCGGCTTCGTCGCAACCCGGCTGGCATACCGCATCACGCGCCGCCCAGTCGAAAAGAACCGACGTGCGGGTTTTCGCGTCGGCCAGATCTTCACCTCGTCGATGGTGGCTCTCGCTCACGGCACGAATGACGCCCAGAAGACCATGGGCGTCATCACGCTCGCGCTCATCGCCGGCGGTTTTCTGAGAACCGGGTCGGCGCCGCCGTTCTGGGTGATCATCATCTGTGCGTGCGCCATCGCGGCCGGTACGTACACGGGTGGCTGGCGCATCATCCAGACGCTCGGTGGCGGTCTGACCGACATCAAAGCGACGCAGGGCTTCTCCGCCGAGGCGGCCACCGCGGCAACCGTGCTCGCATCGAGCCACCTCGGGTTCGCGCTGTCGACCACCCAAGTCGCTTCTGGCTCGATCATCGGCGCGGGTCTCGGTCGTCGCGGTGGGTCGATCCAGTGGGGCACCGCGGGCAAGATCGTCATCGCCTGGTTCATTACCCTTCCCGCGGCGGCCGCGGTCGGAGCGGTCTGCGAACTCATTGCACAGTTCGGGGTCGTGGGGCTCGCCCTCGAGGTGGTGCTCGGTCTCGGAGTGATCGTCGGCATCTTCGTCATTTCGCGACGTCGCCCGGGGTCGTCGAACGCCCTCGAGGTGGATGTCGCCATGAACTCGGTGAGGACCCGCAGCGAGCGACGTGACGCCGAGAAGAAACGCAGCGAGGAGATCCTCGCCACTCGCCGGCGGCTGAGCGACGAATCGTCGCTGTTCGGCTACGGGCAGGACGTCCGATGATCGACTGGGGTGCCTTCATCGTCGTCGCGGTGGTCTCGATCGGCTCTGCCGCGGCGATCGTCGCCCTCTTCGCCTGTGGGCTTCGGCTGCTTGCCGTCGAGCCGCGGCGCGGGGCGATGAGCGCCCTCGCGTACGTCTGCTTCGCGGTCGCCGCGCTCGGGGCGCTCTACGGGGTGTACCTCATCATCCCCTCGCTGCACCCGGCGTAGGTCGTGGCTAGGTAAGTCTCCGCAGCAGCACGACGGTGACCGCGTCCCCGATGTCCTTGCCGAGTTTCTTGCGCAGGGCGGCGCTGACGGAGAGCATCAGTTCGCCGGAGCCGGTCGGCATGAGGCCCATGTCATTCACTGGGAGGTCGTCAACTGTCGCGTCGACGCGAACCGAGCGCAGGCTGCCGAACAGCGTTGCGCTGTCGGGCACCTCGATGGCGGACCACCGGTCGCCTTTCACGTCGACGCCGATCGAAGCAGTGAACTGGCAATCGAGGGGCACCGGCGGGTCGAGTCGTGTGGCCATGCGGCAACTGTAGAACGACGTGATCCGGTGCGGCAATGGGGTTAGTCTGTGGCCGTGAAAGCCTCCGCGAACGACATTGCGCGCATCTGCGGTGCTCTCCCGGAGGTCGAACTCGGCGTCTCCTGGGGTGACCGTCCGTCGTACAAGGTGCCGCCCGGTCCGAAGGGCAAGAGCTTCGTCATCTATCGCCCTCCGGGAAAGACGGCCATCGATCCGGCCAGCGGGGAGCCGTTCACGGACCTGCTGGTCATCTCGGTTCCCGATGAGGACGCGAAAATAGCCCTGGTGCAGGACCCGGACACGCCCTTCTTCACGGTCGATCACTTCAACGGCTACAACGCGGTGCTCGTGCAGGAGTCGCGCCTGGGCGAACTGGATCGCGACCGGCTGGCCGAAGTGCTGGTCGAGGCCTGGGCGTGCAGGGCGCCGAAGAAGCTCGTCGCGGCGTACTTCGCTACGACTCCACCGGTGTGAACTCGATGATCGGGCTGTCGACCACCCACGACTCGAAGTCGCCCCTCGCCGTACCGCCCTCGATCTCGAAGACCGCCTCAAGGATCCGTCGACGAAGGGCCGGCTCGGTGATGGGCTGCGCGACCGCAGCGAGGTCGGGTGTGCCGGCCTGCCTGAAGTGGATGACCAGCCGCGGGTCCGCGAGCAGGTTCGCGTACCAGCCGCGGCGGCCCGGCCATCCCGTGATGTAGTACCTATCATCGAGCCGGTGAAACCAGATCTCGACCGTACGCGGTTCGCCAGAGGTGCGCCCGATGGTGGTCATGTCGATCACTAGATCGGTCGACAGCGCTTCCTCGACTGCCGGATTCATCACTCGCCGAACGTACGCTTCTCCCACCCCACGAGCAACGGAACGTACCGCGCCGGCAGTAGCCTGACCAGTCGGTCGACGCCTCGCGCCTGACCGATCAGTACGCGACCTCGCCCGCGTGCGACGCCGTCGAGTATCTGCTTCGCGGCTTCGTCCGCAGTGGTCTTGAAAAGCTTGCGGTTGTAGATCTCGGCGCGCTTGAGTCCCGCTTCGTCGACCTGTGCGGAGTCGGCCGCGGCGCTCGCGATGTTGGTTTTGACCCCGCCAGGGTGCACAACGGTGACACCAACGGGCAACCGATCGGCGATCATCTCGGCGCGCAGCGTCTCGGTGAAGCCCCGCACGCCGAACTTTGACGTGACGTAGGCGGCGAGCCCGATCTGCGCGGCGAAACCATTGAGGCTCGAGACGTTCACCACGTGCCCGTCGCCGGACGCGATCAGGTGCGGCAGGAAGGCGCGAGTGCCGTTGATCACCCCCCAGAGGTTGACGCGGAGCACGCGCTCGTAGACCGATTCGGGCGTGTCGAGAATGCGCCCGGACCCGGCGATTCCGGCGTTGTTGTAGATCTGGTGCACGACACCGAAATGGGCAACCGTCATCTCCGCGAAGTCGTGCACGGCGGCGCTGTCGCCGACATCCACGACCTGGACATAGGTGTCGGCCTGCAGAAGCGCGGCCGTCTCGTCGAGCGCCGCTTTGTTGACGTCGGCGATCGCCACGCGCACGCCGCGTTGGGCCAGCCCGATCGCGAGCGCCCGCCCGATACCCGAGCCCGCTCCGGTCACCGCGGCGACCTTGCCAGTCCATGTGGTCATGCGTCACTCCGGGTGTTCTCGACGATCAGGTCGAGCAGTTGCGGAACAACTCCAGGAGCGATGTGGTGACGCATCCCCGGAATCGTGACGAGACGTGCGCCCGGGATGGCGGCGGCCGTGGCCGCGCCCCCGCTCGAGCCCACCATGAGGTCGCGGTCGCCGTGGATGACCAGAGTCGGAGCGCTGATGCGCGCGAGCGAGGTGGTGCGATCGCCTGACGCGAAGATCGCCCCGATCTGCCGCCCGATGCCCGCACCGTGCGGCCCACCGGCGCGAGCCCAGGACTCGCGCGCACGATCGGTCTCCCGCTGCGGATCGTACGGGTACTGCCGCGATCCGATGTGGTCATAGAGCCAGAGCTGCCGCGCGATGAACTCGGCCTCGGTCTGCGGTGAGCGCCGCGCCATGCGGATCTTGGTCGACGCCGCCGGTTGCCCGACTCGGCGATTGCCGGTGGTGGAGAAGATGGAGGTGAGCGACAGCACCCGGTTGGGCTGCTGCGATGCGACAACCTGCGCGATCATTCCGCCCATCGACATGCCGACCAGGTGCACCCGGTCGACGCCTAGGTGATCGAGCAGGCCGATTGTGTCGGCGGCCATGTCCTCGAGGCTGTATGCGCCCACGGGCGCTCGGCCGCGCAACTGCTCGCCCTTGCTCGGCGGCCGCGCGCGCACCTTCGTCGAGCGACCGATGTCGCGATTATCGAAGCGGATCACCTGCAATCCGGCGGCGACGAGACCGTCGACCAGTGACGGCGGCCAGGAGACCAGGTCGAGCCCGAGGCCCGCGATCAGCAGCAGCGGGGTGCCCTCACCGTCGATGCGGTAGGCGAGCGTGATGCCCGACGGCAGCGCGTAGGTGAGGTCGGTCACGCCGGCACCACCGCTCGCTCGTAGCTCAACAACGGGTCGTCGAGCCTCGCGCGCCGGATCAGCTTCAGGTCGTCGTGGTAGCCGGTGGATGTCGCCCATGGCTCGGCCACACCCTGCCGCGGCATCTCGCCGATGGATCGCTGCACGTAGCCGGCGCCGAAATCGAGGAGCGGTCGGGTGTCCATTCCGGAGGGGACGACCGGGCGCACCGACCCGAAGCCACCCGATCCGAGCCGCGCGATCATCCGTGCGACGTAATCGCAGACCAGCCCGATCTTGAGCGTCCAGGAGGCGTTGGTGTAGCCGATGGCGTAGGAGAAGTTGGGGATGCCGTCGAGCATCACGCCCCGGTAGGCGACGCGCTCCGAGAGGTCGATCGGAATGCCGTCGATCGAGAGACGCATTCCCCCGAAGATGAGGATCTCGAGTCCGGTCGCCGTGACGATCACGTCGGCGTCAAGGTGCTTTCCCGACTCGAGTTCGATTCCGCTCGCATCGAACCGGCGGATGCGGTCGGTGACTACTTCCGCGGTTCCGCGCCGGATCGCGCCGAAGAAGTCGCCGTCCGGCACGAAACACAGCCGCTGGTCCCACGGGTTGTATGGCGGGCTGAAGTGCTCGTCCACCGGGTAGCCCTCGGGCAGCTGCTTCGCGGTCACCCCGCGGATGAAGGCCCTCGTGCGCTTCGGAAAACGTCGGCTCACATTCCAGAGCACGCGCTGGATCGCGATTCCGCGGGCGCGCGCGAGCTTATGGCCGAGACGAGGCCCCAGCACGCGGTGTGCGGCGACGGCGAACCGGTCGACGGACGCCAGCGGCAGGATGTAGCTGGGTGTGCGCTGCAGCATGGTCACCTTCGCCGTCGTCTCGGCGATGGCCGGCACTATCGTCACCGCGGTGGCCCCGCTGCCGATGACGACCACACGCTTGCCGGCCAGGTCGAGGTCGGCGGGCCAGAGCTGCGGATGCACGATCAGGCCGGCGAAGTCGTCGGCGCCTTCAAATGAAGGGGTGTGCCCTGCGGCGTAGCTGTAGTAGCCGCTCGCGCAGAAGAACCACGAACAGGTGAGCTCGATGGTTTCGCCGGCGTGCTCGACGGCAACATGCCAGAGCTGTTCGGCTTCGCGCCAGTCGGCCGACACCACGCGATGCCGGTAGCGGATAAGCCGGTCGGTGTCGTCGTCGTGGGCCGTCTGCCTGAGGTAGTCGAGAATGCGGTCGCCGCCGGCGATGCTCTTTCGATCGATCCACGGCCGGAAGTCGTAGCCGAAGGTGTGCAGGTCGGAGTCGGAGCGGATGCCTGGGTACCGGAACAGGTCCCAGGTGCCGCCCGACGCCTCCCGTGCTTCGAGGATCGCAAGCGTGCGCCCGGGAAGCCGCTCGCGGAAGACGTGCGCCGCCCCGATGCCGGAGAGTCCGGCGCCGACGATGAGGATGTCGACATGCTCGCTCATTGGGGAGTGCTCCAGTTCTGCGTCGACGGATCGAAGATGGCGACGCCGATGGTCGTGTCGCTCTGCCCGTAGTAAGCGAACCAGCGATCGTGGAAGGCCACCAGCCCCTCCACGAAAGTCACGTTCGCGACCATTCCGGTGGTGTCTTCGTGGGTTTGCGGCCGCAGCCAGGGCCGATCGAGCGAGGCGAGCACGGTCGACGGGTCGCTCAGAGCGACCGCGAACTGCCCGCCCCGGTAGTCGACCTCGGTGGGCGAATCGGCGTGCGCGCCGTTGCTAAGAAAGATGAGCAGACCGTCATCGGTCGCCACCGGCGGGGCACCGATCTCGACGAGCGTGTCGTCCCAGCGGCCGGGGGTGGGGGACACCATCGGTTTCGTGTCCTCGGCCACCGGCGTCCAGTGCAGCAGGTCGTCGGAGGTGGCGGCATGGATCGTTCCCTCGCCGAACCACATCCAGTACTTTCCGTCGATCCGCTCCGGATGGATGACGCCGGCCTTGCTCCACGCCGGCAGCGGGCCCGCGCCATACGGCAGGTTCCGCCAGGTGTTGAAGCCGGGGAACAGCGGGCCGTGCCGCGTCCAGTCGCGGAGGTCGGTCGAGGTCGCGAGGCACAGCTGTGCGCCTGCCTCGCCGAGGCCCGTGTAGGTGAGGTAGAAGGTGTCGTCTGCGCGCGTGATCCGCGGGTCTTCGCATCCGCCCACCTCGTATTCCGCTTCCGGAATGAACACCGGCTCGTCTTCGCGCTCGAAGTGGATGCCGTCGGCGCTCCGCGCGAGACCGAGCCGAGACAGCTTGTCTACAGAGTGCGCGCGGTACAGCAGCACGACAGAGTCATCCACCACGATCGCGGCGGGGTTGTAGACGTTGGCCGATTCCCAGCCGTCGCCGCGCGGCCGCAGCACGGGGTTCTCGGGATGCGGCGTGAACGGCCCGAGCGGAAAGGTCGCCGACCTCACAGGATGGCCTCGGCCATGGCGGTCTGGGTCATCGCCTGGAGCGCCGGAGCGCCGTACGAGAAGATCTGCACCATGCCCACGTACAGCAGGTCGTTCTCGGGGTCGACCCAGAACCAGGTGCCGGCGGCGCCATCCCAGAAGTAGGTTCCGGCGCCGACGGGCAGGCCAGCGGCGGCCGGGTCGTAGACGACGGTGCCGTTGTAGCCGTAGCCGAATCCGGGGCGAAAGTGCATGTGGCCGGCATCCCAGCGCTTCTCGAGCATCTCCCCGGGAAGGTGGTTCGTCATCTGCGCCTTCAGTGCCTTCGCGCTCACTATCCGCTTACCGTTCCACTCGCCCTGGTTCAGCAACAGCTGGGCGAAGCGCGCGTAGTCGCCGGCCGTCGAGTAAAGACCCATCCCGCCGTAGGCCGCCCCCGGCTCCGAGAAGTGATCCGGGAACAGGAAGTTGTAGAACGGCAGCAGCTTCAGCCTGCTCGTGCTCAGGTGCAGGCGAGCGAGCCGTTTGCGCTTGACCGGCGGCACGAAGAATCCGGTGTCCGTCATCCCCAGCGGTTCGAACACCTCCTCCCGCAGGAAGTCGGCGTAACGACGACCGGTCAGTCGCTCGACGATCGCGCCCTGGATGTCCATCGAGATGCTGTACTGCCAGCGAAGGCCCGGCTGGTACGCGAGCGGCAGGGTCGCGACCCGGGCGATGAAGTCGTCGAGGGATGTTGCCTTGAGCGGTTGGACCTTCTTGTAGAGCCGCGTCTCCGGGCGTACCTTGTCCTGGCCGTAACCAAAGCCCGCTCGGTGGGTCATCAGCTCGAGCATGGTGGGTGCGTGTTCGGCGTCTTCGAGAATCGGGTTGCCGCGTTCGTCGAAACCGGTGAGTACCCGCAGATTTGCGAATTCGGGAAGGTGCTTCGAGATCAGGTCGTCGGGATGCCAGAGTCCGCGGTCGGCGAGGATGCTCATCGCCAGTCCGGTGACCGGCTTCGTCATCGAGAAGATGTGGAAGATGCTGTCTTCGGTGAGCTTCTTCCGCGGGAACCGGTGGTCGACGCCCATCACCCGGGTTCGCACGATCGTGCCGTGACGGGCGACCAGGGTGACCGCCCCGGCGATCTGCTTCCGGTCGACCGCGTCCTGCACGATCGCGTCGACCGTATCGAGGCCGGCCGACGACAGGCCGACCTCTTCCGGGGTGGACGTGTGAACTTCGGTGGTCATACGGACATTGTCCTCACTGCCGCGATGCATTCGGAAAGCCACTCGCGAGCGGACGCGAGGATCAGGGTGAACCCCTCGGTTCCGTGAACGATCCCGGGGAAGACCCGCGCCCGCACCGGCACTCCGGCGTCGGCGAGCCGGTCGGCATAGAGCACCGCGTCGTCTCGAACCGGGTCGACATCCGCGGCCAGGATCAGAGTGGGCGGCAACCCGGAGAGATCGGAGGCCAGCAGGGGCGACACCCGGGGATCGGCGGGATCGACACCGGGGCCCGGATAGCGTTCAGCGACCACGAGGTCGCTTGCGGCGAGTGCGGGGAATCGCTCCTGGATCTCGAGCCGGGAGCGCGTCGGAGGACGCCCGACGTCGAGCACCGGGACTTCCAACAGCTGGAGCGCGATCGTCGGGCCGCCGGCATCCCGCAGCACGAGTGCAGCGGCCGCGACCAGATTGCCCCCGGCGCTCTCGCCGCCGATGGCCAGGCGCGCGGGGTCGACTCCGAGTTCCGCGGCGTTCTCGGCGACCCAGCGAATCGCCGCAACTGTATCGTCGAGGCCCGCCGGGAAAGGGTTCTCCGGCACCAGACGGTAGTCGATGCTGATCACGATGGCGTCTGCACCTGCTGCGATCGCGCCACAGTGGCTGTGCGCGACCTCGGGTGAACCGGTCGTCCATCCACCGCCGTGCGCGAAGACGAGTCCCGCGCGCGGCGCTCCTGACCCGGTCGGCACGTACAGCCGCGCCGCAACCGGCACCTCCGTCGGAATGACGATCTCGCTCACGGTGACGGTGTCGGGCACTGGTGGCGTCAGCTGGCCCTCGAACCTCTTAGCGGCCGCGATGCCCTGGGCCCGCTCGACGGCCAGGTCGGACGGAGGCGTGAGGTCCAGCGAATCGAAGAGGCTCACCAGCGCTGGGTCGATCTCCATCGGCATCAGTGCGCGGCCTTCGGTGCGAGGCCACCCAGCCAGGCGAGCGATGGTTTCGGCTTCCGTTCGAACGTGTCGCGGTCGACGGCGACCAGGCCGAACGTCGGGCCCCAGTGTCCCCACTCCCAGTTGTCGAGCAGGCTCCAGTGGAAGTAGCCGCGCACGTCGGCGCCGGCGTCCATCGCGGTGCGCAGCGACTGCAGCGCACCGGTGGTGTACTCGATGCGTTGGGCGTCATCCGATGTCGCCACACCGTTCTCGGTGACGATGATCGGCACACCCGGAACGACTCGCGCGACCCGCACCACCGCCCCGCCGAGCGCCGCGGGCGTGAACTCCCACCCGGTGAGCGTGCGTGGCGACGACGTGTCGAAGGCCGTCGCCACGCCGTCCGCGCCGATGCGGGCGCCCGTGTAGGTCTGCACGCCGACGAAGTCGTCGCCCGCCGCCGCGTGCAGGAAGACCTGGTCCCTGGGCTCGGCATAGCTGTCCGCCTGCGCCTCGGCTCCCGCCGCGGGCTGGTAGTCCTGCACCGAAACACCCCAGCCGACCTTGAGCTCCGGATGTGTTTCGCGCAGGCGTGCCACCGCTGCCCGATGGGCTCCGATCATCACCTTCGTGAGCCCCGGATCCGGAACCGGGATGCCGTCGGCGAGTTCCGCGGCGCCGCTCTGCAGGATCGGGAAGACGGCCACGATGTTCGGCTCGTTGATGGTCATGACGCGCTCGACGCCCGCGTCCAGGATCGGGGCCACGGCATCCAGGTACTTCAGGAAGCGTTCGATCGCGTCGGGACGCCCCCAGCTGCCTCCGGCCGAAAACCAGAGCGGCAGGGTGAAGTGGTAGAGCGTGACCATCGGGCGGAGGCCTTGCGCGATGGCACCCTCGACGATGCGCACGTAGTGGTCGATCGCTGCTCGCGAGACGTGGCCGTCGGCCGGCTCGATGCGAGCCCACTCGATGCCGAACCGGTAGTCGGTGAAACCGGCCTTCGCTGCCAGGTCGAGGTCCTCCTGCCAGCGGTGGTAGCTGTCGACAGCGTCGCCGCTGCGCTCCGCGACGGGCGAGTCGGGCTGGTTCTCGCGATACCACCAGTCGCTCGCGAGATTGTTCCCCTCCGACTGGTGGGCTCCGATCGCCGTGCCCCAGAGGAAGCCGGCCGGAAAGGTCTTGCTGGAGAGATCTGTCATTTCACTTTTCTGATTCCGAAGATGACGCCGGCGGCAGCCACCGCCAGCACGAGGGCGACGATGAATACCGCACCATAGCCGAAGGCGCCAGCGACGAGCCCGCCGACGAGCGGAGCGACGACGCCGGGCAGCGTCGACCCGATGCTGAGGAAGCCAAGGTCACGAGCGGCGTTGTCCGGATTCGGCAGCACCGCCACCATGAGCGCCTGGTCCACCGCGAGGTAGGAGCCCAGGGTGAGGCCGATCGCGCCGAAGAAGATGAAGATCGTGACGATACCGGGCGCGATGAGCAGGGGGATGAGACCGACGGCCAGGATGATCGGCGTGACGATCACGAACGGCTTGATGCGGTGCGTGCGGTCGCTGAGCACACCCGACAGCACCACGCCGACGAGGGAGAGCACCCCCACCAGCAGGGTGCCGAGGGAGATCGCCCTGCCGGCATCCGCCGTCGACAGTCCGATGAAGTCGGTGAGCAGGTAGAGCTCGAACGTGATGACCATGAGGATCGCGAGGATGAACAGGAAGCGACCGAGGAATGCGAGCCAGAAGTCGCGCCCGGCCTTCGGCAGGATGTCGCCGATACGGAAGGGCGCGCGCTCGCCGAACTCGATGCCACGGCTGTCGCGACCGCGCACCCCCAGCACGACGATCACCGCGCCCACGACCATGATCCAGGGCGCGAGCATCAGGCCGAGGTGCGGGTTGGTGACGAAGGAGCCGTAGAAGATGCCGCCGACGGTCTGCCCGATGAGGTAGCCGAACCCGCCGAACGCGGACGCCCGGCCGATGCTGCCGGCGCCGACGTGGTCGGGGATGAGCGCGGCGAGCACGGCCACGTAGGCGCCGATACCCAGCTGCGAGATGGCGAAGAGGATGCCGAGCAGCAGCAGGTTACTGGTGAACCCGGTGGAGAACACCGTGATGGCCACCAGCACAGTCGCCACGATGAGCCAGGGTGCACGCCGTCCGAGCCGCGACTTGGTGCGGTCGGAGAGCAGGCCGCCGACCACGGTGCCAATCGCGCTGGTGACGGCTCCGGCCACGGCGAAGCCGGTGAAGATCGCGATCTTGTGCGCGGGGTCCACGTCGGCGATCACGGCGGCCAGCAGCACGTTGGCGATGCCGCTCGGCACGGTCCAGACCAACTGGCCGATAGCCAGGAACCAGCCGAGCTTGCGCACCTTGATCTCGCGATCGAGGGGGCCGGATGCGATTGCGGCGTCAGCGGAAACGGGCGAGGCGGGTGCGGGGGCAGGCTCGATCATCGTTGATCTCCTTCTCTGGTCGTGCCGCCACGCTACACCAAAACCCTGCAATGCAGGGTTTTTAGTTTTTCCGAGTAACCTCGGCGTATGTCCGAACCTGCCAAGCGCGGCCCATACGCCAAGGGTGTCGTGCGCCGGAAGCAGATCTTGCGGGAAGCGCTCGCCGCCTACGCGGAGAGCGACAGCTCCGGGCCATCCCTTCGATCGATCGCGGCGCGCGTGGGCCTGAGCGAGCGGGGCCTGTTGCACTACTTCGCGTCGCGCGAAGAGCTGCTGGTCGCCATCCTCGTCGAGCGCGACCTCGACGACGCCGTGCGTTTCGATCCGAACGGCTCCCTCTCGGAGCTGTCGGCGGTCACCCACGCCACCGCCCAGACGCCCGGCCTGGTGCGGCTGTTCTCCGAACTCGCCGCAGCGGCCGCCGACCCCGGTCACTCCGCACACCACTACTTCGAGCTGCGCTACGCGAACCTGCGCAGGATCATGGAGGGGATGGTCCAGCGGGATGCCGCTGGGCAGGGTTCCGCGGCGACCGTCGACGCCGCGTTCGCCGCGCGCGTGCTCATCGCGGCATCCGATGGCCTGCAGCAACAGTGGCTGCTCGACCCCACCATCGACCTCGAGGGCGACCTGAGCCGGCTGGCGCAGGTGCTGGTCGCGGCGGTGCGCGGGTCAGTCGCCTAGCGCGCGACGACGCGGCCGCAGCTCCGGACGCCTAGCGATCGCGCGGGTCGGCGCGGTCGAGGTTCCAGTGCCGGGAGACGACCGCCATCCAACCGTCTTTCGCGCTTTTCATCGGGATCATGCTGAACCGGGTGACCACTCGCTGGCCACCCTCGCCGTCGCCGTACAACACGTCGATGGTGAACGACTCGCGGGCCTTGATCACCCGTGCCGCCTCCTCGAACTCCGGGATGGTGGGATCGCGGAAGGTGCCCTCCCAGAACCCGGTGTCTCGCGACGGGATGTAGAGGTCGCGCGTCAGGCGGTGAAAACCGTCGAGATCGGGTTGATCGCCGCGGAGCCCGGCGCGGTCGGGATAGAACTTCCACTCGTTCAGTACGGCGAGGCCCTCGCCGACATTCCGCACCGCGATGGCGAGGTAGATGTTGTCACCGATGACCTCGGCGCTTCCGTGGCCGCCGGGAACGTGAACCCAGTGGTCGTCGGCGAAGCCGACCTTTTCCTCCGGGTCTTGCAGGCGGGAGGGAAGGATCAGCGGCCGCGTGTTGTCGAGCAGGGAGCGCTCCGACAGTCGCGCTGCCCGATTACCGGCCCGAACGGACACGAACGTCGCCACGGCGAGAATGATCGTGCCGAATGCCGTGCCGAGTTCCGCGATGGTCGCCCAGTTCATAGCCCGCAATCTACGCGCCATGGGACAATCGCGTCATGCGCACGCCAGTCGATTTCGTGAATGTGTCCACCGCCGGCCTTGAGTCGAGTCCGGTCGCTCCGGCGCTCGCCGGGCTGCGAGCGAACGAGGCACGGTATTTCAAGAACAAGTACGACCACGTGTTCGCCGTCGGGCCGGCCGCCGAAGAGACGGAGACCCTCGACTGGGTGAACCGCATCCTCGGCGACCGCGACCTCTTCATCGCCTCCCCGCCGCTGGAGGTGACAGAGTTCGAGGTCGAGGGAATCCGGTGGGCATACGTCTTCTACCAGTCCGGCCTCTCGATCAACGTGCTCTACACGCTTGGTGACGCCGGCAAGCGCGCGGTCGGACTTAAGCTCTCCGAGGGCATGGAGATCCCCGCCGAGTTGGCCGACAAGTTCAAGTTCGCCCGACAGAAGTCGAAGCTGGCGGGAGTCATCCGCGGGTCGTTCTTCGTGATCAAGGGCGAGTACTGATGACCGCCCCCGCGCCGTACCTGCATTTCGCCGGAACCGCCCGCGACGCCCTGGCGTTCTACCAGGCTGTCTTCGGCGGCGAGCTCACCGTGCACAGCAAGGCCGACTTCGGCGCCACCAAGGGCGACCTCGATGCCGTAGCCCACGGCATCCTCGACGGACCTGTCTCGCTGTTCGCCGCGGACGGCGACGAGTCCTTCTCGTCGACCGGCCTGATGTTTTCCCTGCTCGGTGCCGCCGATCCGACCACCCTCCGGAGATGGTTCGCATCTCTCGCGGAGGGCGGCACGGTCGTCGACGACCTGCAGGAGCGACCGTGGGGCGCGAGTGACGGACAGGTGCGCGACCGCTACGGCCTGCTCTGGCTGATCGGCTTCGAGCCGAGCTAGGTCGCGGTTGCGGTCGGGCACTTCCTAGGCTGGACCCATGGACCCCGCCGAAATCCTCGCAGACAGCCACGATGTCATCCGCGTGCGGGGTGCGCGGGTGCACAACCTCAAGAACGTCAATGTCGACATTCCGAAGCGACGGCTGACCGTCTTCACCGGCGTCTCCGGCTCGGGCAAGAGCTCGCTGGTGTTCGGCACGATCGCCGCTGAGTCGCAGCGGATGATCAACGAGAACTACAGCGCCTTCGTGCAGGGCTTCATGCCGACGCTGGCGCGGCCGGAGGTCGACCTGCTGGAGGGGCTCACAACGGCGATCATCGTCGACCAGGAGCGGATGGGCGCCAACTCCCGCTCCACCGTCGGCACCGCCACCGACGCCAACGCGATGCTGCGGATCGTCTTCAGCCGGCTCGGCGAGCCGAGTGCCGGGCCGTCGTTCCACTACAGCTTCAACCTGCCCGCCGGCGCCTGCCCGCGCTGCGAGGGCATGGGCAGCGTGACCGACATCGACCTCACCCAGCTCTACGACGACTCCAAGTCGCTCGCCGAGGGCGCGATCACCATCCCCGGCTACAAGACGGACGGCTGGTGGACAGTGCGGATCTTCACCGAGTCGGGCTTCCTCGACCCGAACAAGCCGATCCGCGACTACACCGAGACCGAGCTGCACGACCTCCTCCACCGCGAGCCGACCAAGGTGAAGGTCAACGGCGTCAACCTCACCTACGAGGGGCTGATCCCGCGGGTCCAGAAGTCGTTCCTCTCCAAGGACCGGGAGGCACTGCAGCCGCACATCCGGGCGTTCGTGGACCGGGCGGTCACATTCACCGCTTGCCCCGAGTGCGGCGGCGCCCGGCTCAACGAGGCCGCCCGCGCCTCGCGGATCGGCGGGATCAACATCGCCGACGCCTGCGCGATGCAGATCAGCGACCTGGCCGAATGGGCGACCGGTCTGGGTGAACCATCGGTGGCCCCGCTCGTCGCGAAGCTGCGGCACGCCCTCGACGCGTTCGTGGAGATCGGGCTTGGCTACCTCTCCCTCGACCGGTCGTCGGGCACGCTGTCGGGCGGCGAGGCCCAGCGCACCAAGCTGATCCGTCACCTCGGCTCGTCGTTGACCGATGTCACCTACGTGTTCGACGAGCCGACGATCGGCCTGCACCCCCACGACATCCAACGGATGAACGACCTGTTGCTGCAGCTGCGCGACAAGGGCAACACAGTGCTCGTCGTCGAGCACAAGCCGGAGGCGATCGCGATCGCCGACCACGTCATCGACCTCGGCCCGGGCGCTGGCACCGCTGGTGGCGAGGTGGTGTTCGAGGGCACCGTCGACGGGCTGCGGGCCAGCGGCACGCTCACCGGGCGGCACCTCGACGACCGGGCATCCTTGAAGCCGGCGGTGCGCACACCGACGGGTCAGGTGGAGGTGCGCGGTGCCAGCACCCACAACCTGCGCGATGTCGATGTCGACATCCCGCTCGGTGTGCTGGTGGTGGTGACCGGCGTGGCGGGATCGGGAAAGAGCTCGCTCATCCACGGCTCGGTCTCGGGGCGCGACGGCGTGGTCTCGGTCGACCAGGCAGCGATCAAGGGCTCGCGACGCAGCAACCCCGCGACGTACACCGGCATGCTCGAGCCGATCCGCAAGGCGTTCGCGAAGGCCAACGGCGTCAAGCCGGCCCTGTTCAGCGCCAACTCCGAAGGCGCCTGCCCGACGTGCAACGGCGCCGGGGTGATCTACACCGACCTGGCGATGATGGCCGGTGTCGCGACCACGTGTGAGGAGTGCGACGGGAAGCGGTTCCAGGCCGAGGTCCTCGACTACACCTTCGGGGATCGCAACATCGCCGAGGTGCTCGCGATGTCGGTGACCGAGGCCGAGGAGTTCTTCGGCGCCGGCGAGGCGCACACGCCGGCCGCGCACGCCATCCTCGACCGGCTCGCCGACGTCGGCCTCGGGTACATCAGCCTCGGCCAGCCGCTCACCACGCTGTCCGGCGGCGAACGGCAGCGGCTCAAGCTCGCCACCCAGATGGCCGACAAGGGCGCCGTCTACGTCCTCGACGAGCCGACCACCGGCCTCCACCTCGCCGACGTCGAGCGACTGCTCGGCCTTCTCGACCGGCTCGTCGACTCCGGCAGATCGGTCATCGTCATCGAGCACCACCAAGCGGTCATGGCGCACGCCGACTGGATCATCGACCTCGGCCCCGGCGCCGGCCACGACGGCGGCCGGATCGTCTTCGAGGGCACGCCGGCCGATCTCGTCGCCCGACGCTCCACCCTCACCGGCAAGCACCTCGCGGCCTACGTCGCCACCTGACCAACAGCCCCGCGACGACCGATGCAGCGTCGACCGGTCTCAGGCGAGCACGAGCCGGCGGAGGTTCACACCACCGTCTGCCGGCGGGTCCGAGCAAGCCCGCCGAGGATCGCGGCGATCAGTCCGAACACCATGGCCACGATCGCCCCGCCGAGCCCATTGCCGGTGCCGAGACCGCCGTCGGAGGTGGCCACGATCAACCCGCCGACGACCACGCTGATCAGCCCCAGCACCATGGCCACGACCGGCCCATCGCGCCGGTCGGTGGCGCTGGCATCGGTGTCGGAGCGGCCAGGCCTGGTCGATCGGAGAGCCCGCCCGCCGATCACGAGGCCGATCAGTCCGAGCACGGCCGCCGTCATGGCTCCGATTCGCCCGGCGCTCATGTCGAAGATGCCGGCCATGACGACCGCCTGGACCGAGGATGTTTCGTTGATTCGCATGAGCCGATGATCTGCCCGAGTAGTGAAGCAGGCGTGAAGGGACCGTGCGGATAGCTGGGATTTCGCCCCCTGGGTGAGCGCCGGCGACCTCGCAAGATCACCGTCGCCTTCACACCGCCTTCACAACTGCCGGCGATCATGGCCCCATCGATCGGGCTGTGATCGGCCGGGAGGAACGGTGAGACGTGCATCGACGCGAAGATGGGCAGGTGCCGAAAACCGTGTTGGTCGTCGACGACGAACCCAAGATCGTGGAGGTTGTCGGCGACTACCTGCGCGGCGCGGGGTTCTCGGTGACCACGGCCGCCGACGGCAACGGCGCCATCGCCTCGGCCCGGGCCCGGCCGCCCGATCTGGTGGTGCTGGACCTCGGCCTGCCCGGTCTGGACGGCCTCGACGTCGCCCGCGAGCTGCGCCGCGCCTCGCCGGTGCCGATCATCATCCTGACGGCGCGAGGAGACGAGACGGATCGGGTGCTCGGGTTGGAGCTCGGCGCAGATGACTACCTGGTGAAGCCGTTCAGTCCCCGGGAACTGCTGGCGCGGGTGCGAGCGGTCCTTCGACGTACCGAGGGCATGCAGACGGAGCGGGAGCGGTTCGTTGTCGGGGACGTCGCGATCGATACCGGTCGCCGGCAGGTGACGGTGGGCGACCGTGCGGTCGACGTGACCGCGACCGAGTTCGACCTTCTGGTGCTGCTGGCGCGTCAGCCGGGCCGGGTGTTCACGCGTGCCCAGTTGCTCGGCGCCATCCACGGAGTCGTGGTCGAGTCCTACGAACGGACCGTCGACGCGCACATCAAGAACCTCCGCCGCAAGCTGGAGCCCTTCCCCCACGAGCCTCGCTACCTTCTCACCGTGCACAGCGTCGGGTACCGCTTCGCCGATGATTGATCGACCGACCGACCGGCCGGCCGCGGACCGGCCCGCTCCGTCGGTCCCGCTGCACCGACCTGAAGCCACGCGGCGCTTCCGCCGGCGGTTGCGGCTGGTCGCGGTGGGCCTCGTGCTGGGTTGGATGGTTGCCGTCGCCGTCATCACCGGCGTGGCCACGGGCCGCTGGGGTGCCCTCGGGATGCCGACGGACGGCGAGGGCCGTCCCCGGGGTCTGGTGGTCATCGCTGCGGCGACTCTCGTCGCCGGCGCCGCCATCGCCGCCGCCTACCGTCGCGCCAGCGGCCCGGTGGGCAACCTGCTCCGGGCGGTCGAGCAGGTCGCCACCGGCAACTACGGGGCGGTCGACGTGGAGGTCCGAGGGCCTCGCGAGCTGCGCCTCCTCGCCACGACGTTCAACGAGATGGCGACCCGGATGGCCGCCAACGAGCAGCAGCGGCGACGCTTCCTGGCCGATATCACCCACGAGCTACGGAACCCGCTGGCGGTGCTGCAGAGCGAGATCGAGGCTCAACTCGACGGGGTCCATCCCCGTGACGACCATCATCTGTCCTCGCTCCTCGACGAGACCCTGCGGCTGGGCCATCTGGTCGACGACCTGCACACGCTGGCCCTCGCCGAGACCGGACGCCTGGTCCTGCGGCGCGAGGCGACGGCATTCGGCGATCTGGTGGACGAGGCGGTGCGACGCCACGAGGCGCACGCCCGGCAGCGGAACGTCACGTTGCGTACCTCGGTGGCCCCCGGGCTCCCCACGACGTGGGTGGACCCGGCGCGAGTCCGCCAGGTCTTCGACAACCTGTTGACCAACGCCATCCGCCACACCCGGGCCGGCGGAGAGGTCGTGGTGGCGGCATCGGCGCGAGCCGGCCCCGGAACGGGCGACGGCCAGATGGTGC
The DNA here is from genome assembly GCA_025463565.1 of Microbacteriaceae bacterium. Taxonomy (GTDB): domain Bacteria; phylum Actinomycetota; class Actinomycetes; order Actinomycetales; family Microbacteriaceae; genus Lacisediminihabitans. Next base: position 18,618 of record JAODAT010000052.1, read on the forward strand.
AGTGCCGCGTCACCGACGCCGGCCCAGGGTTCAGCGACGACCAGCTGGACCAGGTGTTCGAACGGTTCACACGGGCGGGAGACTCCAGGGGTAGCGGCCTGGGCCTGTCCATCGTGCGCGACCTGATCCGGGCGCACGGCGGCACGATCGACGCCGGCAATGATCCCGCTACCGGCGGCGCCTCCGTCACCTTCGTCCTTCCGAGCGCCAATCCAATCGACTTGCATTGAATCAGTTCATCCTGATATGTATTGAGGAGTGAAAGTCGGACAGCCACCGGAGATCCTCGGACTGCTCAGCGACCCGCTGCGATGGCAACTGGTCGGCGAGCTCGGCCACAGCGATCGCCGCGTCGGCGAGCTCGTGCAGCTCGTCGGGAAGCCACAGAACCTGGTCTCCTACCACCTCGCCGAGCTCCGGCGCGCCGGCATCGTCAGCAGCCGCCGCAGCTCGGCCGATGGTCGCGACGTCTACTACCGAGCCGATCTCACCCGCTGCCGGGATCTTCTCGGTGACGCCGGGCTCTCACTCCATCCCGGCCTCTCGCACGGCCACACGCAGCACGATGACAGCCCGCCGCGACGCGCCCGGCCACGACTGCTGTTCCTGTGCACCGGCAACAGCGCCCGGTCCCAGATCGCCGAAGCCCTCGTGGAACACCGATCGGCAGGCACCGTCGAAGCACGCAGCGCCGGCAGCCATCCCAAGGCACTGCACCCGAACGCAGTGCGAGTCATGGCCGAACGCGGCATCGACATCTCCGGCCGTCCGACGAAGTCGCTCACCCGCTTCGCACGCAACCGATTCGACCGGGTCATCACGCTCTGCGACAAGGTGCGCGAGATCTGCCCGGAGTTCCCTGGCGCACCGGTCGCGGCCCACTGGAGCATCGCCGACCCTGCTGCCACAGGCGACACCGACGAGGCGACGTACCCCGCGTTTCGACACGTCGCCGACGAGATCGACGGCCGCGTCGCGCTCGTGCTCGCCGACCTCCAAACCCGACAATCCGAAAGGACCCACCATGGCTGATACCGAGATCGTGAACGTGCGATACCTGGTCGACGACGTCGCCGCATCCGTCGAGTTCTACACCCGACAGTTCGGCTTCACCGTCGGCATCTCGAGCCCGGCGTTCGCCGATGTCACTCGAGGCAACCTCAGGCTCCTGCTCTCGGGGCCACACAGCTCCGCCGGCAGAGCGATGACCGATGGGGAACGCCCGGGCCCTGGCGGTTGGAACCGCATCCACCTCATCATCGATGACATCGAGCGCGAGGTCGCCCGCCTCACCGAGCAAGGAGTTCGGTTCCGCAACGAGGTCGTGACCGGTCCCGGCGGCGCACAAGCGCTCGCCATCGACCCCTCGGGGAACCTGATCGAGCTGTTCCAACCGGCCGCCGCACCCTGACCCTGTGCACGTCCACGACGGCATCACTTCACGGGCAGCGCACGCCAACTGAGCATCGAACACGTCTGATGCCATCCAGCCGGCTCCGCGCTGGATCGTCGGAACGTGCGTCGGCCGATCCGGCGACGTTCAGCCGGACCCCGGGCCGATTCAGATCCTCGGCGGCGGGCTGCGGTACGTCGTGGCGATCGCCGCGACCCAGACCTCGTCGTGGAACGGGTCATCCGGGGCCGGGGTGTCGACGCCCTTGCCGGCGAGATCGGCGCGGAGCATGTCGACCACGCGACCGAGGCTGAGGTCGTCGACGTGGTCGTCGGCGCGGCGCATGTCGTCCGCGTCAGCGAAGACGTCCGCCTTCCACGAGACCGTCGTGCGCATCGAGCCGAGCGGGTAGCGGCACTGCTCCAGTCCGCCGTCGACCACGGTCCACCCATCGCCGTCTCGACGCAGCTCGGCGTCGATCGTGAGCGTGGTCGGCAACGGCTCGTCGCCGAGCACCGGGGCGACCCCGTGGAAGGTGATCTCGTTGTCGGCGACGATCGCCACGTTCTCGAACGGCGGCGACTCGACCTCGTGGCGGCCATCGACGCCGTCGGGCCAGTAGTGGAACTCGCCGCCCGGACCCGGCCAGAACCACGACACGGCCGTGGCGATCCGCACTCGCCAGGGCTCGAAGATGCCGGCCGCGCGCATCTGCTGCAGCAGCCAGATCGGATGGTCCACTCGGGTTGCGCCGCGGAACGCCGGAACGTCGACGTGGGGCACGAACGGGAACGGGGTCGCGCCCATCATGTTGACGTAGACCGTGGTGGGCCGCACTTCTGCGTCGGCGCCGTACACACCATGCGCCGCGCCGACGAAGTGCGGGTTGTACAGGATCGGCTCTGCACCATCGACGAGCGCCTCGCCGCGCAGTGCGAAGTCCTGACGGAACCATGGCGGCACGAAGTTCGACGGCTTGGTCGCCCCCAGCGCCTGCAGCTCCGCAGTCGATGCCGCATAGCGCGCCAACGGCCAGAACGGCCCGGCGCGGTCGATCAGGTCACGGACTGCCTGAGGATCGTCGTACGCCGGTTGCAGCCGCACCACATTCGGGATCGTGTGCACAGCGAGACGGTAGCTCGTGCGATGCGCCGGCGAGATCCCGGGGACTCGCGTCGATCGCGCGCCCTGTTCGCCCGGCCGATCTCGACCAGAACCTTCGCGGTCAGCCATCTGCTGGTCACAGCTGGCCGCTGCGTCAGTCCAGGCAGAACTCGTTGCCCTCGGGGTCGGCCATCACGATGAAGCCGGACTCCATCGGAGGATCTGGCTCGACGCGACGGAGCCGCGTCGCGCCCATCGCGACGAGTCGGCCGCACTCGCGCTCCAACGCCGCCAGTCGCTCGTCACCCACCAGGCCGGGCGCGGCACGGACGTCGAGGTGCACCCGGTTCTTGGCGAGCTTGCCTTCCGGCACCTGCTGGAAGAACACCCTGGGGCCGTGCCCATCGGGATCCTCGATGGCCGACTTCGTGTTGCGCTCGTCCTCGGGCACCCCGAGCCCTGCCAGGAACTCGTCCCACGCGGCCAACGGATCGGCGCCCGCCGGCAGGTCGACCCCCGGCGGGGCGGGGTGCACATAGCCCAGCGCGTCGCGCCAGAAGGACGACAGCGCTCGCGGGTCGTGGGCGTCGAAGGTGACCTGGATGTCGCGGCTCATCGGGCCATGACCTCGTCGTCGATTCGATCCATCGTCACACACCTCCACCGACCAGCATGGAGACTTCTCCACGGTCCGTCAACTCGGCGACGGACGCAGGGTGCTGACGCGCTCCTCGCGACACGCACGACGATCGTGACGCCGTCGGCCCGTTGCTGGATCGGGACCGAGGCCGACGATGAACGAGAAGGATCAAGTAGGGATTGTCGGACGTGACCGAGACCGGGGTGGATTGGCCGGCCGAGGGCCGGTCAATGCGTCAGGGATGTCGAACGTGACGCCAAGCCAGGGTGGATTGGCCGGCCGTGGGCCGGTCAATGCGTCAGGGATGTCGGAGGTGACCGAGACCGGGGTGGATTGGCCGGTCAACGCGTCAGGGTCAGCTGTCGAAGCCGAGGCCCATCCGGTCGAGGCTGCGCAGCCAGATGTTGCGCTTGCCGGTGCGGTCCTCACGGTTGAGCGACCCACCGGGTGGTCTGGATGCCCATGAACCGGAACGGCTCCGGCGGGAACGGGAGCGGCTTCTGCTTGACGAAGTCGGTCTGGGTCGGCTTGCTGCTCTTGCCATCGAGGAGGTCGAGCATGACCTCAGCGCCGAAGCGGGTCGAGGCCACGCAAAGACCGGTGTAACCAACGGCGTAGGCGATGCGGCCGCCCATCGCCTGGCCCCGAGCGTCTTGGCTGGCCATCGAGCACAGCGCGCAGCACGGCGACCTGATGGTTGTCAGAGCGGGTGCCCGGGGTGGGGATCGAACCCACAAGACCTCACGGTCAGGGGGGTTTAAGCCCCCCGCGTCTGCCAATTCCGCCACCCGGGCCTCGGCCGAACATTAGGCGACCTTGGTCGTGATCGGCGTGGCCTCGAAGCCGAGCGCACTCCACAGTTCGGCGCGGAGGCGGATGGCCTGGGTGGCGTTGAGCTGGTTGGCGGCGACGACGCCCTCGATCATGTCGGCGAGCACGGCGGCCCACGGCCGGCCGCGGAGCTTTACGGAGATGACGACGCCACCGACGTGGCGGCGCAGCGACCGATCGACGCCGACGATGCGTGGGGGGCAGCGGTAACTGGGTCCGACGAGGCCGAGGTGCTGAGCGACGTTGGTGAGGGTACGAGCCGCCTGGGCGAATTCGATGGCATTCCCGGACTCCATGATCGCACTCTGACACGAGGGTGCGCGACAGTTCCTCGGAGCCGCTCGGCGAACCGACGTAGTCTCGACGTGTGAGCGACTCGTCAGCCCCGACCAGCCGACTCACGCCGGCCCAGGAATCGACGCTCGATGTGCTCCGCCGCGCCGGCGATCCGCTGATCTTCGACGCCGACTTCGTCGCCGGGCTGCGCGATGAGGCCAACGAGGCCTTCGCCCACTTCGGTGATCGGCTCGACGGCAACCAGGTGTTCGTCACCAAGCACACCCTCGCCGGGATCTTCGGCTGCGAGGCGCAGTTCCTGGCACCGGACGCGTTCGAGTGGACACCGAGCCGCGCCCGCGGCCAGGTGTCGCACCGCGCGATCCAGCTGCTCATCAACTGGCGGGGCGAACCGGCCCCGGCCGAGCTCGTCGACGAGGCGATCGCCCGCTTGCTGAACGAGGAAAAGGGCCTGTCGCCGTGGTTGCAGTCGCTCGGCGAGGGCGATCTCGCCGATCTGCGCGCGATGTCGAGCGACCACGTCACCAAGTTCATGGAGTGCTTCCCGCCGTTGGACCCGCGGTCGCGGCCGGTGACGGAGTCGAGCACCCAGTGGCCGGTCGACGGCCAGATCCTGCTGCGCGGCCGCGCCGACCTGACGATGGGCAGGCCGTTCGAGCGGGAGAGCCGCAAGCTCATCGTCGACTTCAAGACGGGTCGGGTCGTTCCTCGCCATCGTGAAGACCTGCGCTTCTACGCGATCGTGGAGACGTTGTCGCGGCAGGTGCCGCCGCGGAAGCTGGCCAGCTTCTACCTCGACTCGGCCCAACCGATCGTCGAGGACGTCACCGAGAACATGCTGCGCTCGACGCTGCGACGCACGCTCGACGGGATCAACTCGTTGATCGAGCTGCGCGTCGAGGGCCGGACCCCGACGAAGAGTCCGGGCGCGCCCTGCCGGTGGTGCTCGCTGGCCGCGGACTGTGCGGAGGGCCAGGCCCATCTGCGCCGCGACGACACCCACGACGTGACCGACGACGAAGTCGTCTGACCGCTCCAGGCGCCCGCCGCGCTGGGGTCCCGCCTACTTGTCGAGCGCCGCGAGCGCGTCGAGCGCGCCTCGGTAGAACGTCGGGTAGGCGTAGATCATCGAGCGCAGCTCGGCGACCGGCACGCGGGCGTGGACGGCGAGGTTGAACATGCTCAGCACCTCGCCGCCGCGCGGACCCATCGAGGTCGCCCCGACGAGGATGTCCCGCTCGGCGTCGACGATCAGCTTCATCAGCCCTTCGTTGCCCTCACCGTGGATCCAGCCGCGCGACGACGTCGACGAATCCGCGAGCCCGATCCGCACGGTGAGGCCGGCATCGCGCGCCTGGGCCTCGGTCATCCCGACCGAGCCGACCTCCGGATCAGTGAACGTCACCCTCGAGACAGCGTGGTGCTCGGCGAGACGCGGGGAGTCGACACCGAGGATGGAGTCGATGGCGACACCGGCTTCGTAGACCGCCATGTGGGTGAACGCTCCCCGACCGGCAACGTCGCCGACCGCCCAGAGCTTGCCCGCGCCGACGACGCGCATCTGCTCGTCGACGGTGAACGTCGGGCGGGCGTTCTCGTCGAGGCCCACCGTGTCGAGGCCGATGCCGCGCACGTTCGGCGTGCGGCCGGCAGCGACGAGGATCTCGTCGGCGATCACCTCGCTGCCGTCGGCGAGCACGACCGTGACCAGGCCATCGGCGGCCCTCGACACGTGGGCGGCGCTGATGCCGGTGCGGATGTCGATGCCCTCGCGGCGCAGGACCTTCGTGAGCAGCTCGCTCGTCTCCGGCTCCTCCGGGGCGAGGATGCGATCATCTGCTTCCACGATGGTGATCGTGGTCCCGAACCTGGCGAACGCCTGGGCCAGCTCGAGACCGATCGCGCCGCCGCCGAGCACGATCATCGATGCGGGCGCGACTCGCACCTTGACGATGTCTCGGTTGGTCCACGGCGTCGCCTCGGCCAACCCCGGCACCGGCGGCAACGACGGTGATGTGCCGGTCGCGATCACCACGCCGCGGCTGGCGACGTAGACGTCGTCATCGACCACGACTCGACCCGTGCCGTCGAGGCGCCCCGTGCCGCGCACGAACGTACCGGCCTTGCCGACGAACCGCTCGACCGCGACGGTGTCGTCCCAGTCGTCGGTGGCTTCCTCACGGATCCGTCGCGCGACGATCGAGAAGTCGGGCTCGACCGTCGTCCTGCCGGCCATCACGTTCGCGCGGCGGGTCTCGGCGATGAGGTCCGCCGCGCGGATCATCATCTTCGATGGGATGCACCCGTAGTAGGGGCACTCGCCGCCGACGAGGTGGTGCTCGATGCCGGCCACACGGAGACCGGCCTCGGCGAGCTGTCCGGCGACGTCCTCGCCTCCCGGTCCCAATCCGATCACAACGATGTCGACTTCGTGAGTGCGCATCCCCCTACGCTGTCACGTCCGCGACCGGCTCGCGTGCGGTGCCGTCACAGCGGCTGGCCGGTCGGTCATCGCAGCTGCCATGTGAAGAACGCGAGCACGTCGGCGGCCTCGTCGGCACGCTTGCTGGCCGGCTTGCCGACACCGTGACCGGCCCGGCCGGCCTGGTGCAGCAGGATCGGACGCTCGTCCTGCGCGGCGGCCGACGCCTGCAGCGCAGCAGCCATCTTGCGCGCGTGCAGCGGATCGACTCGGGTGTCGCCCTCGGCCGTGCTGAGCAGGACCGCCGGATACGTCTCGCCGTCGACCACGTGGTGGTACGGCGAATACGCCCACAGCCACCCGAACTCCTCGGCCACGTCGGGATCGCCGTACTCGTCGGTCCACAGCCGAGCGATCAGGAACTGCGGGAACCGGATCATGTCGAGCAACGGCACCGCGCACCACACCGCGGCGCACAGATCGGGCCGTTGGGTGAGCGCGGCCCCGACGAGCAGCCCGCCGTTCGAACCACCGGCGATCGCCAGCGACTCCCGGCTCGTGCGGCCCGTGTCGACCAGCCAGTCGGCTGCCGCGTGGAAGTCGTCGAACACGTTCTGCTTCGCCGCCCGCCGGCCCGCCTGATGCCAGGCCACGCCCTCCTCCAGACCCCCGCGCAGCCCGGCGACGGCGTAGAGCCCGCCACGCTCGCACCACGCGGCGATCATCGGGGACCACAGCGGCGTCTCCGAGATCGCGAAGCCTCCGTAGCCGGTGAGGATCGCCGGCGTCTGCGGATCCGGCCGGACGTCGGCGCGATGGATCAGGAACAAACCAACGGGTGTGCCGTCGAGCGAGGGGTAGCTCAGCTGGCTGACCGTCAACGGCGCGACGGCGGCTCGCTCGCCGTCAGCATCGCACCAACGGGTCAGCCCGACGCCGTCACGGTACAGGTGCAGCGCCGCCGGGGCATCGAAGCCAGCGAGCACGATGAACGCCATCGGCGATGCCGCGCTGCTCGCGACGCCCATCACCGAGGAGATGCCGAGGTCCGCGACGGGGCCGAGCGGCGCTCCCTCGATCGACCACCGCTCCACCCGGTCCACGGCACGTTCGGTCACGACGACGAGCACATCGTCGCCACATCCGACGGCACGACCGATCACCCCGGAGCCCTCCGGCACGATCGTGGTCCACCGCTCGACCCCCGGGTTCGACAGCGCGGCGAGCACGACGCGACCGCGCGGTGCCGCGGCGGTCGTGCTGATCAGGAGGTGGTCACCGACGAGATCGAACGACGACAACGCGTCGACGCCGGCGATGACGGTCGCCCAGGTGCCGTTGGTGCGATCGAGCACGAACGCGTCGACGTGGTCCCAACCGAGCATCGCCTCGACGAGCAGGTACCGGCCATCGGGTGAGATCTGCACGTCGGGCCAGGTCTGCGGTGCGTCTGCGTCGCTCCAGACGACGACATCGGTGGCGGGGTCTGCGCCGAGGACGTGGAGCATGACGCGTCGGTTGTACTGATCGCCGGCCGGGTACGACGTGTAGTAGAACGCCGAGGCATCCGGCAGCCAGGCGACTGTGGCCGCTCGCGTGTGCGCGATGACGTCGGCGAGGTGCTCGCCCGTCTCGACATCGAGCACCACGAGCGCGCTGTCCTCCGTGCCGCCCTCACTCGTGCCGTAGGCGACGAGCCGACCGTCCGCGCTCGGCTGGAACCAGTCGATGGCGGTCGCCGCGTCGGCAGACCCAACGGCCGGGTCGAACAGCGTGCGCGGAGCGGCCACGGGGTCGATCGCCGAACGGAGGACGAGCGCGTACTGCTCGGCGCCGGCAGCGCGTTCGAGCACGAACAAGCGGTCGCCACGCACCTTTGCCTGCAGCACGACGGGCAGGCTCATGAGCGCGACGAGGCGCTCGTGCCACTGCCCGTGATCGGGCCGGGCATCGAGCGCCTCGCGGGTTCGTTCGTTCTGTTGAGCGACCCACTGCTGGGTCGCCGACGATTCGCCGTCTTCGAGCCAGCGATATGGATCGGAGACGAGAACGCCGTGGTACAGATCTGCGTCGGCCTGCCGAGGACTCGGCGGCGCGGGCAGAACGTTGCTAGCCACGCCCCATGTTGGGGCGCTTACCGTGGTTGGCCTTGCTGCGGCGCATCTTGGCCTTGCGCTTCTTGGTCTTCTTCGACATGGCGACCGAGCCTAGCGGCAGCGATTCGCAGGACCCACCTGCGGAGGGATGTCGTCAGCTTCCGGCCCATGCGAGCAGATCGTCTTCGACCCAGGTGTTGATGACCCGCTCGATCTCGATGCCGGCGGCAGCGGCCCGGTCGCAGCCGAGGGGCTGCCATTCGAGCTGGCCGGTCGCGTGCGCGTCGGAGTCGATCGAGAACAGGCAGCCGGCGGCGATCGCCGTGGCGATCAGCGGTTCCGGAGGATCGAGCCGCTCGGGACGGCAGTTCAGCTCCACCGCCGTGTTGTTCGCCGCACAGGCAGCGAACACCCTGTCCGCGTCGAACGTCGACTCCGGCCGCTTGCCGATCAGGCGCCCGGTGCAGTGGCCGAGGATGTCGACGTGAGGTGACTCGACCGCGCGCAACATCCGTGCGGTCATCCCGACGGCATCCATGCGCAGCTTGCTGTGCACAGATGCGACCACGACGTCGAGGTGGGCGAGGAGGTCGTCGTCGAGGTCCAGCTGACCATCTTCGAGGATGTCGACCTCCATGCCGGTGAGGATGCGGAACGGTGCCATCTCCTCGTTGATCGCGGCGACCTCGCCGAGCTGGCGGATCAGCCGCTCGCGATCGAGGCCGTGGGCGATGGTGAGGCGCGGGCTGTGGTCGGTGAGCACCATGTACTCGTGGCCGAGCCCACGCGCTGTGCTGGCCATCGCCTCGATCGTCGCCCCGCCGTCGCTCCACCGCGAGTGCAGGTGGAGATCCCCACGGAGGGCGTCGCGATACGGCTGGCCCGCTGGCGTGATCTTCACCTGCGTCTGCGCATCGAGCTTGTCGAGGTAGGTGGTGTCGCCGCGCAACGCCTCGATGATCACCCTCGCCGAGCTGTCGCCGATCCCGTCGAGCTGCTTCAGGGTGTTGTGCTGAGCGCGTTCGGCGATCTCGTCGGCCGGCGTCGACCGCACGACGTCGAGGGCCCGCCCGAAGGCCTTGGTCTTGAAACCGGTCTCGTGGGCACGGTCCAGGCAGTGCACGACGCGTTCGAGCGCTTCAACGGGAGTCACCCACCGCAGCGTAACCGCCGCCGGATGACGCCGATCATGCCGATTCCGGCGACGAGCAGCGACGTGCCGAGGTACGCCGCCGAGCTGGACGAGCCCGTCCTCGGGAGCACGGTCGGGACGGACTCGGGGGCAGGGGTCGGCGCCATCTGCTCGACGGTCACGGACACGGTGGTCTCCCCGATGGTCGTCGTCGCGGCCATCGTCGTCGCGGTCTCGACGGTGGTCGGCAGCTCCTCGACGAGAGGTGCTGGGCTGGTGCTCGTCATGTCCGTCGTCGTCGTGGCCACGGCGGTCGTCGCCGGGACGTCGGTCGTGCTCGTGGTCGTGGTTGCGACATCGGTCGTCGTGCTGGTCGTCGTGGTCATCTCGGCAGTGGTGGCCGGTGCCTCCGTGGTGGCCGGTGCCTCGGTGGTGGTCGGTGCCTCGGTGGTGGTCGATGCCTCGGTCGTGGTCGATGCCTCGGTGGTGGTCGGTGCCTCGGTGGTGGTCGGTGCCTCGGTGGTGGTCGGCGGTGTGGTCTCTGGCGGCCCGTCGAGGGTGACGGTCGCCTCGGCGCGCAGCGGAGTCGACGGACCGGTCGTGACGAGGGTCTGTGGCAGGTGGCCGACGGGATCGGCAGCGGCAGCCCGATAGACCTGCGCCGTCCCCGGTGCTGTGCTCGTCGCGGTGACCGTCGCGGTCTGGGCCCGACCGACGATCTCGAACGCGACCGCTCCGTCGTCGCCGGTCGTGAGCGCGGCCGTCGACGATTCGTCATCGAAGGCCGCTCCCGTCACCTCGAGCCGGATGATCGTGTCGGGAACCGGCTGCGCGCCTGATCGCACATGCGCCACTCCGGTGCCATCGGACGAGACAGAGACATCGATCGCGAACGGGGCCGCCGACCTCGCCGCCTCGCCATCGAGTGCCATCGCCAGGTCCTGCAGGTCCTGGCGACCCGAGGCAGCGGCGAGCGTCGACAGCGACCGGACCAATGGTGCCGAGGCGTTCGTCGAGCGGTTCGAACCAGCGGCGTCCTGTGCGTAGAAGTGGACGACCGCCCACAACCCGGAGGCGAGCGTGTTGTCGGTCGTCTGCCCGTAGCGCCACGTCAGGTACGCGCTCTTGAGCCCGCCCGGATCGTTGGGCAGGGCCTGGGCGATCAACATCGACGGCGCGTCGATCGTTGGATGGATGCCACGGTTGAACGTGCAGAGCCCGAGGCGGAAGCTTCCGGCCTCGTCGACGAGCAGCCACTGACCGGCCCAGATCGGAAACGGCGAACGCGCCACCCCGGACGTGTGGTAGTCGATCGCCAGCCCGGCGCATCGAAAGTCGCCGGGGTAGTCGGTCCCGCGAACGACGAACGTCGTGTGGGCGACGCAGTTGCCGGGGATCGTGCTGAACGACGGGGCGACCGGCGGCTCGGCGTGTGCCGTCTGCATCCGCCAGCAGAACACGAGCAGCACGAGCAGGCCGGCGGCGAGCACGAGCGGTGAGGAGACGGGACGGCGGTTGGGCTTCACCACCCACTGAGTGCTTCGACCCGGGCCGAAGTGGAAAACAAGGCGCCGGCCGGGCTCGGGGCCCGTCGCACCGCCGTGCTCCGGGAACCCGTCCGGTAGCCTCCGGAGCGCTATGGAACGATTCGGCCTGGTCGGCCTCCCGAACGCGGGCAAGAGCTCGCTGTACAACGCTCTCACCGGTGGCGGTGCGTTGGCGGCTCCCTACCCGTTCGCCACCAAGGACCCGAACATCGGTGTCGCCAAGGTTCCTGACACCCGGGTGGACCAGCTCGGCGTGATGAGCAAGAGCAAGCAGCTCGTGCATGCCGCGGTCCAGGTCGTCGACATCGGCGGCCTCGTCGAGGGGGCGAGCAAGGGTGAGGGCCTCGGCAACAAGTTCCTCGCCAACATCCGCGAGGTCGAAGCGACCGTGTTCGTGCTGCGTGCGTTCGAGGACGCGGATGTGATGGGCCCCGACGACCCGCTCGAGCACCTGCGCGTCGTCGAGATCGAGCTCGCCCTTGCCGACCTCGAGACGGTCGAGAAGCGACTGCGCACCACCCAGCGCCAGGCCAAGCTCGACAAGGCGCTCGGCGGCGAGATCGAGGCCCTCGAAGCGGCCTACGCATCGCTCAGCGACGGCCGACCGCTCTACCGCGCCGCGCTCAAGCCTGACCACGTCGAGGCCCTGCAGCCGCACTTCCTGCTGACCAACCGGCCCGTGCTCGCAGTCGTCAACGTCGGCGAGGACGAGCTGGACAAGATCCCCGAGGTCGAGGCGCGCGTCCGCGCCGAGATGAACGATGCCGGCGCCAACGTCGAGGTCATCGGCATGTGCGTGCAGCTCGAGGCTGAAGCCGCCACCATCACCGATCCGTCCGAGCGAGCCGAGATGCTCGAGGGCTTCGGGCTCGGCGAAGGCGCGCTGTTCCGGATGGTCCGCAGCGCCTACCACCTGCTCGGCCTGCGCACCTTCTTGACCACCGGCGACAAGGAGACCCGCGCCTGGACCTTCCACGCCGGCGACAAGGCCCCCGAGTGCGCCGGCAAGATCCACACCGACATCCAGCGTGGCTTCATCCGCGCCGAGGTCATCCACTGGGACGAGCTCCTCGCCCTGGGTTCGTGGTCGAAGGCCAAAGAGGTCGGCAAGCTCCGCGTTGAAGGCAAGGACTACGAGTTCGTCGACGGCGACGTCACCGAGTTCCGCTTCAACGTCTAGCAGGGGTTTCGCGATCTGCGGCTTTTCGGCCACAGTGCCTCTGACCTGGTCATTTGTGTCCTTCTAGGTACGTTCAGTTTCGCCCTGTTCGTTTGGAGGAAGGACCTGAGAAGGACCAATCCGGGACCAAGCCGGTTCGCGGGCGACCCGAAACGCGCACCTCTCAGAGCAGTCCGCAGGCGCCGAGTGCCTTCCGAGCGGCCGGCTCGAAGTCGGGCTGCTCGAAGGTGAAGCCGCGCTCCAATAGGCGGGTGGGGACGATCCGTCGACCGGTCAGCGCCAGGCTCGCGCTGCTCCCCAGAATCGGCGCGCCGATTCGTGCCAGCCACGCAGGACTGGGCAGTCCGATCCGCCGTCCGAGCAGACGCCGGTAGGTCGACATCATCTCCGCGTTCGTCACCGGGTTGGGCGACGTCAGGTGGTAGGTGCCCGTCATCGTGTCGTTGTCGATGGCCAGGATCATCGCTGTGAGGAGGTCGTCCAGCCCGACCCACGACACCCATTGACGGCCTGACCCAACGCTGCCACCGAGACCGAACCGAACGAGCTGCGCGAGCTTCGCCGTCGCCGGGTCGTTGCGGCCGCCGAGCCCGATACCCATGCGCAGCAACACCGTGCGCTCGACCGCTGCACTCGCCTGACGGAACGCGCCCTCCCACGCCAGGCAGACCGTCACCATCTCGCGCGGGCCGATGCCAGTCGGCGTCGAGTGCTCATCGAGCACGGCGTCGCCTCCGTCGCCGTAGACAGCGAGCGACGACGACTGCACCCACACCCGCGGCGGCGTCGCGCAGCGCTCGATCGCCTCGCCGACCACGCGAACCGGCTGCACGCGCGACGAGATCAGCTCGTCGATGTTGCGCTTCGTGCCGCGCACATCGACGCGCCGGCCAGTGAGGTGGACGATCGCGTCGGCACCATCGAGCTCGCTCGCCCACGGTCCGATCGACTCGGCGTCCCACACGACGACGCGTGTGCCCTCGACCTGTTGACCCTCATCACGGCTGAGGATGACAACCTCATCGCCGCGCCCGACCAGCCGGGAGGCAAGCGCTTGTCCGAGGAAGCCCGATCCACCGGGAATGACGATTCGGCTCATGACGTCTCCCTGCCGTTGGCGTGCGAGTCGCCGGGTCGAGGGATGTCGACACCGAGTCGGCGGGCCTCGGCGCGGACGAACGACTCGGCAGCGGCCTGCAACGAGTGCCGAAGCGACATGGTCGTCACGTCCCCGGCGAGCGGTGCCAACCTCTCGAGCGTCTCCAACAGCGGCGGGATCTGATCGGCCGGCATCCCTCGCTTCACGAACGGCTTCCACATCCGACGGCGGAACAGTTCGGTGAACCGGCGAGCGATCTCGTCGGTCTGCGTCCGCAGCTGCTCGTACTCATCGAGGATCTCATCGGCCGGCACGCCCAGCGCAGCCAGTTCACTTCCGATCCTCAGGAACGACGGGCTGTGCACGATCACGTTGGTCCCATCCGGCGAGAACTCCACCAGGCCTAGCTCGATCACCCGTTGCACGACCGCGGGCGTGAACTCGACCGACGGAAGGTGACCCGAAAGCTCGACCAGCGACATCGTCTGGGCAGCCTCGGCCGACCAGATCGACGCCTGATCACCCAGGCCGAGCACCGACCGAAGACTGTCTCCCGCCTCCATGCCGTCGAACAACTCCTTGATGCCAGCGAGTGAGAAGCCGCGTTCTTGGAGCTGGGCGATCGCCTGTAGCCGTTCGAGGTGTCGTTCGTCGTAGTAGCCGACTCGCCCTCGCTTGGTCGGTGGCGGGACGAGGCCCTTGTTCTGGTAGAGCCGAACGGTCGACACGACGAGGCCGGCCCGTCGCGCCAACTCGTCGATCGTCAGCTCATGACCCCGCTCAACACCAACAACATCTTCGCTAACAACGACCTTGCTAATATTCACTAGCACAGTGTACGCTCACCACCGTGAAGATGTCCAGCAGAACGGCACCCAATGTCTGAGAGTCCGATTCGGCCAACGACCGAGCAGCAGGAGCGTCGCTTCTCGACTGCGCAGATCCGACTGGCGGGCTTCATCGTCGTGCTTGCTGTGGTGAACATCGCGTATCGCCTCGTGTATGCATCGGGCGCTTCGCAGACCGCCGCGCTCTACGTCGGTGTTCCGACTCTGCTCGCCGTCGGCCTGGCGCTCCTCCCGAGGAGCAAGAGCGCTACCGGCATGATCCTCAAGGGCTCGACGCTCGCCGTGCTGATCGCTTGCGTGGTGCTCCCAGAAGGCCTGCTGTGCCTGCTGTTCGTGCTGCCCCTCATCGGTCTCATCGGGGTCATCGTCGGCGGCGCGATCGACGCTGCTCGGCGACGCAATCGCCGCCAAGGACCGACACTCATGATGGTCGGACTGCCGCTGATGCTCCTCAGCTTCGAAGGCGTGGTCGGCTCGCCGTTCGATGCGCACGACGCTGTCGAATCCTCGGTCGTGGTCGAAGCCAGCACTTCAGAAGTCGTCGCCGCTCTCGCGGCCACTCCCACATTCGGTGCAGAGATGCCGACGTTCCTGACGATTGGGTTCAACCGACCTGTCTCGGCGACGGGGTCGGGAGTGGCACTCGGCGACGAGCGGAGCATCGAGTTCACCGGAGGAAGCCACGACGACCACCCGCTGCGGGTGTTTGGACTGACCGGTGAGCGCAGCGTCGATCATCACTCGCACATGCATCTCACCGTCGTCGAGTCGACCGAAGGCCGGCTCGTGTTCTCAATCGACCACGACACCACGATGCTCGCTCGCTGGGTCGACCTCGAACGAGCGGTCGTCACATGGGAGCCCATCGATGATCACCACACGAGGGTCACGTGGCGCCTCGAATATCGACGGCTGCTCTATCCAACGCTGTACTTCGCGCCGCTCCAGCGTTTCGGCATGAGCGAGGCAGCCGACTACCTGCTCGAATCGATCGTCGTGGCACAGCTGCCATGAAGTCACCGACGTCGGAGTTGATCGTTCGAGCAGCAGCGCTCTACCTGCCCATCACGGTCGCGCTGGCTCTCGTGATTCACCGACGTCCTGACCGCCGACGCATTGCAGGAGCCGTCGTCGCTGTTGCCTGGAATCTGGTCGCGCTCCTGGCGCTGAACGTCCTCGCCCAGCACTTCGGTTGGTGGACGTTCTCCACCAACACCGCCGCCATGGCCGGCACCCCAGCTGATCTCTGGATCGGGTGGGCGCTCCTGTGGGGAGCGGTCCCGCTTCTCATCATCTCCGAGCGGGTGGTCCTTGTCGGCGTCGCCCTGGTCGCAACGGATCTCGTCATGATGCCGATGGCAGCGCCCGTGGTATCGCTCGGATCGACGTGGCTGATCGGGGAGTTGTTATGCATCGCCACATGCCTCGTGCCCGGGCTGCTGCTGGGCCGCTGGACGGCGCGCGACTCCCACGTTCGTCGACGGGCGACGCTTCAGATCGTTGCGTTCGGTGGGCTCCTCCTCTTCGTCCTGCCGACTCTGATCTTCACCATCACCGGCGAGGACTGGACGGCGCTCGTTCAGCGTCCGCGGTGGCAGTTCGTACTTGCTGCTCTCATCGCCGCTCCGGCGGGCGCGATGGCGGTGCAAGCCGTTCGCGAGTTCGCCGTCTCGGGCAACGGGACTCCGGTGCCGCTCGATCCACCACGTCGCTTGGTGACCACGGGGCCGTACGCGTACGTGGCCAATCCGATGCAGCTCGGCGGGACGTTCATCCTCGCCGAATGGGGCGTCCTCCTTGCCAGCCTCGCCGTGGTCGCCGCTGCAGTCATGGGAGCCCTCTTCTCCGCCGGCGTCGCTGCGTGGAACGAAGGCAGTGAACTGTCGCAGCGGTTCGGGCAGGACTGGAGTCGATATCGGGCTGAGGTGCGTCTGTGGTTGCCACGCTGGCGGCCATACACCGGCGCAAATGCGACGGTGTTCGTCGGCACGACGTGCGAGCCGTGCAGTGATGTCGGCCGCTTCCTCGCCCGTCGCCGGCCACGGGGACTCGAGATCGCTGCCGCCGAGGACTCATCCGATGCGATGACGCGGATCACCTACCGCATGGACGGTCTCGGAACGGAGACTGGCCTCGCCGCCGTGGGTCGCAGCGTCGAGCACGTCAACCTTGCCTGGGCTATCGGCAGTTGGATCGTTCGACTGCCGCTCGTCCGACCGTTCCTCCAGCTGGTGGCAGACGCCGTCGGGGCGGGGCCGCGTCGGCTCTCACGGGGACCAGTGACCCGATCGGACGGCCGGCCAAATGATCTGCTTTCGGATCACATATCCTGAGAGCCGATCACCTGCGCCGACGCCGATCGGCTACGGCTCGATCGAAGGGTCGTACCTACTCGGGCGCCTCGAACTCCTCATCGATCAACGGGAGGTCGCGCTGATCCCGGAGTTCGCGCACTCTCACATGCATATCAATAGGCGTGCGATCCAGCACGCTCCGGATCATGGACTCAAGAAACGCGCCGAGCTGAAGGTCCGGAGGCACGGAGTCGTCTCGCAACCTGACGCCGTTGAACGCGGGACGATCATCCCACTCCGCCAGCACAAGGCTCGTAGCGTCATATCCATCCGCCTCACCACGCAGCTTCCTGAGCATGTCGATCGCACGGTCGAGGGTGCCCCTCTCATCGATGACCGTGGAGCGCAACACGAAGAGGAACCCGAGTGCTACGAGCGGATAGCGGCCGCGCAGGTTCTTCGCATCGCCGTACGACTCCTCGAATCGGTTCGGCAGGTTGTTGCGGAACGATGACACCATGCTCTTGGTAGACACCAATAGCTCGGGGCCTCGCGACCACTGGGCGACCACCACGTCGACCTGCTTCACGTAGGCCTTGCCGAGGATTCGCGCATCGTTTGGCGCGACGCGCCGGTTCTTCGCGAGTTGGCGGCGCGCCTCGTCCTGCTGCTTCTTCGGCAATCCCTCGATGAACAGCGCCACCTCACGGGGCAGCACCCGAGGGCGTTGCAGCCGAGGCCAGACCTCGTCTGGACCAAACCCGGAGCGGCGAAGCTCGTGTGCAACCCACGCGTCGATCGACTTCGCGAGGCGACCACTCTCCGAGCCTGCTCCGGCTCCTATCGGGACCGCCAGCAGCGACTCGAGGAGCTCGCGATCGGGGGCGAATACGCGCTCACCATCGGCGCCAGCGGTCCAAGGGCTGCCACCGGATCGAGCAGCGATGAGCGGCTCGAAGGAGTCGAACACGTCTTCGGTCGACGCCATTCGTCAGCTCCTCGCCAGATCCTCAACGCCGTACAGACGCCGCGCAATCGCGCTCGCAGTGCCGCGATCGCGTGCTCCGAATGCTCGTCGAAGCGCTGCCTGGTCGCGCTTTCCAATCGCCCGTGGCTCCGGAACGCGAATCCTTCTGAGGTACTGCGCTTGGAAGCGGTAACACCCGCCGCGCATCTTCACGCAATAGGTGGCGACGAACAGCTCTGCGACGTCCGAGAGCAACAGGCCGCCGAGAACCTCGAGGTCCCACTGATCCGACGTGACGAAGTAGAGACCGTGGTGCGGGTAGGTCTGGCCCGAGTCGAGCACGGGCTGGATGAACGCCTTGAGCTCCGGAATGACGAGCTTCTCCCGCTCGAGCAAGCCGGGCTCGACTCGATCGATGGTCCGGAACCAGCGATCCGGGTTAGTCCGCGCGACGTGCCTGCCCTTGACGGAAACAGCATGAGACTCAAGGTACGCGCGAAGACGCGGGAACTCCGCGAGATTCACGAGCCGCCCGTCCTGCCAGGGATTCACGAGGTATGTGCCACCCCAGTCAGACGTACCGTCGTTGGTGTCCCTCGTCATCAGCAACGGCAACAGCCGGTCTGCCTCGACCAGACTCGTGTCCTTGGTGAGGTACACCTCATCGACACCGGACGCGACGCCGATGCCCACGCGGGTGCCGGTCGCTCGCGACTCGAGAGGTTGGAACCGACGTTCGAGATCCGCAACGAGGGCGAGGTTCGCGGGGTCGCCGGAAGGCCACGATGCGCTCGCGTCGAACCAGGTTGCAAGCTTCGCTGCACTGACCGACGGCGAACTGAGGCGCTTGCTGCGAGACCCCGACCACTTCAGAAGGGCTCGGGCGTCCTTCTCGCCGAACGACTTCTTCGCGTTCGCCAACACCGCCGTCGACTGCGGCGAGCGTCGGATGATCGTGACCGCTGGGTAGGCCGAGACCGGCTCCTCGAACGCGGCGACGTCGTGCATGCTCACGACCGCCTCGACGGCGAAGTCCGTCGATACGAGATCTCGAAGGCCAGCGCCGTACTGGTTGTGCATCCAGCGATCGGCGACGATGAACCCGAGCACCCCTTCGGGAGCGAGCAACCGGAGGCCGGTCTCGATGAACCCCACGAAGATGTCGCTTCGGCCGCGCATCGTGGGGCACGCACGTCGGTAGGCGGCACCTCGGGCGGCGGGTACGTCCTCGAGCCGGATGTACGGCGGATTTCCGAGAACGAAGTCGACGCCGCCGTCGCCGTGGTCGGTGAGCAGAAAGTCGCCGCACCGCACCCAGGACGCTGCGGTGTCGGTCGCCAGCGCCAACTCGACGCCGTCGTCGGTCAGCACCTTCACGACCGCCTTCTGAGCCAGCTCGGCGTTCACCGGCAGGAGATCGAAGGCGCGGAGAGCCAGGCTGGCTTCGTCGAGCGACCGCCCACGCAAGCGGCAGGACTCGATGAGTCGTTCGACCATGGGCACCAAGAACGCTCCTGCGCCGCAGGACGGCTCGACCGCCACCATTGTGGCGAGGTCTCGGTCGGCCGTGAAGCCGGCCAGGTCGAGGATCAGTTCGACGACCCAACGGCGGGTGAAGACCTCGCCATGCTGGCCGGACTCGTCGATCTGAAACACCTCCGTACACGCTCCTTCGTCCAAGTCGAGGCTCATCTGGCGCCCCGATGCCAGACGGGTTCCACTCATCGCGGCGCCCTCCAGAAACTAGTTGCCGCGGCGGACCGGGGCAGGGACCAAATCAGGCCTGGTGGCGAACCGGTGCCAGGCGATCACCCATTGCCCAAGGCGGACGTTCGCCTCGTGGTGGACACTCTGCACGAGGGGTGTGACGCCGAACGCCTGGCGCCATCAACACAACGGTTACGTTGTGTTACTGAGCAAAGGGTCGGCCGATGATCAAGAACGAACGGCAGTACAAGATCACACGCAGCCGTGCCGACGAGGTGCGCAACAGCGTCGGCGAGCTACAGCGCACCCCGCTGCCCGACGGGCTGCAGCCGGAGATGCGCGAGCTACAGCTCGACGCCCTCCGCGGCACGCTCGACGACCTCCAGGCCGAGCTGGCTGAGTACGACGCGCTCCGCGACGAAAGCCTGATCGAGGCGTCCGGTATCGCGCAGCTGCCGACCGCACTCATCCGGGCACGCATTGCACGCGGCCTCACCCAACGTCAGCTCGCCGAGCGGGTCGGCGTGCAGGAGCAGGCGATCCAACGGTACGAAGCGGCCGACTACTTCGGCGCCAGCTTCGCTCGCCTCGTGGAGATCGCCAACGCGCTGGCAATCTCCGTCGACTACGTGATCCACCTCGACCGAAGCTGAGCGAACTGCGGACGATCGTGTAACCGGCGGCGGGAAGATCGTGCAACCAGAGCGATGACGTAGACAGGCGACGACCTCGGACTCTGCCGAGACTCACGGGCCGCGATCCACCGGTGTGACCTGTCCTTTCTGAAATCGTGTGCTGCGCCCAGGCGATTTCTCCCTCTGTAAGTCCGTGTCGGCGCAATGCGTCCCCAGCGGATCGCCGACCCGCCCCGCTTCATCAGCGAGGCCGGCGAGAGCGAGGAGAACCGCATGAGTGCCATCACGGACAATGGACCGTTCCTCTGCGTCGAGGAGGTCGTCCGCCTCTTCAAGATCAGTCGCACGAAGGCGTACAAGGAAGCCCAGCTCTACATCGAGACCGCTGGCAAGGCCGGCATCCCAGCCGTTCGCATCGGCCGCTCGATTCGCTTCCTGTCCGAGCCGATTGAGCGCATGGCTTCGGGCCGGGTCTCCGCATGAACGCCAACCGCACCACGGTCGGCGGACCCCGGCCGAACGTCGCACACGCACGCACTGAAGAAGGTCACGAACTTGCACCACGGGCGCGCGTGGCCGTCGCGGCCCCGGTCGTCACGGCGGCTCGGCCATGCTGAGCATCGGGAAGCTGGCCAAGGGCCAGGAGGGCTACTACCTCGACGCCGTCGCTCGCGGCGTGGAGGACTACTACCTCGAGGGCGAGGCTCCCGGCCGCTGGCTCGGTGCCGGGACCGCGCTGCTCGGGCTGGCGGGTGAGGTCGACGCCGACGCGCTCGCGGCCGTGCTCGATGGCCGTGACCCAACAACTGACACACGGCTTCGGTCATCGAAGGGTGGGCGCATCCCCGGCTTCGACCTCACCTTCCGCGCGCCGAAGTCCGTGTCCGTCGTCTTCGGACTCGCCGAGGCCGACATCGCTGCGGTCGTGGCCGAGGCGCACGACCTCGCCGTTGACGCCGCACTCGGCTACCTGGAGCGGCACGCCACGTGGACCCGGCGAGGTCATGGTGGCGTCGAGCAGATCCGAGGGGACGGACTCGTCGCCGCCGCCTTCCGTCACCGCACGAGTCGCGCCGGCGATCCACACCTCCACACGCATGTGCTCGTCGTCAACGCCGTTCGAGGCGCCGACGGCCGATGGTCGACCGTTGACGCCCGCCACTTCTACTGGCATTCGAAGACGGCCGGCTACCTGTACGAAGCCCACCTGCGATCGGAACTGGCCGCCCGGCTCGGCGTCCGCTGGACGAAGACGATCAAGGGCATCGCCGACATCGAGGGTGTGCCCCTCGACGTCCTCGGCACCTTCTCGACTCGACGCGCCGAGATCGAGGAGCGGCTCGCGATCGGCGGTTGGTCGTCGCCCCGCGCCGCCGAGATCGCAGCACTGACGACCCGCAAGGCCAAGCAGCGCGACGTCGACCCGGCGACGCTGCGGAGCCGGTGGCGGGAGCAGGCACGAGCGATGAACTTCGGGCCACGGCAACTGGCCGCCGTGATGGACCAGCGACCGGCCGAGAATCGAGGTCTCGCCGAGGTCCGTGCGATCGAGGCGGTGCTGCTCTCACCTGCTGGCCTGACGAAGCAATCGTCGTCGTTCGACCGGCGCGATGTTTTGCTCGGCGTCGCCGGAGCTCTCCGCGACGGGGCATCGGTCGCGTACCTCGAAGCGATCGCCGACCGGCTGCTTTGCCACCCGGAGGTCGTGGCGCTCGCCGGCCAGACCAACGACGTGATCCGGACCGACAGCGGCCGAGTGATCTCGCGGGCCTCGACCGGCGCCCGGTGGACGACCCGCGAGCTGCTCGCCCTCGAACAGCGGACGGTCGACCGAGCCCTCGCTCGCCGTCGAACCGGTGTCGGCCTGGTTGACGCGCAGTCGCTGGCCGCGGCCGTGCTGGCTCTGCCTGACGACCAAGGTGCCGTCGTCGAACACCTGGGCGCCTCAGGGCACGGAGTCGACGTCCTCACCGCGCCGGCAGGCAGCGGCAAGACCTACACGCTCAAGACGGCCCGCCAGGTCTGGGAGGCATCCGGCTATCGGGTCATTGGCGCCGCGCTCGCCGCCCGCGCCGCCGCCGAGCTCCAGTCGGCCGCCGGCATCCCGTCCTCGACGTTGACGCGATTGCTGGGACGGCTCGACCGGACGTCGATGGAACCCAACACCGTGCTCGTGATCGACGAAGCCGGGATGGTCGGCACACGCGTGCTCGCTCGGGCGCTCGACCACGCCGAGCGGGCCGGAGCGAGGGCCAAGCGCTGAACCACTGCGCGCGAACGCAGCACGACTGTTCATCGGGCCATCCTCGTCACACCCCCTGTCTACGATCAGCTCTACGGTCGACGTTCGTATCGCTTTCGGCCAGTGGGAGACGTCCGGCAATGGCAACCAAGCGAGCACCCGCTAAGGCAGCGGCGACATCCACTCCGACCGGGCCGGGGGCCCGTTGGGTCCGCGCCGCGTTGCAGGTCAACCCGTTCGCGTACAAGGGGAAGGTCAGTCCATCCGTCAACTACAGCGACGAAGCCGCCTACAACACAGCGCTGCTGGACAAGTGCGAGGAGCTGGGCATCGAGCTGATGGCAGTCACCGATCATTGGTGCGTCGACACTGCCCGGGGCCTCATCGACGCAGCCGCAGCTCGTGGCATCACAGCTCTCCCTGGCTTTGAGGCAAACTCATCGGAGGGTGTGCATCTGCTCGTCATTTTCGAGGCATCCACGGACTTCGGTGACATCACCGCGGCGATCGGCCACTGCGGAGCAACACCCGGCTGCGCGAACGGAACGACCGGCAACGCATACAAGGACATCCTCGCGAGGATGAGCGAGCGCGGTGCGCTGGTGATCCCGGCACACGTCAACGTGGCCAACGCCGGGTTGCTGGTGCGACTGACTGGCCAGCCGCTCGTCAACGCCGTCACAGATCAGCATCTACATGCCATCGCCATTTCACCCGCGCAAGTCGCGGCGAAACCCCAGAAGGACGTCATTGCTGGCAAGAAGCCATATGCCCGCAGGCATCCTCTCGCGGTCGTTCATGCCGACGACGTATCCGACCCAACCACCTTGGAGACCCCGGGCGCAACGACGTGGTTCAAACTCAGCTCCACGTCGCAGAGCAGTTTGAAGCTGGCGGTGCGGACGCCGGAGACCCGCATCTCCCTCGGCGCACCAAGCATCACGCAGCGAGCGGTCGTACGCGAGATCTCGTGGACGGGCGGCTTCCTGAACGATGTGACAATCCCCATCGCACAGGACCTGACGACGCTCATCGGCGGACGCGGCACTGGTAAGTCGACGGTCATCGAGAGCTTCCGATACATCCTCGGGTTGAAGCCGATCGGTGCGACCGCCAAGAAGGACCACGCATCGATCATCAACGACGTACTTGGTTCCGGAGCGACAGTTCGCGTGGTCGTCGACACAGTCGCGCCGGTGCCCGGCACGTTCACCATCGAACGCACCGTCCCCCATCCTCCGATCGTCCGAGACTCAACTGGTACCGCGGTCCAACAGAAGCCGGGAGACATCCTTGGCAGCGTCGAGGTCTTCGGCCAGCATGAGCTCGCTGAACTTGCCAGCGACAAGTCGAGTGTCGCCCGCATGCTTCAACGGTTCGCCGGGTCGTCGGGTCCGAGTGCTGCATATGAGAAGGTTCGCGACGACCTGGGCGAGAACCGACAACAGCTGGCGCGGGCCGAGAAGGCCCTTGCTGACTTGGATGACGAACTCACCCAGATTCCAAGGCTCGAGGAGCACGAAGCGCGCTACAAGGAGACGGACCTTCCGAGCCGGCTCGCCGAACGCACGCAGCTCGACCGTGATGAGGCCACCCTTGGCGACATAGGCGACCGCATCACTGCAGTCCGCAGTGCCCTCGATGGGTTCATTGATGACGAGGCCGTCGCCGCCCTGGTTGAACCTGTCGATGGCATTGACACGTCACCGCAGGCGGCCCATCTGGAACGGGCACGCAAGGCTCTGACCACACTCGCCAACGAGCTCGCCGGCCTTACGGCCAAGGCCACCGCAGCCATTGAGGCCGCCGAAGCCGAGGCCGGAACGGCCGAACAGGCATGGCAAGACGCAACCAACGTTCAGCGCGATGGACACGCGAAGGTCGTCCGCGAGCTGGTCGAGGAGGGCCACGACCCGGACAACTACCTTGCCATTACCAAGAACCTCGAAACCCTCCGCACGAAGGCGACGAAGCGCAAGGCGGCCACGGCGCGCATCACCGAATTGATCAAGGAACGCAACGAGCATCTCGGCGAACTCGCCGCTCATGAGACGAAGCAGTCGAAGGACTTGAACGCCGCCGTCGGCGCAGCCAATAAGAACACTGGCGGCGTGGTCATCGTGAAGCCGGTCGCCGCACGCGACCGTGAAGACATCAAGGCAGTCATCGAACGACACGTGTCAGGTGCTCGAGTGCAAATCATGGCAGCAATCGATGATGCCGGCTTCTCCCCTCGGGCGCTGGCCGCAGCCGGCCGCGTTGGAGTCGCCGAGCTGGAGAGGTTCGGTATCCGCGGGGCTCAGGCCACCCATCTGGTGAGCGCGGGCGAAGCATGCTTCCGCGAACTCGAAGAGCTGGCGGTCGGGCAGGCAGTCGACGTGCAACTCGACTTTCGCCGAACAGCGGCACTCGGCAGTACCGCGGCATCGACCAGCTTTCGAAGGGCCAGCGCGCCACGGCGCTGCTGTTGCTCCTGCTCGGCGCGTCGACAGCACCGCTGATTATCGACCAGCCAGAAGACGACCTGGACAACCGCTTCGTCTACGAGGGCATCGTCGCCAAGCTGCGGGAGCTGAAGGGCTCTCGGCAAATCATCGCCAGTACCCACAACGCCAATGTGCCTGTGCTCGGCGACGCCGAACTAATAGTCGCCCTGGAAGGCGACGGACACCACGGATGGCCGATGGCCGATGGCATCGGCTCGCTGGACGACCAACCGATCCGCAAGCTTGCCGAGGATCTGCTCGAAGGCGGGCCAGCGGCTTTCAACGCACGCCACCATCTCTACGGCTTCTGACGCCGGCGCGGATGCCAGTACGTGACGCGCCGGCGCACAGCTGTCAGCGACGCCGGCAGCATGAGCGGGCAGAGGCTGGTGGACCACCGCCAGATCAAATTTCGGAGGCTGTCGCGATCGAAGCAAGGACCTGAGAAGGACCAAGCCGGAGGTCAGGATCGCGTAATGCCAGGTCAGCAGCTATTCAGTGCCCCCTCTCTGCAGTTCCGCTTCAACGTGTAGCAAGGGTTTTGCGGCTGCGCAGGCGCGTCGAGAGTGCTCTGACCTGGTCGTTCGCGTCTGTTGCTCTCCGCCGAGTAGTCCCGAGTCCGCAGAAGCTGCGTACTTTCTGCGTACTCGCGACTGTTGCTGAACACGCGACTCACCGCCCTCACGCCGGGCCAGGCCGCCGTTCTGACAGATCGCGACTATGGGATGGCTGCAGAAGTGTACCCTGGAGCGATATCGTCTGATATCCAGAGGAGGTGCCGTGACGGACATCCTGATTCGCGACGTCCCTGAGGA
>JAODAT010000062.1 GCA_025463565.1 Microbacteriaceae bacterium
GCCGAGTATCGCGCGGGCGCCAGTATCGCGGACCGGCTGTCCGAGGCGCGATCGGTGCTCGACACCAACGATCGTGCCCTCGTCTACGTGTATGTTCCCGAGCTCGACCAGGCCGGGCACGCGAGCGGCTGGCAGTCGCCGGGGTGGACCACCGCGCTGGAGCAGCTGGACGGCGCCGTGCGTGACTTCTCCTCGACGCTGGGACGGCGCGAAGGCCTGCTGGTGACCGCCGACCACGGCATGCTCGACGTGCCGGCCAGCTCACAGCTGTTCTTCGATGCGGACCCGACTCTCATCGACGGCATCCGGCATATCGCCGGGGAGCCGCGCGCCCTCCAACTCCACTTCGAGCCGGACGCGAGTGCCGAGCATCGGGCGCGGGTGCTGGCGCGCTGGCGTGAAGCCGAGGGTGGGCGCTCGTGGATCGTCGGCCGCGACGAGGCGATCGACTCTGGCTGGTTCGGGCCCGTCGTCGACCCCGAGGTCGTGCCGCGCATCGGCGACATCGTGGTCGCCGCGCGCAAAGAGGTCGCGTACTACGACTCGCGCGCTGGGGTGCCGAAGATGATCGGCCAGCACGGCTCGTGGACAGCGGAGGAGACGAGCATCCCGCTGCTCAGGTTCGGCGCTTTCAGCCGATAGGCGGATTGAGCGTGTCGAAATCTCACCAGCGGACAACGTCGGTGAGATCTCGACGAGCTCGACCCGCGACCTTATTCGTCGTCTGGTCGCGCGCCGAACACGATGTCATCCCAGCTCGGCATCGACGCGCGGCCCTTCTTCGAACGCGATGCGCTCGGCTGCGGGGCGGTTGCACGCGGCCCCTGGCCTGTGGATTCATCGACGGGCTCTGGCATCGGCACCTCGACGAGGCGGATGCTGCCGGTCGATGGGTGCGCGGCCATCGCGTCGCCGAAAGGGTCCGAGAAGGAATCGTCGGCGTACCGGTCATCGCCGAACGTGGCGGCTTCCCGCTCGCCGCGACGGCGACGCAGTGCCTCGAGCAGGTCCGCGGTCTGGTTGGACGCGGCCTCCTGCTCGACCGGCGCGCGATTGATGGCCGCGTCCGCGAGTTCCTGGGGGGCGTCCGAGAGACGGCCATAGGCGACGGGTTCTGCCAGCGGCAGCCCATTGGCAGGCGCAACCACGGGGACGGTGGCGTTGTTCGCTTCGGCCAGGTCCCGGCTCGAGAACGCGCCGCTGTCGAAGCGCGACTGGTCGGGCTTACGCTCCTCGTCGCCGACGGCGCGAAGTCGCGGCACTAGTGAGCCGGCGAACTCGCCCTGCTGGGAGAGGGTGATGGCTTCGTTGTTGAGCGGTGCGAGGGTCGACTTCTTCGGCTCGAAACGCCAGCGCGCATCGTGGTCGATCTGCTCCGCCGTGAACGAGAGTTTGACGACCCAGCCGCCGCCGATCTCTTTCCAGCTGGCCCAGCGCTCGTTGATGGCGCCCAGGTCGTACAGGCGTTCTCGAATCGCGGTGCCGAATGTCGATCCGCCGAGGGGGCTCGTATCGGCCGCCGTGTGCACCGGCACAGCAAGAGCCGTGGCCACGACGTACTCGCGTTCGGCCAGCACCGGGCCCTCGAATCGCTGGATGTATTCGAGCGGCACGCCGGTGATCGAGGCGACGTCCTGTGCGGACATCCCCGACCGGATGTGTGCCTGGATCTCTTTGGGCGCGAGCTTGCGGCCTAGGCCCGGTTCCGGCACGGACTGCCGCAGCTTCGACTGCAGTACCTCGTCGATGGCGATGCGATAGCGCGTTCCATCATCCGCGGCGACAAGCAGCGCGCCGTTCTCCACTCCGATGACTCTCAGGTCCTGCATTTCCGAAGGCCTCTCGCGATCGCTGACACCCAAGAGTTGCACGTGATTCCCTGATATCTCGGGAATATCCCGGGCGCGCCGGAAGTTCAACAACCGTCGGATTCACGGCATGTTCGCAGTGGTTTGCTATTCGCAGACTATTGATGCAAACTGTGGCCGCCGATCAGGACGAATTACACAGATACAGAAGTGGATGGGCATGGCAACCGACTACGACGCACCCCGTAAGACCGACGACGACTCCGAGTCGATCGAGGCACTGAAGGAGCGCGTCCCGGACAAGATGTCCGGTGTGGTCGACGTCGATGACGCCGACAACCCGGGTGGTTTCGAACTCCCCGGCGCAGATCTCTCCGACCTCGATCTCGATGTCGTTGTGCTTCCGCCCCAGGCGGATGAGTTCACCTGCGTGAACTGTTTCCTGGTGAAGCACCGCTCCCAGCTGGACCACGAGGAGAAGCTCGGGCCGATCTGCCAGGAGTGCGCCGCTTAGCTTCCGACGCGAGAGCGTGCGGAATCCAGCGCCTCCACCAGTTGCTCCGGATTGCGCGTCGATACGATCCAGTACGGCGTCGGGTCGTCGGGATCATTGAGATCGATCCTTACGACCGATGTCACCCAGCCGCGAATCAACAGCCAGGCGCGCGCGTCCAGCTTCGTGCCGCGTTGCTCCGTTGCGAGTTCGTCACGGAAGCCCGCGACCGAGCCGATGAGGCCGAGCGGCAGACGGGCCCGTCCGGCGGTGAGAGTGGTCTCCGTCACCTCGATAGTCGGCGAGCCGACGGCGATCAGCACCAGTACTGCCGCATAGAGGCCGATACCCACCACGGGGCCGGCGAGCTGGTTGATCGGCAGGAAGACGAGAATGCTCGCCGGAATCACGAGCGCCGTCGAAATGAACACCCAGGGCGACGCCCACAGCCGTTCGTGGTAAATGGTCATGGCTCCACGCTACCGTCGCACTGCACTACCCTCGTCGTGTGCCTGAAAGCGTCGAAGTCCTCATCGTCGCCGGCGATCTGCCGGCGTACGCGCATCCGGGGGATGCCGGGGCCGACCTGGCCGCCGCCGAAGCCGTCGAACTTCTGCCGGGGGAGCGCGCCACCATCGGAACGGGTGTCTCGATCGCCCTGCCGGACGGCTACGTCGCATTCGTGGTGCCTCGCAGCGGCCTGGCCGCCAAGCACGGCATCACCATCGTGAACAGCCCGGGAACGGTGGATGCCGGCTACCGCGGCGAGATCCGCGTCACCCTCCTGAACACGGACACCTCGATGTCGTATCCTGTCGCAGTCGGTGACCGGATCGCGCAGCTGATCGTGATGCCGGTCTCGCGGGCACGTTTCGTTCCCGTCGAGACTCTCCCCGGCAGCCATCGTGGCGTCGGCGGGTTCGGGTCGACCGGCACAGCGAGCACTTTAGGAGTCCAGGCGTGAGTGATACCTCCAGCGGTGAAGTCGAACAGGCGAAGTCCGCTCCGGCCGATCGTGCGACGAACGGACCACTCGATGAGAGCGAGGCGAACGCGGTTCGCCCCTACGTCGACCTCGGGGGTGTGAAGGTCCTGCCACGCGAGGGCCTCCATCTGCGCCTCGAGGTCGAGGAGGGCAGCCAGCGGGTCGTCGCCGTCGGCCTCGACTACGCGGCATCGACGCTCCAGGTCCAGCCGTTCGCTGCCCCGCGAACCGCAGGACTGTGGAACGAGATCCGCGACCAGATCGCCGACCAGATCTCCAAGCAGGGTGGCCGCACTACCCTCACGGTCGGGCCGTTCGGTCCTGAGCTTCTGGCTGAGATCCCTGCAAACGTTCCTGGCCAGCCCGGTTCGACGCGGTTGGCCCGATTCATCGGTGTCGACGGCCCCCGGTGGTTCCTGCGCGGTGTGATCGCCGGCGAGGCCGCGGTGAACCCGCAGGCCGCCGCCCAGGTCGAGGACCTGTTCCGGAGCATCGTGGTCGTGCGAGGTAAAACGCCCATGCCGCCCCGCGACCTCATTCCGCTTCAGATGCCGAAGTCCGGCGTACCGGGCGACGCGTGACCGACGAGGAGCAGCCGTCGTTCCGCGAGTCATTCGCGGATGCCGTGCGGAAGACCGGGTTCGGACAGGTCGCGCCGGGAGAGGTGCCGACCGGGTCCTCCCTGCTGAAAGCGGTCGGCGGAGTCAGGGGCATCATCGAGTCGATCGTCCCCGGCATTGGCTTTCTCGTGGTCTACACGATCACGCACGCGCTGCTGCTCAGCGTGCTGGTGCCGCTGGCCCTGAGCGTGATTTTCATAGTGGTGCGCCTCGTCACGCGAAGTCCAGTAATACCTGCCCTGGCCGGCATCGTGCTGCTCGCGGTCTCTGCGATCCTTGCCCTGGTTACCGGCAAGGCCGACAACAACTTCGTTCCCGGCATGATCATCAACGCGGTGTGCGCGCTCGCCCTGCTGGTCAGCATTGTCGCGCGCTGGCCCCTGATCGGTGTGATCGTCGGTTTTCTCACCAACGAGCCGACCGAGTGGCGCGCCGACAAGAGCAAGCGCCGCGTTCTCTACATCGCGACCTGGCTCTGGGTGGTGCTGTTCGGCATCCGGCTGGTCGTCGAGCTGCCGCTCTACTTCGCGCACGAGACCACCTGGCTCGCCAGCGCGCGCCTCGTGACTGGCGTTCCGCTGTACGCGATCTTCCTCTGGTTGACGTGGTTGCTGGTGCGCACCGTTTACTCCCGCGGGCCGGCACAGATATCCGGCCAGAACAAAGGCGAGCAGGACTAAGCTGGTGTAGTAAAGTATCTTGATATCAAGATACTTTTGTGAACGAGACCCGTTCACGCCCCGTATGCCGAGACTTAGGCTTGCCTTGCTGGCAGCCCCGCTCGGGCGCGGTGAGGATTGGGTTCAAGGAAGAACGCTCAGCAAGGAGACGACGCGATGTCGCAGGTCAACAGCTTCGGTTCGAAAGACACCCTGACGGTCGGTTCGACCGACTACGAGGTATTCAGGATCGATAAGGTCCCGGGTCACGAGACGCTCCCGTTCAGCCTCAAGGTGCTGCTCGAGAACCTCCTCCGCACGGAGGACGGCGCCAACATCACCAAGGACCAGATCGAGGCCCTCGGCAACTGGGTACCGACCGCCGAGCCCGACACCGAGATCCAGTTCACGCCGGCCCGCGTCGTCATGCAGGACTTCACCGGCGTTCCCTGCATCGTCGACCTCGCCACGATGCGTGAGGCGATGAGCGCACTCGGCGGCGACGCCACCAAGATCAACCCGCTCGCTCCCGCCGAGCTCGTGATCGACCACTCCGTGATCGCCGACCTGTTCGGCACCGAGAACGCGCTTGAGCGCAACGTCGAGATCGAGTACGAGCGCAACGGCGAGCGCTACCAGTTCCTTCGCTGGGGCCAGACCGCGTTCGACGACTTCAAGGTGGTGCCGCCGGGAACCGGCATCGTGCACCAGGTCAACATCGAGTACCTGGCGCGAGTCACGTTCACCAGGACCGTCGGCAGTGTTTTGCGGGCATACCCCGACACGCTGGTCGGCACGGACTCGCACACCACCATGGTCAACGGCCTGGGTGTACTGGGCTGGGGCGTCGGCGGTATCGAAGCCGAGGCGGCCATGCTCGGCCAGCCGGTCTCCATGCTCATCCCCAAGGTGGTCGGCTTCCGGCTGAGCGGTGCGATTCCCATGGGCGTCACGGCGACGGATGTCGTGCTCACCATCACCCAGATGCTGCGCAAGCACGGGGTGGTCGGCAAGTTCGTCGAGTTCTACGGCGAAGGTGTCGCCGAGGTTCCGCTGGCCAACCGCGCGACGATCGGCAACATGAGCCCCGAGTTCGGCTCGACGGCCGCGATGTTCCCGATCGACCAGGTGACCCTCGACTACCTGACCATGACCGGTCGCAGCGCCGACCAGGTGGCGCTCGTCGAGGCCTACTCCAAGCTGCAGAAGCTCTGGCACGACCCTGCTGTCGAGCCGACGTTCAGCGAATACCTCGAGCTCGACCTGTCGACGGTGGTGCCGTCGATCGCCGGGCCTAAGCGCCCGCAAGACCGGGTCGAGCTCACGAACGCGAAGTCGCAGTTCGAGCTCGACCTCACCGACTACGCGACCGCCTCCGTCGACCACTCTCGGGTCGACGCCTCGCTCGAAGGCTCCTTCCCGGCATCCGATCCGAGCGGGTTCACCCCGCAGGACGAAGAGAGTGCCCACACCCACTCCGATGACGAGGTCAGCCACCACCACGAACACGAGTTCACCAGCCACGCGCCATCCACGGTGTCCAGCCCAACCGCGGTGAAGACCAAGGAGGGCGTGGAGTACACGCTCGACCACGGAGCCGTCGCTGTTGCCGCCATCACGTCATGCACGAACACGTCGAACCCGAGCGTCATGCTCGCGGCCGGGCTGCTCGCGCGGAATGCCGTGAAGAAGGGCCTCAAGTCGAAGCCGTGGGTGAAGACCACGTTGGCGCCTGGCTCGAAGGTCGTCACCGATTATTACGCGAAGGCCGGACTCACGGACGACCTCGAAGCTCTCGGCTTCTACACCGTCGGTTACGGCTGCACGGTCTGCATCGGCAACACCGGTCCCCTGATCGACGAGGTGACGGACGCGATCAACAAGAACGATCTCGCCGTCACCGCCGTGCTCTCCGGTAACCGCAACTTCGAAGGCCGCATCAGTCCCGACGTGAAGATGAACTACCTAGCGAGCCCGCCGCTGGTCATCGCATACGCCCTCGCGGGGTCGATGAACTTCGACTTCGAGAAGGACTCGCTTGGGGTCGGTTCCGACGGTCAGGACGTCTTTCTCGCCGACATCTGGCCAGACGCCGCCGAGGTGCAGAAGACGATCGACTCGTCGATCTCGACCGAGATGTTCACGAAGGAGTATGGAGCCGTCTTCGATGGCGACGAGCGCTGGCGTTCGCTGCCGACACCCGACAGCGAGGTGTTCGAGTGGGACGCCAAGTCGACCTACGTGCGGAAGCCCCCGTACTTCGAGGGCATGACGATCGAGACCAGCCCGGTTACCGATATCTCCGGGGCCCGCGTGCTCGCGAAGCTCGGGGACTCGGTCACGACCGACCACATCAGCCCCGCCGGAAACATCAAGGCTGACAGCCCGGCCGGCAAGTACCTGGTCGACCATGGGGTCGAGCGCAACGACTTCAATTCCTATGGCTCGCGTCGCGGTAACCACGAGGTGATGATCCGCGGAACCTTCGCGAACATCCGGCTCCGCAACCAATTGCTCGACGGCGTGGAGGGCGGCTACACCCGCGACTTCACCCAGGCCGATGGTCCGCAGGCGTTCATCTATGACGCCAGCGAGAATTATCAGGCCGCCGGCACCCCGCTCGTGATCTTCGCGGGCAAGGAGTACGGCTCGGGATCGTCCCGCGACTGGGCGGCGAAGGGCACCAGCCTCCTCGGCGTCAAGGCCGTCATCACCGAGAGCTTCGAGCGCATTCACCGCTCGAACCTGATCGGCATGGGCGTGGTGCCGCTGCAGTTCCCGGCGGGCGAGTCGATCTCGTCCCTGGGGCTCGACGGCACCGAGGTCGTCAGCATCACCGGCCTCGAGAAGCTCAACGACGGCACCACCCCGAAGACGGTGCACGTGACCGCCGAGCCGAGCGAGCATTCACCCGCAGGCAAGAAGACGGTGGAGTTCGACGCGGTCGTGCGCATCGACACCCCCGGTGAGGCGGACTACTACCGCAACGGCGGCATCCTGCAGTACGTTCTTCGTTCGCTGGTATAGAACCGCTGATTGTCAACGGGCGTCGCGTATCCGCGGCGCCCGTTGCCGAGCGCGTAGGGTGTTTATATGTCACTGCTCGAGAACATCCATGGTCCACGCGACCTGGATGGCCTCTCGCCGGACCAGCTCACCCAGCTCGCGGAAGAGATCCGGACCTTCCTGATCGGCGAGGTCTCGAAGACCGGTGGCCACCTCGGGCCGAACCTCGGGGTGGTCGAGCTGACGATGGCGGTGCACCGGGTCTTCGACTCGCCGCGCGATGCGATCGTATTCGACACCGGACACCAGTCGTACGTGCACAAGCTGCTCACCGGCCGCCACGACTTCAGCCATCTGCGTGAGAAGGGCGGCCTCGCCGGCTACCCGCAGCGCTCCGAGTCCGTGCACGACATCGTCGAAAGCTCGCACGCCTCCAGCTCGCTCAGCTGGGCCGACGGTATTTCTCGCGCCTTCCAGATGACCGGCCAGAATGACCGGTACGTCGTCGCGATCGTCGGTGACGGCGCGCTCACCGGCGGCATGACCTGGGAAGCGCTCAACAACATCAGCGACGACAACAGTCGCAAGCTGGTCATCATCGTCAACGACAACGGGCGCTCGTACGCGCCGACCATCGGGGGCATGGCGCGTTTTCTCAGCGACGTGCGCACTCGGCGCACCTATCGCAACTTGGATAACGCCAGTCGTCGCGTTTTCGGCCTGTTCGGTCCGCCCGGTCGAGCGCTTCACCGCGGCCTCCGCGGCGGCATGCGCGGCTTTCTCAGCCGGTTCACCAACAACGAGGCGCTGTACTCGAACCTCGACATCAAGTACGTCGGCCCTGTACACGGCCACGATGAGCAGGCGATCGAGGCGGCCCTGCGCCAGGCGAAGAACTACTCGGCGCCGGTAATCGTGCACGTGATCACCCAGAAGGGCAAGGGTTTCGAACCCGCGATGCTCGACGCCGCCGACCAGTTCCACGCGGTGGGTCACATCGACTCCGAGACGGGCGAGCCGATCGGCGGCGCGAGTGGACCATCGTGGACCTCGGTGTTCTCTGACGAAATCGTCAAGCTGGCCGACGCCGACCCGACCATCGTCGGGATTACGGCCGCAATGCTCATTCCCACCGGCCTCGACAAGTTCGCCGCGAAGTATCCGGGCCGAGTGCTGGACGTCGGCATCGCGGAGCAACACGCGGTCACCTCGGCCGCGGGGCTCGCCTTCGGTGGAATGCACCCAGTGGTCGCGCTTTACGCGACGTTCATCAACCGCGCGTTCGACCAGGTGCTGATGGATGTCGCGCTCCACCGGGCGGGCGTGACCTTCGTGCTCGACCGGGCGGGCATCACAGGGCCCGACGGACCGAGTCATCACGGCATGTGGGATCTGGCGATCCTTCAGGTTGTGCCGGACATCCGTCTCAGCGCGCCCCGCGACTCAACCAGGCTCCGCGAGGAACTCGGTGAGGCGGTCGCGGTCACCAACGCGCCCACCGTCGTTCGCTTCTCCAAGGGCAACGTCGGCAAGGAGATCGAGGCGGCGCGTCGCACGGCGGACGGTGTCGACGTGCTGCGCGAGGCCCCACACCGCGACGTGCTGATCGTCACCGTCGGTCCGATGGCCGAACTCGGCCTCCAGGTCGCGGACCGGCTTGCGGCGCAGGGGATCGGTGCGACGGTGATCGACCCGCGCTGGGTCGTGCCGGTTTCGCAGAGCGTGATCGAGCTGGCTGCCCAGCACCGGCTGGTCGTCTCGATCGAGGACGGCATCCGGGTCGGCGGCATCGGCACCCGCATCCGGCAGGATCTCCGTGCGGCGGGGGTGGACACGGCGCTCACCGAGCTCGGCCTTCCCGACCAGTTCATCGACCACGCGAGCCGGGCCGAGATTCTCGAACAGGTCGGGCTGACCCCGCAGGCGATCGCACGGGACGTTGTGGCGCAGGTGCTGGGGAGCAAAATCCCGGTCGCCAGGCCTCTCGAGGACGAGCCGGCGGACCGCCGGGCCTAATCTTTGAGTATGGAAGCGACGTCGCCCAACTACACCGTCGCCGACTACCTGTTGGATCGGCTGGCCGGTCTCGGGGTCGACCGCATCTTCGGTGTGCCTGGCGACTTCACTCTCGGGCTGCTCGATCACGTGGAGAATCACCCGGTCATCCGCTGGTGTGGCACCGCGAACGAGCTGGGGGCGGGCTACGCGGCGGACGGCTATGCGCGAGTTCGAGGGCTAGGAGTGGTCTGCACCACCTTCGGTGTCGGGGAACTGAGCGCGATCAACGCGATCGCTGGTGCGTACGCAGAGCACGTGCCCGTGCTGCAGCTGGTCGGCTCACCGACGACGGCGACACAGGCAGCTGCGCGGCCCACCCACCATTCGCTGGGCGACGGTGACTTCGGTCACACGCTGCGAATGACGGCGGAGGTCACCGTGGCGCAGGCGATGCTGGGCGCGGCCGACGCCTGCTCGGAGATCGATCGGGTGCTCGTTGCAATGCTGCGCGCGAACCAGCCCGGCTACCTGTCGTTGCCGGCCGACATCGCAGAGCTTGCGACCGAGCCTCCCACGAGCGACCTCGGCGACACGACGCCGGTGTCGGATCCGCGGGCGCTCCAAGACTTCCGCGACGCGGCGGCCGAGTTCCTGGCGGTCAGACTGTCGGCGAACGGTGCACGGCCGGTGGTGCTCGCGGACATCTTCGTCAATCGCGTTCATGCCGAACCGGCGCTCCACTCGTTTCTCGCCTCGGCCGGGCTCAGGTTCGGTTCGCTGCTGTGGGGGCGCCGGGTGATCGACGAGTCCGATCCGCACTTCATCGGAACGTACATCGGCGCCGCGAGCGACCCAGCGGTGCGTGACGAGTTCGAGTCTGCCGAGGTGCTCATCACGGCCGGTGTTTACTTCACCGACCTGATCAGCGGATTCTTCAGCGAACGACTCGACGATTCCCGCCGGATCGACCTGCTGCCGCACTCCGCGGTGGTCGCCGGACGCACCTTCGCCGGCGTCGAACTGATCGACACGCTGGCCGAGCTCGAGGCACTCCTTCCCGACCCGGGGCATCCCACTCCGGTTGCGGGCGCGGCGTGGGGCGCCGTCGAGGTGACCCCGACCGATGAACCGCTCACCCAGCGTGACCTGTGGCGCATCGTCGCGGCGGCGCTTCGCCCGGGCGACACGGTGCTCGCGGACCAGGGCACCTCCTTCTATGGGATCGGACCTCACCGCCTGCCGCACGACTGCGTCTTCGTCGGGCAGCCGCTGTGGGCATCCATCGGCTACACGCTGCCCGCACTGCTGGGTGCGGGTCTCGCCGCCCCGCTCCGCCGACCCGTGCTGTTGATCGGGGATGGCGCGGCCCAGTTGACCATTGCCGAGCTGGGCACACTCATCGCCGAGCAAGTCCCCGCCGTGGTCGTCATCGTGAACAACGCGGGCTATACCGTGGAGCGTGCCATCCACGGCCCGACCAGCCCATACAACGACATAGCGCCGTGGGACTGGACGGCGTTCCTGCCTGCCATGGGAGGCACGGATGCGACGACGCAGGCTTTTCGTGCCACGACCGGTGCCGAGGTCGCGGCGGCTTTCGCGAGTGCGGAGAACCGGCCTGATGTTCTGACGCTCATCGAGGTCGTGACGGGTCCGTTGGATGTGCCACCACTGCTGGTTGCGGTTGCGCAGGCGGCCGCGGCTGCCAATGCACCTCATGTTTGATCGCATTTGACTTAGAGCGCGCTCTAAGTTTTAGCGTTAAGGCATGACCACGACAGACGAGCTGCTCTCGATCTCGGAGGCGGCCGAGCGCACCGGACTCTCCACGCATACCCTGCGCTATTACGAGCGCGCCGGCCTGATGCTCGACCCCGTCGATCGGGCGTCGTCGACGCACCGGCGCTATTCGCCGTCGGACGTGAACTGGGTGACGTTTCTCACTAAGCTCCGGTCGACATCCATGCCGATCGCTCGTGTTCGGGAGTACGTCGACCTGTGCAGACGCGGCGAGGACACTATCGACGACCGGCTCGAACTGCTACTCACTCACCGCATCGTCGTCGCCAACCAACTCGACGAGATGAAGAAGAGTCTTGCCGCCATCGATTTCAAGATCGCGACTTACCAAGGAAAGGCACCAAACGAATGAAGCACATCACACTCGGAACCAATGGACCCGTCATCGGCCGCATCGGCCTCGGACTCATGGGGATGTCCGCGTTCTACACCGGGGCGAACAGCGACAACGCCGCCTCGATCGCCACCATCCATCGCGCACTCGAACTCGGCGTCACCTTCCTCGACACGGCCGAGATGTATGGCCCATACCTGAATGAAGAACTGCTCGCGCAGGCTCTCAAAGGCAAGCGCGACCAGGTGACGATCGCCACCAAGTTCGGCACCATCCTGCACCGCGGCGATGGCAGCCGCGGAATGGACGGGAGCGCGGAGAACGTTCGACTGTCGGTCGAAGGTTCACTGAAGCGCCTCGACACCGACCACATCGACCTCTACTACCAGCACCGCATGGACCCGAACACTCCCATCGAGGAGACGGTCGGCGCGCTCAAGGAGCTGATCGACGAGGGCAAGATCCTGCACTACGGACTGTCGGAGGCAGGGGCCGCGACTATTCGTCGTGCCCACGCCGTTCACCCCGTCACCGCCATCCAGATGGAGTACTCGCTCTGGACCCGTGATCCGGAGGCCGAAATCCTCCCGCTCACCCGCGAACTCGGCATCGGCTTCGTGCCCTACTCACCGCTCGGCCGCGGATTCCTCACGGGCACGATCCGCTCGCTCGACCAGCTCGACGAGACGGACTTCCGCCGGAGCAACCCGCGCTTCGAGGGGGACAACCTCGCGGCGAATATCCGCATCGTCGAGCAGGTGGATGCCGTCGCCGCCGAACTCGGGGCGAAGCCCGGCCAGGTGGCGCTCGCCTGGCTGCTCGCGCAGGGGGATGACATCGCGCCGATTCCCGGTACCAAGCGCGTGCAGTATCTCGAAGAGAACGTGGCGGCAGACGGACTGGTGCTCACGGACGCCCAGCTGGCCACCCTGGATGCCGTCGCGGCACCGGTGGGCGACCGCTACGCGGACATGACCCCGTTGGGGCGCTAGAAAAATAGCGGGTCGAGCCGGTCGAGACCTCCCTGACGAACTACGTCGGTGAGGTCTCGACAGGCTCCACCCGCTCTACTCCCTACTGAACACCTCTGATCACCGGGTGGTGGAACGTGTCGTGGAACACGCGCTCCGACGCGCCAACGCGGTCGAGGTACGGCGTGACGCCACCCATCTGGAACGGGTAACCCGCGCCGAGGATGAGGCAGAGATCGATGTCCTCGGCGGCCGCAACGACTTTCTCGTCGAGCATGCGATGGATCTCGTCGGCCAGGCCGTCCTCGATGCGCACCTGAAGCTGCTCGGCCGTCATCGGAGTCGTGCCGCCCGCGACGATCTCGCGCGCCTTCTTGTCGATGCCCTTGACCTTGCCCTTCGAGTCCCGCTCGAACACGTGGCCGAGATCGGCCAGCTTGTGCAGGTTCGCGCTGTCGAAGAACCGGTCGGGGAACGCGGCGTGGTGAGTGTCGAGCACGTGGGCGCCCACCTGCAGGCCGACCAGTTCAAGCAGTTCGAACGGGGTCATCGGCAGTCCGAACGGACGGGTCGACTCTTCCACCGTCTCGAACGGCGTGCCGGTGTCCACGGCGTGCATCGTCTCGCCGAGCACCTTCGCCAAGATGCGGTTGACGACGAAGCCGGGCGTGTCGGTGGTGATGACCGCGTTCTTGTAGAGCTTCGCGGCGACGACCATCGCAGTGCTCAGCGTCTCCTCGTCGGTCTTCGGGGTCCTCACGACCTCGATCAGCGGCATCACAGCCACCGGGTTGAAGAAGTGGAAGCCGACCAGGCGCTCGGGGTGCTTGAGCTTTGCGCCGATCTGCTCCACCGAGAGTGACGACGTGTTCGTCGCGAGTACGGCGGTGTCGGAAAGGTACTGCTCGACATCCGCGAACACGTCTTGCTTGACGCCGAGTTCCTCGAACACGGCCTCGATCACCCAGTCACACTCGGCGAAGTCCGCCTTAGTCGTGGTTCCGGAGACGAGCGCCGTGAGACGGTTGGCGTCATCGGGGGAGATGCGCTTCTTGTCCAGCCGCTTCTGGATCTCGTCGTGGATGTACTTCACACCCTTGTCGACGCGCTCCTGGTCGAGGTCGGTGATGACCACCGGCACTTTCAGGCGTTGGACGAAGAGCAGCGCGAACTGGCTGGCCATGAGGCCGGCCCCGATCACGCCGATCTTGGTGACGGGCTTCGCGATCTTCTTGTCCGGTGCCCCGGCGGGGCGCTTGGCGCGCTTCTGCACCAGGTTGAAGGCGTAGATGCTGGCGCGGAACTGGTCGCCAGAGATGAGGTCGGCGAGAGCATCGTCTTCGGCGGCGAACCCGGTCTTCTTGTCCGTGTTCTTCGCGGCCTTGACGAGATCGAGCGCGCGGTACGGCGACTTGGCGATCGAGCCGATCCGGCTCTGGAGCGTCTTGGTCGCGATGCCGATCGCGATGTCCCACTTGACGGCGCGCTCGACCTTGCCGGGCTCGTTGGGGCGCTTCACCTTGATCGTGCCGCTGAGCACGCCATCGGCCCACTTCAGGGACTCCTCCAGGAAGCTCACCGAGTCGAAGATCGCGTCCGCGATGCCGAGGTCGAACGCCTCCTGGCCCTTCAGCATGGTGTTGTTCTTGAGCGGGTTCTCGATGATCACCTTGAGGGCGTTCTCGATGCCGATGAGGTTCGGCAGCAGGTAAGCGCCGCCCCAGCCGGGGATGATGCCGAGGAAGACCTCGGGCAGTCCGAGACCGGGAATGTTGCGATCGATCGTGCGGTAGTCGGCGTTCAGCCCGATCTCCACGCCGCCACCGAGGGCGAGCCCGTTGATGAAGACGAATGAGGGGACGCCCAGTTCGCCGAGCTTGCCGAGCGACCAGTGGCCGAGCTGCGCCATCTGCTTGCCGACGGCGCGGCTCGGGATGTCGCTGGCCTGCGACAGGTCGGCGCCGGCCGCGAGGAAGAACGGCTTGCCCGTCACCGCGACTGCCGCGATCTCGCCCTTGGCCGCGCGCTCCTTCTGCGCGTCGAGCATCTCCGCGAACTCGACCAGGGTCTCCGGGCCGAGAGTTGACGGGCGAGTGTGGTCGCGGTTGTTGTCGAGGGTGATGAGTGCGAGCACCTTGCCGCTGGGCAGAGTGACGTCGCGCTCATAGGAGTGCGTGATCACCTCGTCCTGCGACATGGCCCGCAGGTCGGCGAAATCTTCCGCGGTCGTCATCTAGTTCTTCTTCTTTCCGTCGAAATACGGGTTCTCCCAGATGACCGAGCCACCCTGGCCGAGGCCGACACACATGGCTGTGAGGCCGTACTGCACGTCGGGGCGCTCCTTGAACTGGGCGGCCAGCTGGATCATCAGGCGAACGCCCGACGAGGCGAGCGGATGCCCGATGGCGATCGCTCCCCCCCACTGGTTGACCCGCGGGTCGTCGTCGTCGATGCCGAAGTGGTCGAGCAGCGACAGCACCTGCACCGCGAAGGCCTCGTTCAGTTCGAACAGGCCGATCTGGTCGATGGTGAGTCCGGCCTTCTTAAGTGCCTTCTCGGTGGACGGCACCGGGCCGATGCCCATGATCTCCGGCTCGACACCGGCGAAGGCGAAGCTCACCAGCTTCATCTTCGCGGTGAGACCCAGCTCCTTCGCCGTCGCCTCGCTGGCAAGAAGGCTGATGGTTGCACCGTCATTGAGACCGGACGAGTTGCCGGCGGTGACGCGCCCGTGCGGGCGGAACGGGGTCTTCAGCGAGGCGAGACCCTCGAGCGTGGTCTCGGGGCGCAGCGCCTCGTCACGGGTGGCGAGGCCCCAGCCTGCGTCGCTCTGGATGGCGACCGGGATGAGGTCGGGCTGGAACTTGCCATTGTCGTAGGCGGCCGCTGCCTTCTGCTGACTACGCAGCGCGTAGTGATCCGCGCGTTCCTTCGTGAGCTGCGGGAAGCGGTCGTGGATCTTCTCGGCCGTGTTACCCATGTTGAGGGCCTCGGCGTTCACGAGCTTCTCGGAGAGGAAGCGTGGGTTAGGGTCGACGCCCGAGCCCATCGGGTGTCGGCCCATGTGCTCGACTCCACCGGCGAGAGCGAGATCGTACGCACCGAAGGCGATGCCGCCCGAGATCGTCGTGACGGAGGTCATGGCACCCGCGCACATGCGGTCGATAGCGAAGCCGGGCACCGACTTCGGAAGGCCCGCGAGAATGGCGGCGGAGCGACCGAGCGTGAGCCCCTGGTCGCCAGTCTGGGTGGTCGCCGCGATGGCGACGTCGTCGATGCGGTCCTTGGGAAGATCGGGGTGGCGTTCGAGCAGTCCGACCATCGCCTTGACGACGAGGTCGTCTGCCCTGGTGTTCCAGTACATGCCCTTTTCGCCCGCGCGCCCGAAGGGGGTGCGTACCCCGTCGACGAACACGACTTCATGCCGTTCGGCCACAATGCCCTACTTTCCTTGAGGTTCTGAAAACGATCTCGCGCTCCCACAACGAGCTTAGGCTCGCCTAAATAGGCCCAAGAATCGTTTGCATGTTCCTACGAAGCGGGGTCGGCGGGCTCCTCAGGCGGTTGGCTAGCCTCTACAAAGGCATCGTGAATTAGCTGTGAGGTTGCGTCAACCTGCCACGGGCGTGCGCCGAGGTCGTTCAGCCCGCTCCGGATGCTCTCGAGGTCGAGGGGGGAGGGTGGCGACCAGGCCAGCCGGCGCAGCAGGTCGGGGGTCAGCAGGTTCTCGACCGGGATCGCTATCTCGGTCGACAGTTCGGTGATCGCGGCGCGGGCGAGTTTCAGGCGACGGTCCGCCTCGGGATTGCGCTCGGTCCAGATTCGCGGTGGCGGCATCGTGTCTCCCGGCACTCGCAGTGCCGGGAGGTCGTCGGTGGCGCGGCCGGCCTCGATGGCCGCCCACCAGCGTGAGAGCTCCGAACGGCTGGCCCTGCCGTTGAAGTCGCGCATGGCGGCGAGGGCTTGCCGGGTCTCCGGCATGGCCTTGGCCGCGGCGACCAGAGACGAGTCCGGAACCAGACGCCCCGGTGCGGTGTCGATCTCCTGCGCGAAACGATCCCGCGTCTCCCACAGCTCGCGGGCGACGGCGAGGTTGCGGGCCCCGCGCACGGTGTGAAGCCCGGAGAGGCGGCGCCAGGCGTCCGTTTTCACCGGCTTCGCCTCGCGGGCGAGCACTGCGGCGAACTCCTGGTTCGCGATCTCCGTCTTGTTCGCCCCGGCGAGGATGTCGGCAAGAGCGTCACGCAGGTCTGGCAGCAGCTCGACATCGAGGGCGGCGTAGACCAGCCACGATTGGGGAAGCGGGCGAGTCGACCAGTCCGCGGCCGAGTGCTCCTTGGCGAGATGGATGCCCAGGAGCTCCTCGACGACAGTGCCCAGCCCCACGCGCGGGAGTCCCGCGATCCGCGCGCCGAGCTCGGTGTCGAAGATCCGTGCCGGATCCAGACCGACCTCGCGCAGGCAGGCGAGGTCCTGGCTGGCGGCGTGGAAGATCCATTCCTCGTCCGAGATCGCGGCATTGAGCTCCGCGAAGTCGCCGATGGCCGGGGGGTCGAAGAGGAAGACGCCGGCACCCCGGCGGAAGACCTGGATGAGGTAGGCGCGCTGGGAGTAACGAAAGCCCGATGCCCGCTCGGCGTCGACCGCGACAGGTCCGCTGCCAGCGGCGATGGCGGCGACGGCGGCGAGGTACTCCTCGCGCGTGTCGATCGCGGTGACCTCCACGTGGGGTGCCTGGAC
>JAODAT010000063.1 GCA_025463565.1 Microbacteriaceae bacterium
GCCCGCTGAGCGCTACAAAGCGCTGGCGCCTCGTCGAGATCCTCGAGAAGGCCAAGTAAGCCTCGGCTTGCTTCGATAAAGGACACAACTCATGCTTCAGCAGGAATCCAGGCTCAAGGTCGCCGACAACACCGGCGCCAAAGAGCTGCTCACGATTCGCGTTCTCGGCGGCTCAGGCCGTCGCTACGCCGGCCTCGGCGATGTCATCGTCGCCACGGTCAAAGATGCGATCCCTGGCGGCAACGTCAAGAAGGGTGACGTCGTCAAGGCGGTCATCGTTCGCACCAAGAAGGAGACCCGTCGCG
The DNA here is from genome assembly GCA_025463565.1 of Microbacteriaceae bacterium. Taxonomy (GTDB): domain Bacteria; phylum Actinomycetota; class Actinomycetes; order Actinomycetales; family Microbacteriaceae; genus Lacisediminihabitans. Next base: position 306 of record JAODAT010000063.1, read on the forward strand.
TCGACGGCTCGTACATCAAGTTCGACGAGAACGCCGCCGTCATCCTCAAGGCTGATGGCGACCCGCGTGGAACGCGCATCTTCGGACCGGTCGGTCGCGAGCTTCGCGACAAGAAGTTCATGAAGATCATCTCGCTGGCACCGGAGGTCATTTAGTCATGGCGAACATCAAGAAGGGCGACCTGGTCCAGGTGATCAGTGGCCCGTCCCAGGCTCGCGGCGGAGACCGCGGCAAGCAGGGCGAAGTGATCGAGGTGCTCGTCGAGAAGAACCGCGTCGTCGTGCAGGGTGTCAACTTCGTCACCAAGCACGTGCGCGTCGGCCAGACCGATCGCGGCACCAAGACCGGCGGCATCGAGACCCATGAGGCCCCGATCCACGTGTCCAACGTTCAGCTCGTCGACCCCTCCACCAAGCAGCCGGCACGTGTCGGCTTCCGCGTGGAGACGAACAAAGACGGCAAGACCAGCCGCGTGCGCTACTTCAAGCCGTCGCGCCGCGCAGCCAAGCCCACCAAGGCGAAGGCATCAACCACCAAGGCGAAGACCGAGACGATCGACGCCGAGAAGGACGCAGAGTAATCATGAGCAACGCCACCACCTCGGCGCCTGGCAAAATCCAGCCGCGCCTTAAGGCGAAGTACCAGACCGAGATCTCCGCCCAGCTGAAGAAGGACTTCGCCTTCACGAACGTGCACCAGGTGCCCGGTCTCGTGAAGATCGTCGTCAACACCGGCGTCGGCGAGGCGGCCCGCGATGGCAAGATCATCGATGGCGCGGTCAAGGACCTCACCGCGATCACCGGCCAGAAGCCTCAAGTCACCGCCGCCCGCAAGTCCATCGCGCAGTTCAAACTGCGTGAGGGCCAGCCGATCGGCGCCCATGTCACCCTTCGCGGTGACCGGGCCTGGGAGTTCCTCGACCGCCTGCTCTCGCTCGCGCTCCCGCGCATCCGCGACTTCCGCGGCCTGTCGGACAAGCAGTTCGACGGCCACGGCAACTACACCTTCGGTCTCACGGAGCAGTCGATGTTCCACGAGATCGACCAGGACCGCATCGACCGTGTTCGCGGTTTCGACATCACCGTCGTGACCACCGCGAAGAACGATGACGAGGGTCGCGCGCTGCTCAAGGCGCTCGGCTTCCCGTTCCGTAACGCAGAGAACACACCCGCTTAGGTTTCGACAAGCTCAACCACCGTAAATACCGATCACCGAGGTCGGCTTCCTTGTACAGGATGTCCGAAACCGGGTGAGGAAGGCACCACCATCATGACAATGACAGATCCGGTCGCAGACCTGCTGACCAGACTGCGCAACGCGAATTCGGCGTACCACGAAACCGTGTCCATGCCGAGCTCCAAGCTCAAGTCCCACATCGCCGAGATCCTCAAGACCGAGGGCTACATCGGCAGCTGGAAGATCGAGGATGCCCGCGTCGGAAAGACGCTGACCATCGACCTCAAGTACGGCCCCAACCGCGAGCGCTCCATTGCGGGCATCAAGCGCGTGTCGAAGCCGGGCCTCCGCGTGTACGCGAAGTCGACTGAGATCCCGCGCGTTCTCGGCGGACTCGGCGTCGCCATCCTGTCGACCTCGTCCGGCCTCCTCACGGACCGCCAGGCTTCGAAGAAGGGCGTGGGTGGGGAAGTCCTCGCCTACGTGTGGTAATTCGTCATGTCACGTATTGGAAGACTTCCGATTGACGTCCCCGCCGGCGTCACCGTCACGGTCGATGGTTCTGCCGTCGCCGTAAAGGGTCCGAAGGGTGAGCTCGCGCTCACCGTGAAGAGCCCCATCGAGGTCAAGCTCGAGGACGGCCAGCTGCTGGTCACCCGCCCGGACGACGAGCGCGAATCGCGTTCGCTGCACGGTCTCACCCGCACCCTCATCGCCAACCAGATCATCGGCGTGACGGACGGGTACTCGAAGGGTCTCGAGATCGTCGGTACCGGTTACCGCGTGCAGGCCAAGGGCAACTCGCTCGAGTTCGCCCTCGGTTACTCGCACTCCATCACTGTCGACCCGCCGGAGGGAATCTCCTTCGCCGTCGAGGGCAACAACAAGCTGACGGTGCACGGCATCGACAAGCAGGCCGTCGGCGAGGTCGCCGCAAACATTCGCAAGCTGCGCAAGCCCGAGCCCTACAAGGGCAAGGGCGTGCGCTACGCCGGCGAGGTAGTCCGCCGCAAGGCCGGAAAGAGTGGTAAATAATCATGGCTCTCGGAACTAGAGGCAAGAGCAAGTCGGCGGCCAAGGGCCGTCGCCACGCACGTCTTCGCAAGAAGGTCGTCGGCACCGAGGCGCGTCCGCGCCTCGTGGTCACGCGTTCAGCTCGCCACGTATTCGTCCAGGTCGTCGACGACAGCAAGGGTTTCACCCTTGCGTCGGCATCGACCCTCGAGGCCGACATGCGCACCTTCGATGGTGACAAGACGGCCAAGGCGCACAAGGTCGGCGAACTCGTCGCCGAGCGCGCCAAGAAGGCGGGCGTCGACGCCGTTGTATTCGACCGTGGTGGCAGCAAGTACGCAGGACGCGTCGCTGCGATCGCCGATGGAGCACGAGAGGGCGGACTCGACCTGTGAGTGACGTTACGAACACCAACCCACCAGCTGAGGCCGCAGAGCCGACAGCAGAGGTCGTCGAGACCGCTGCTGCGACCACCGACGCCGCCGCGAACGAGCCCCGCGAGGCCCGTCGTGGCGGTCGCGAGCGCAACCCGAACCAGCAGCGCGGAAGCCGTGACTCTGAGAAGAGCCAGTTCCTCGAGCGCGTCGTTACTATCAACCGCGTCTCCAAGGTCGTCAAGGGTGGTCGTCGCTTCAGCTTCACCGCTCTCGTCGTCGTCGGCGACGGCAACGGACTGGTCGGCGTTGGTTACGGCAAGGCCCGCGAGGTGCCGACCGCGATCTCCAAGGGCGTCGAGGAGGCGAAGAAGAACTTCTTCCGCGTCCCCCGCGTCGGTGCGAGCATCCCGCACCCCGTGCAGGGTGAGGCTGCGGCAGGCGTCGTCCTGCTGCGTCCGGCCTCCGCGGGTACCGGTGTTATCGCCGGCGGCCCGGTGCGCGCCGTACTCGAGTGTGCGGGCATCCACGACGTGCTGAGCAAGTCGCTCGGCTCGTCGAACACGATCAACATCGTTCACGCGACAGTCGCTGCCCTCAAGCAGCTCGAGGAGCCGAGTGCCGTAGCAGCACGACGCGGCCTCACGCTCGAAGAGGTCGCACCGCCGCGTCTCCTGCGCCTGCAGGCTGAAGCTAAGGCAGGTGTCTGATGGCTGCGCGCCTCAAGGTGACCCAGATCAAGTCCAAAATCAGTGAAAAGCAGAACCAGCGCGACACGCTTCGGAGCCTCGGCCTGAAGCGCATCGGCGACGTCGTTGTTCGCGAGGACAACTCGCAGAACCGCGGATACGTTCGCACCGTCGCTCACCTGGTCAAGGTCGAGGAGATTGACTAATGGCTGACGAAACGCCTGAGAAGAAGGCCCCCGCGGCCAAGGCTCCGGCCGCTAAGGCAGCAGCGCCGAAAGCCGCTGCAACGAAGGCTGCTGCGCCCAAGGCTGCTGCGCCCAAGGCTGCTGCCGCCGAGAAGGCTCCGGTCGCCAAGGCGCCCGCGGCCAAGGTCGCCGCGCCCAAAACGGATGCTGCGCCTGCCGAAAAGGCACCCGCCGCCAAGGCCGCACCGGCGAAGAAGGCCCCGAAGGCCGACGTCGTGTCGCGCCCGCAGGTGCTGAAGATGCATCACCTCCGTCCGGCCCCCGGGTCGAAGAAGGACCGCACTCGTGTCGGTCGCGGTGAGGGATCAAAGGGTAAGACCGCCGGTCGCGGTACCAAGGGAACGAAGGCGCGCTACCAGGTGCGTCTCGGGCTCGAGGGCGGCAACCTGTCGAGCATCATGCGCACCCCGAAGCTGCGCGGGTTCAAGAACCCGTTCCGCGTCGAGTACCAGGTCGTCAATCTCGAAAAGCTTGCCGAGCTGTACCCGAAGGGTGGCGACGTCACCGTGAGTGACCTCGTCGCCAAGGGCGCCGTTCGCAAGAACGAGAAGGTCAAGGTTCTCGGGGCGGGCGACATTGCGGTTAAGCTGAACGTTGCAGTTGACAAGGTCTCCGGCTCAGCCGAGCAGAAGATCGTCGCAGCGGGCGGCTCCATCAAGAACTGACGTTGAAACGTCCAGGTGGCCCGCACGCGCGGGCCACCTGTTTTTGACTAGCAGTGGCAGTTCAGCAGTGTTGAGCAGTGCCGTAATAAGCCAGGAGGCGTCGTGTTCAGAGCCGTAGGGCGGATTTTCCGCACACCGGACCTTCGAAAGAAGCTCCTGTTCACGTTGGCCCTGATCGCGCTGTTCCGCCTGGGGTCGTTCATCCCCTCCCCGTTCGTCAACTTCGCGAACGTGCAGACCTGCATCGCGGCCAACGCGAACACGACCGGCCTCTACGAGCTGGTCAACCTGTTCAGCGGCGGCGCCCTGCTCCAGCTATCGATCTTCGCGCTGGGCATCATGCCGTACATCACGGCCTCGATCATCGTGCAGCTGCTGCGCGTCGTCATCCCGCACTTCGAGACCCTCTACAAGGAGGGCCAGTCCGGCCAGGCGCGCCTCACGCAGTACACGCGCTACCTCACCATCGGCCTCGGCGTTCTGCAGTCGACCACGCTCATCACCGTCGCCCGCAGCGGTTCGCTCTTCGGCAGCACCAGCACCACCGAGTGCACGCAGCTCATCACCAACTCGGCCTGGTACGCCGTGCTGCTCATGGTCATCACGATGACCGCGGGCACCGGACTCATCATGTGGATGGGTGAGCTCATCACCGAGCGCGGCATCGGCAACGGAATGTCGATCCTCATCTTCACGTCGATCGCCGCTCGCTTCCCCGGATCCCTTTGGGCCATCAAGCAGTCGAAGGGCTTCGAGGTCTTCCTGGGCGTGATCGTGATGGGAATCATCATCATGGGGCTCGTGGTGTTCGTCGAACAATCGCAGAGACGAATACCCGTCCAGTACGCCAAGCGAATGGTCGGCCGCCGAACCTACGGCGGCAACAACACGTACATACCGATCAAGGTCAATATGGCCGGCGTGGTGCCCGTCATCTTCGCCTCGTCGCTCCTGTACCTGCCAGCGCTGATCGCCCAGTTCAACCAGCCGGCGGCCGGCAAGGCGCCCGCAGCATGGGTGACCTGGATCACCAACAACCTGCAGACCGGCGACAACCCGCTCTACATGCTGCTGTACTTCCTGCTCATCGTCGGGTTCACCTATTTCTACGTCGCGATCACCTTCAACCCGGAGGAGGTCGCCGACAACATGAAGAAGTACGGCGGGTTCATCCCCTGCATCCGTGCCGGCCGGCCGACCGCCGAATACCTCGACTACGTGCTCACCCGCGTGACGCTGCCCGGGTCGCTGTACCTCGGCATCATCGCGCTGATCCCGCTGATCGCACTCGGCCTGTTCGGCGCCAACCAGAACTTCCCGTTCGGTGGCGCGAGCATCCTGATCATCGTCGGCGTTGGTCTCGAGACCGTCAAGCAGATCGACTCGCAGCTGCAGCAACGTCACTACGAAGGCCTGCTTCGATGACACGCCTCCTCATAGTCGGCCCGCCCGGGGCCGGCAAGGGGACGCAGTCCGCACGGCTCGCAGAGCGCTACTCCATCCCGGCGATCGCGACGGGAGATATCTTCCGCCAGAACGTGAAAGACGAGACGCCTCTCGGCCTCAAGGTGGCGAGCATCATGGCCGCCGGCGACTACGTTCCCGACGACCTCACCAACCAGCTCGTCTCCGACCGTCTCGAGCAGCCGGATGCCGTGAACGGCTTCATCCTGGACGGCTATCCGCGCACCCTGGAGCAGATTCACTTCCTCGACGCCCTGCTGGCCGCCCAGGGAGAGTCGCTCGATGCCGCCATCCTTCTCGTCGCCGAGAAGGAGGAGGTTGTCGCCCGCCTGCGCAAGCGTGCGCTCGAACTCGGCCGTGCCGACGACACCGAGGCGGCCATCCGCCACCGCCAGGACGTGTTCCTGCAGGAGACGGCGCCGCTCATCCCGGTCTACCGTGACATGGGCCTGCTCATCGAGGTGGACGGTCTCGGCGAGATCGACGACGTGAGCGACCGCATCGAGCAGGCCCTGCTCGAGCGGGACATTCAGCCCGCGGCCTAGCCCGCCCACAACACAGTGGCCCTTCGTACGCGCGGCATCTATAAGACGCCGACAGAACTCGCAGCCATGGTTGCACCAGGGCTCGCAACCGCAGCCTCCCTCGCCGCGGTGCGTTCGGCGATCCGTCCCGGCATCACCACCCTCGAGCTCGACGCGATCGCCGAGAAGACGATCCGTAGCCTTGGCGGCGTGCCGAACTTCATGAAGGAACCGGGATACGTCCACACGATCTGCACGTCGGTGAACGACGATGTCGTGCACGGGATCCCGGGCGGCAGGGTGATCGAGCCGGGCGACATCGTCTCGATCGACAGCGGTGCCGAACTGGGCGGCTGGAACGGTGACGCTGCGTTCAGCGTGGTCGTTCCCGACAACTCGCGCCCGGCGCTCGTTGATGAGCGGAAGAGGCTGGCGGATGACACCGAGCAGTCGCTCTGGCACGGTATCGCCGCGCTCGCCACGGCCCGGCACCTCAATGAAGTCGGTGCGGCGATCGAGGACTACCTCGAGGGCGCAGGGCACTACGGCATCCTCGAGGACTACGTGGGGCATGGCATCGGCCGGTCGATGCACGAAGAGCCGCCGGTGTTCAACTATCGGGTGCGCGGCCGTGGTGCCGACGTGAAGCCGGGACTGGTCGTCGCGATCGAGCCGATGGTGACCCTTGGCGGTATCGACACCTTCACCCGTGAGGACGAATGGACTGTCGCAACAACCGATGGCACGGCCGCCGCGCACTGGGAGCACTCCGTGGCGGTGCATTCGGGCGGGATCTGGGTGCTGACGGCAGAGGACGGCGGAGCAGCCGGGTTGGCGCCGCTCGGCGTGGTTCCCGTGCCCGTTCGCTGAGGTGTTCCGGTTCGCTCAGAGCGGTGGGGATAGTACTCCCGTAGTTGGCAAAACGCACGCAACACACCTAGGATAGATCTTTGGTGTCTGCTGCCTGTTTTGGCATGCCCGTTGTCGTGTTCGCACGCTGGCGGAGCCGGCGCCACAATCCAACCGCACGACCAGCAATCAATATTTTAGCGACGAAGAGGCAATGGCCAAAAAAGACGGTGTCATCGAGATCGAAGGCGCAGTAGTCGAAGCTCTTCCCAACGCGATGTTTCGCGTTGAGTTGACGAACGGCCACCGCGTTCTTGCCCACATTTCGGGCAAGATGCGCCAGCATTACATCCGCATCCTTCCTGAGGACCGCGTGATCGTGGAGCTGAGCCCATACGACCTGACCCGCGGCCGCATCGTCTACCGCTACAAATAAAGGTTTTCTGGAAAGTAACGGCCGCTTCGACAAGCTCAGCGAGCGAGTGAAGCGGTACGAAGACAGCGAAAAGAGAAACACATGAAGGTCAACCCGAGCGTCAAGCCGATCTGCGAGCACTGCCGCGTCATCCGTCGCCACGGAAACGTGATGGTCATCTGCAAGTCGAACCCCCGGCACAAGCAGCGCCAGGGCTAAAACTTCCTGCGGGTCGAGCTTGTCGAGACCTCACCTACCGGTAACTCACCGGTGAGATCTCGACAAGCTCGATCCGCGGAAACCAGAGCAGTTCCAATAACCCGAGTGATCTCGGGGGACACCCAGGGTGGAGGCCCTGGCACCGGGACTGTCCAACACCTCCACTCATCACACAGGAGAAGCCATCATGGCTCGTCTAGCAGGAGTCGACATCCCGCGCGATAAGCGCGTCGAGGTCGCATTGACATATATCTACGGCGTCGGCCGTACGAGGGCGCTCAAGACCCTCGCCGACACCCAGATCAGCGGCGAGATCCGCGTAAAAGATCTGACCGATGACCAGCTCATCGCTCTGCGCGACTACGTCGAAGGAAACTTCAAGGTGGAGGGCGACCTGCGCCGCGAGGTTGCAGCCGACATCCGTCGCAAGGTCGAGATCGGCAGCTACCAGGGCATCCGTCACCGCAAGGGACTGCCCGTTCACGGACAGCGCACCAAGACCAACGCTCGCACCCGCAAGGGCCCGAAGCGCACCGTCGCCGGCAAGAAGAAGGCCCGATAGCGAGCACTGCTCGCATCGCCATAAACGTTTTTTAGGAGAAAACCATGGCAGCACCAAAATCGGCCGTTCGTAAGCCGCGCAAGAAGGAAAAGAAGAACATCGCGGTGGGCCAGGCCCACATCAAGTCGACGTTCAACAACACGATCGTGACCATCACCGACCCGACTGGCGCCGTCGTCAGCTGGGCTTCGTCGGGAACCGTCGGCTTCAAGGGTTCACGCAAGTCGACCCCGTTCGCCGCACAGCTCTCCGCCGAGTCCGCTGCTCGCCAGGCACAGGAGCACGGCCTCAAGAAGGTCGACGTCTTCGTCAAGGGACCGGGTTCCGGTCGTGAGACCGCGATCCGTTCGCTTCAGGCCGCCGGCCTCGAGGTGGGTTCGATCAACGACGTCACCCCGCAGGCGCACAACGGTTGCCGCCCGCCGAAACGTCGCCGGGTTTAGCGCAGCTAAACCCGCCGACGGGTCGAGCAGCGCGCCCTTCCGGCGCGCGTGTCGAGACACCCTGCCACGAGAGTTACTCGCTGGTGAGATCTCGACAAGCTCGATCCGCCTGACAGCGGTGTGAAGTCTCGACAAGCTCGACCCGCTTAAATCTCGAAAACAACTCAATAACGGCCGGCCCGCCACCGGTTGATCGCACAAGTGTCAAATAGCGGACACTTCGCCGAAAGGAATAACAGTGCTCATCGCACAGCGCCCCACTCTGACCGAAGAGAACATCTCCGAGTTCCGTTCACGGTTCATCATCGAGCCGCTTGAGCCCGGCTTCGGTTACACCCTCGGCAACTCTCTTCGTCGCACGCTCCTGTCGTCCATCCCCGGCGCCGCTGTCACCAGCATCCGCGTCGATGGTGTGCTTCACGAGTTCAGCACCGTCGCCGGTGTGAAGGAAGACGTCACGGAGATGATCCTGAACATCAAGGGTCTCGTCGTGTCGAGCGAGCACGACGAGCCGATCACCGCCTACCTGCGCAAGCAGGGTGCTGGCGAGGTCACGGCCGCCGACATCTCGGCTCCGGCCGGTGTGGAGATCCACAACCCCGAGCTCGTCATCGCGACCCTCAACGACAAGGCCAAGTTCGAACTCGAACTGACCATCGAGCGCGGTCGCGGCTACGTCTCGGCCACCCAGAACCGCAGCGAGTTCAGCGAGGCGGGCCAGATCCCGATCGACTCGATCTACTCGCCCGTGCTCAAAGTGACCTATCGTGTCGAGGCGACCCGTGCCGGTGAGCGCACCGACTTCGACCGCCTGGTCGTGGATGTCGAGACCAAGAACGCGATCACCCCGCGTGACGCGATCGCTTCGGCCGGTCGCACCCTGGTCGAGCTCTTCGGACTCGCGCGCGAGCTGAACGCCGCGGCCGAGGGCATCGAGATCGGCCCGGCTCCGGTCGACGCCGTTCTCTCCAGCGAGCTGAGCATGCCGATCGAGGACCTCGACCTGTCTGTGCGCAGCTACAACTGCCTCAAGCGCGAGGGAATCAACACGGTGAGCGAACTGGTCGCCCTGTCGGAGACCCAGCTCATGAACATCCGTAACTTCGGACAGAAGTCGGTCGACGAGGTCAAGGACAAGCTCGTCGAGATGGGCCTGTCGCTCAAGGATTCAGTTCCCGGATTCGACGGTGCCCACTTCTACAGCGGATACGACGACGAAGAGACCACCGTCTGAGCCCCGGCTTAACGACGTTTCACTACTGGAGATCTAGACATGCCAACACCAACTAAGGGACCGCGCCTCGGCGGCGGACCGGCGCACGAGCGCCTCATGCTTGCGAACCTCGCAGCTGCCCTGTTCACCCACAAGAGCATCAAGACGACCGAGACGAAGGCCAAGCGCCTGCGTCCGGTTGCCGAGCGGCTCATCACCTTCGCGAAGAAGGGCGACCTGCACAACCGTCGTCGTGCACTCGCGATCATCGGTGACAAGAACGTCATCCACGAGCTCTTCACCGAGATCGCGCCGCTGGTCGAGTTCCGCGAGGGCGGGTACACCCGCATCACGAAGCTCGGCTTCCGCAAGGGCGACAACGCGTCGATGGTGCAGATCGAGCTCGTTCTCGAGCCCGTGAACGCCAAGCCGAAGGCGAAGGCCGACACCAAGCAGCCGAAGGCCGCCCCGGTCGAGGTCGCTGAAGACGAGACGCCCGCCGATGTGGCTGTGGAGGAGCCGGCCACCGAGGCTGATGACGCTGCGGAGGTCGAGTCTCCCCTGGAGGCCCAGGCCGACGCGATCGGCGACGAGAGCGCCCCTGAGGAGACCACCGCGCAGTCCGAGGCGATCGACACCGAGACCGCCGAGGTCAGTGCCGAAGAGGGCTCAGCCGAAGAAGGCAAGTAAGACCGTTTCGTAGCCGATGGCCCCGCTTGTTGAGCGGGGCCATCGCTGTTTGCGCGGCCCTTTCGGCGGTCCGTTGCCGGTTGACGGGCAGCGGAGCGCCGATCCGACAGCGGATGCGCGCGAGCGGGTACCGTAGCGGGCATGGCGAGCGAAGCGACGACGATCAAGGTGCCGGGACCGAATGGCACGCGGGAGGTGCGGATCTCGAGCCCGTCACGGGTGATCTGGCCCGAGCCCGGCATCACCAAGCTCGATCTGGCGAAGTATCTGGTCACGGTCGGCGACGCCTTCGTGGCCGCGAACGGCGATCGGCCGATCTCGCTGCAGCGCTTCGGCGACGGTATCGACGGGGAGCAGTTCTTCTCCAAGAACCCTCCCAAGGGCGCGCCCGACTACGTGCGATCGGTGATGGTCGTCTACCCGAGCGCTCGCAGCCACCCGCAGCTGGTGATCGACGAACCGGCGGTAGCCGTCTGGGCGGCGCAGATGAACACCGTGGTCTTCCATCCGTGGCCGTCTCGCGCGGAGAACTCCGATAATCCCGACCAGCTGCGCATCGACCTCGATCCACAGCCCGGCACCGACTTCGACGACGCGGTGCCGGCGGCGCTCGAGCTGCGGAAGGTGCTTGCCGAGGCCGGTCTCGACGCGTTCATCAAGACATCCGGCAATCGTGGTCTGCACGTCTTCGCGCCGATCGAACCCATCCGGGAATTTCTCGATGTGCGTCATGCCGTGATCGCGGCGGCGCGAGAGCTGGAGCGGCGCATGCCCGCGGCAGTGACGACCAATTGGTGGAAGGAAGAGCGCGGGCAGAAGGTCTTCGTCGACTTCAATCAGGCCAACCGTGACCGCACCATGGCCGGGGCGTACAGCCCGCGAGCGCTGGCCTACGCCCCGGTTTCTGCGCCGATCAGCTGGGACGAACTGGAGTCTGTCGACCCAAAAGCCTTCACCATCCTGACGATGCCGGAGCGGCTGGCGACGGTCGGCGACCCGTGGAAGGACTTCGGCGCGAAGCCGGGCACCATCGATGCGCTCCTGGGCTGGTGGGAGCGAGACCTCGCGAACGGCCTGGGCGAGCTGCCCTTCCCGCCCGACTATCCGAAGATGCCGGGCGAGCCGCCGCGGGTGCAGCCGAGCAAGGCTAAGAAGGCCTAGCTCGGGGACCGCTAAGTAAGTACCCCACCGAGGTCGTATCCGGCCACCTTCTCGAGCTGGTCGAAGGTGCACGACGTCGCATCGCGGTCGGGGCGCCAGCGAAAGAACTGCACCGAGTGCCGGAATCGGGCGCCCTCGAGCTGGTCGTATTTCACCTCGAGTACGCGGGTGGGTTCGAGCCGTACGAATGAGACGTCTTTGCTCGCGGAGAAACGGCTGCGATCGGTGGCCCCCTTTACCGCCTCGCCGGATTCGTCCCTCACCACCAGAGGCGCGAGCTCATCCACCAGCTCGAGCCTCTTCTTGTCGGTGAACGCCGAGGCGCCGCCCACGTTGTGCAGTACGCCGTCTGAGCCGTACAGGCCGACGAGGAGCGACCCGACCCCGCTGCCGCTCTTATGGATGCGGTAGCCGAGCAGTACGACATCCGCCGTGCGAGCGTGCTTGGTCTTGAACATCACCCGCTTGCCGGGCGCGTAGCGCTCATCGAGCGGCTTGGTGACGACCCCGTCGAGCCCTGCACCCTCGAACTCGACCAGCCAGCGCTCGGCCAGCTCGCGATCGGTCGTGGTCTGCGTGAGATGCAACGGGGCCGTGATGGGCGCGAACAGCGTCTCGAGCGCCCTGCGACGTTCGGAGAACGGCTCATCGAGCAACGATCGGTTGCCGAGGGAGAGCAGGTCGAACGCGACAAACGCGGCGGGCGTCTCGCCCGACAGCTTGGTGATCCGGCTGTCTGCGGGGTGGATGCGCTGCGACAGTGCCTCCCAGTCCAGGCGCTCAGACCCCTCCGGACCCTGCCTGACGACGATCTCGCCGTCGATCACGCACGGCTCCGGCAGCTGTCGTTCGAACTCGGCTACCAGTTCGGGAAAGTATCGCGTGAGCCACTTCGCCCCGCGGCTCCCTATCGACACCGTGGTGCCGTCCCAGTAGACGATCGCGCGAAAGCCGTCCCATTTCGGCTCGTAGCTCACGCCGCCTTCCGGTGGGATGGTGGTTACGGCTTTCGCGAGCATGGGCTCGATCGCTGTCACATCCATGCCCCGATCATCCTCTCGGATCGCCTACAGGGGAACCGGTGCGAGTCCGTAGTCGTTCGGGCCGAGGGTCGGCGGCAGTTCGGCCAATCGCTGCAGCGCCTCGGTGACCGCCTGCACGTAGACGAGCCCGCCGCTCTGCCCCGGATGGATCTGGTCGCGGGCGAGCAGGTCGAGCTTGCCCGAGATGGCGTCTTGCCAGTTCGCCAGCTCCACGTTCCGGTACTCCTGGGCGAAGTGACTGAGCTCGCTGTTGACGCCGTCAACCCAGCCCCGCGGCGCCTCGACATTGACGACGACGATCTGATGCCGTGGTCCGATCATGCTGTGCAGCTTCTCCAGGATGCTGGGGTCGATCGGTCCGTTCGTGCCGAGACCGATGAGCAGCGTCTGCCGCAGTGTGCCCGCGTCGATCATGCCCTGCACGATGCCGGGGGCGGTGGATGCCTGCCGAGAGACGACTGCATTGATGTCGATACCGGGGAAGGCCGCTTCCAGCTCTGGCGCGGACGCCAGCATCACGGAGTCGCCGATGGCGCTGATCTGGTCGCCGCCCGGCAGCGGTGGCGGAGCGGCTGGTGTCGGCGTTCCCGCCCCGGGCACAGCGGGAGCGGCGCTCGTGGTGGCGGGAGCGGGCGTGATCGCCTTCGCGCCGGCCTCGATCGCGGCCTGGGCCGAACTCACGCCCGGGTCCCGAAGCACCGCGCCCGTGGTCGCCAGGACGCCGGCCAGGAGCAGGATGGCGACCGCGACAGCGCCGACCGCCCGCGCTGCCCCGGAACCCCAGGCCCGTGTCCAGCGGTGCCAGGTGGCGGCGAATCCGTCGCGTCGAATCGGCTGCTCGACGAAGCGGTACGACAGGGTCGCCGCCGCGACGGTGATGGCCAGCGCGATGCCGCCGAGTTCCCAGCCACCCGCGCCGGTGCGTTGCCAGGTGGGGAGCGCGGCCACCACGAGAACGAACACCGGCCAGTGCCAGAGGTACAGCCCATAGGACCGTGCGCCGACCCAGCGCAGCGGGGCGACATCCAGTACCCGGCCGAGCCTAGATCCGACGGCGGCGGCGATCACGACCGCGGTGAGGAGACCCACCCCGACAAGGCCACCCTGGTAGGTGATGGGCGAGCTGTCCGGTAGCAGCGCGGTGGTGGCGAGCACGGCCGCCAGGGCGACGACGCCGAGTACCGTGAGCCAGCGATGGCCGAGCGATCGCCTGCTGAGGGCGAGGGCAAGCGCCGCGCCGATCGCGAGCCCGAAGGCATGGGTGTCGGTGCCGTAGTAGACCCGCGTCGCATCTCCGCCGGGTACGTAGAGCATCACCATCGCTACGGCCGAGAGCACGGCGAGAGCGGCGACGATGATCACCCGGGCCCGGTGCGAGCGGACCAGGGCGAGCAGCAGCACGGCGAACGGCCAGACCAGGTAGAACTGCTCCTCCACCGCCAGCGACCACAGGTTACGGAACAGGTCGGGGGTGGTCGAATCGAAGTAACTCTGGCCCGCAGCGATCGACAGCCAGTTGCTGCTGAAGGTGGCCGCCCCGAGAAGCTGGCGGCCGAGGTGCACCAGTACGTCGCCGCCGAGCAGCAGAGCGGCGCTGCTGCAGACCATGAGCAGCACAACGAGAGCCGGCAGAAGCCGCCGCGCTCGCCTAGCCCAGAACGCGCCCAGTCGGATGCGCCCTGTCTCCGTGCGCTCCCTCAACAGCAGACCGGTGATGAGAAAACCGCTGATCACGAAGAAGATATCGACCCCGAGAAAGCCACCGGGCAGCGCGCCGGGACTCAGGTGGTAGAGGATCACCGCGGCGACGGCGATCGCGCGCAGCCCGTCGGGGCCGGAGAGATGCGCCGCGCGGGGCTGAGTCGGGGATGTCATTGCGAACCTGTCCCAGCATCCTCCGTGACAGCAGCAGAGTCAAAGCGCGACGGCCGGTGTTTACCCGACCGGCGCGCTCACTCCGTGCGCGAGAGTCTCAGCTCGCGGTGGCGAGAGCCCGTCGTGCCCGAGGGCGGGACTCGGGGCCGACTCCGGCCTCTGTCCGCGCGAGGGCGCGCAGCCGCGGGTCGTAGGTGAGCGCGGCGACGAGTTCGTTCGTGGGCCACTGCCGTGGCCGGCCAGCGGCTTCGGCTACCGCCTGGATGAACTGTCGGAACGCCTGGTCGGCCGCCATCTCGTCAAGCCAGTGGTCGACGCCCGAGCGACTGCCCATGAAGAGGTCGACGGTGCGTTCGAGCTGCACCCAGTCGTACACGACGATCGTGTCCGGGTGAATGCGGCTGCGGAGTGTGGTCATCGCGGGGGCCTCCTGGTCGAATGCGACTCTGATCCGAATCGCTATGCATGAAACGGTACAGTTTGTCTCCTAGTACGGTCAGTCCCCAATGGGGGTCGCCCCAGATCGCGGGTAGACCAACCGGTATATTGGTTCGCTCAATAGACTCGGGCCCATGACATGCCGCCTGCGCCTCGACATCGCGTACGACGGATCCGGGTTCAGCGGCTGGAGCAGGCAGCCCGCGCTCCGCACCGTGCAGGGGGTGCTCGAGGCGGCACTCGCCACGATCTTCGCCCGATCCGGGCCGCCACCGGTGCTGACGGTCGCGGGCCGCACCGACGCTGGAGTGCATGCGCTCGGCCAGGTCGCGCACCTGGACCTCACCGACGAACAGCTCGACAGTCTCGCTCGACGTGGTGACGGCGGCGGAGCGCCCGCGCTCGCCCGCCGGCTGAACGGAATCGCGGGACTCGACTCCGATGTCTGGGTGAGCTCGGTGACGCTGGCACCGTCGGGGTTCGATGCCCGCTTCTCCGCAATCTGGCGCCGCTACGAATACCGGGTCGCCGATGCGAACGGGCCGCGCAATCCGCTGGAGCGGGCGCGAACCCTCTGGTATCCGGCGCCGCTCGACGACCAGGCGATGGATGTCGCGGCATCCGGCCTTGTCGGCCTCCACGACTGGGCGGCGTACTGCAAGCCGCGTGAGGGCGCGACCACGATCCGAACGCTGCAGGACTTCCGCTGGACTCGCGCAGACGACGGTGTGCTGGTGGCCAGCGTGAAGGCGGATGCGTTCTGCCACAGCATGGTGCGGGCACTGGTCGGAGCCACCGTCGCGGTCGGCGAGGGCAAACTGGCCGTTGCCGACCTGGTGGTGCTGCGCGACCAACTGCAACGCACCAGCGCGTACAAGGTGATGCCTGCGAAGGGTCTGGTGCTGCTGCAGGTCGGCTACCCGGATGACGCGGGCCTGGCCGAGCGCGCGTTGCAGACGAGGGCCAGGCGCGACGCCGTTTGACCGACCGCCACCCCGTGCCCTAAACTCGACCCTTGGTGCCTGCGCCGCTTTGCGCGGCACCCGAACTTGAGCCCTCCACCGGCAGCATTCGCGCGGATCCCGCACGAATACCCATCGGAGTGGGATTCACGAACGCCTCATTTCGACCGAAGAAAGCAGCACTATTGTGACGCGCACCTTTTCTCCCAAGCCCGACGATGTCCAGCGCGAATGGCTGATCATCGACGCGACCGACATCGTGCTCGGCCGCCTCGCGAGCCACGCGGCGACCCTGCTCCGCGGCAAGCACAAGCCGACCTTTGCTCCCCACATGGACATGGGCGACTTCGTCATCATCATCAACGCTGAGAAGGTCGCACTCACCGGCGCCAAGCTCACGAAGAAGCTGGCGTACCGCCACTCGGGTTACCCGGGCGGCCTCTCGGCCACCACCTACTCGGAGATGCTCGAGAAGCACCCGACGCGCGCCGTCGAGAAGGCGGTTCGCGGCATGCTGCCGAAGAACTCGATCGGTCGTGCCCAGCTCACCAAGCTCAAGGTCTACGCAGGCGCTGAGCACCCGCACGCTGCGCAGCAGCCCAAGACCTACACCCTCGGCCAGGTCGCGCAGTAGCGCCGGCCGACACTAGACGCATAAAGGATTAGCTGACCATGGCAGACATCGAAGAATTCCCAGAAGACTCCGCCCCCGAGTCGTACTCAACCGAGAGCACCCCGGAGGCCGCCGTCAAGGTGCCCCGTGCCGTTCTCAACGTTCCCGGCGCAGCCGTGGGTCGTCGCAAGCAGGCCATCGCCCGCGTGCGCATCGCCCCCGGTTCCGGCACCTTCATGGTGAACGGCCGCACGCTCGAGGACTACTTCCCCAACAAGCTCCACCAGCAGCTCATCAACGACCCGTTCAAGGTGCTCGACCTGCTCGGCAGCTACGACGTGATCGCCCGCATCACCGGCGGTGGCCCCTCCGGCCAGGCCGGCGCGCTGCGCCTCGGCATCGCCCGTTCGCTCAACCAGATCGACGAAGAGAACAACCGCGCCTCCCTCAAGAAGGCCGGCTTCCTCAGCCGCGACGCCCGCGTGAAAGAGCGTAAGAAGGCCGGACTCAAGAAGGCCCGTAAGGCTCCGCAGTTCTCGAAGCGCTAACCCGCTGGCTCGACTGCCATGCCTCGTCTTTTCGGAACTGACGGTGTGCGTGGCCTGGCGAATGACGGCCTGACGGTCGAACTTTCGCTGGGCCTCGCACAGGCCGCCGCCGTGGTGCTCGGCAAGGGCAGGATGGCGGACGGTCGTCGTGCCTCAGGACGGCGCCCGATCGCGGTGATCGCCCGGGACCCCCGCGTCTCCGGCGAGTTCATCGGCGCGGCGATTTCTGCCGGCCTGGCGAGCTCCGGAGTGGACATGTACGACGCCGGAGTGATCCCGACGCCCGCACTGGCATTTCTGGTCAAGGATTTCGACGCGGACTTCGGGGTGATGATCTCCGCCTCGCACAACCCGGCGCCCGACAACGGCATCAAGTTCTTCGCCGTTGGAGGCACGAAACTGCCGGATGTCGTCGAAGACCGCATCGAGGCCGCGCTCGGTGAGCGCAAACTGTCACCGACCGGCGTCGAGGTCGGGCACATCCGCCGCTTCGCCGACGCGGAGGACCGCTACGTCGTGCACCTGCTGTCGACACTCGACGTGCGCCTCGACGGCATCCACGTGGTGCTCGACTGCGCGAACGGCGCCGCGTCGGGGATCTCGCCCGAGGTGTTCACCGACGCCGGTGCGACGGTCACCGTGATCGGCGCCGAACCCGACGGCTACAACATCAATGACGGGGTCGGATCGACACACCTCGACATCCTGTCGAAGGCGGTGCTCGAGGCCGGTGCCGACGTTGGTATCGCGCACGACGGCGACGCCGATCGCTGCCTCGCCGTCGATCATCTCGGCCGCGTGGTGGACGGCGACCAGATCATGGCGGTGCTCGCGGTGTCGATGAAGAAGCGCGGGCAGCTCGTCGGCGACACCCTCGTCGCCACGGTGATGAGCAACCTCGGGCTCGGCAAGGCGATGGCGGAGCACGGCATCACCCTGCTGCAGACCGGCGTCGGCGACCGGTACGTGCTCGAGGCGCTCACCGAGAAGGGGCTGAGCCTCGGGGGTGAGCAGTCAGGCCACGTGATCATGACAGAGCACGCCACGACCGGGGACGGCATCCTCACCGGCCTGCAACTGGTCGCCGAAATGGCCCGCACCGGCAGGTCGCTCGCCGATCTCGCCTCGGTGATGACCGTCTACCCCCAGGTGCTGGTGAACGTGCGTGGGGTGAACCACCACGGGCTGGCCGGGAACGCGGCGATCGCACTCGCGGTCGCGGCCGCAGAGTCCGAGCTCGGACAGACCGGGCGAGTCTTGCTGCGGCCCTCCGGAACGGAACCGATGATCCGCGTGATGGTCGAGGCAGAACAGCAGGAGACCGCTCAGCGCGTCGCCGACTCCCTCGCCGACGTGGTGCGCGAGCAACTCGCGCTGTAGCGCAGCTTCCGCTCGAGTGGCTGATTCGCTTACCGCCCCCTGGAACTGGGCCGCTTTCTTTTCGCTTCTCCGGAGATGGTGATGCGCGGGATGCTCTTATGCTCGTGGCATGAGCGACATCGCGCCAGCAACTGGCACAACGCCTTCCGCCGAGTACCTTCACCGCGCGGCTCTCGCCGCCCGATTCGGACGGATCGCGCTCGCGGCAGGGACTGTCGGCATTGCGACGCTCGCCGTGACGACGGTGATCTATCTCGTCAGCACAATCGCCGGAAATGCCGGATACCTGGGTGCGCTGGCCGGAATCGTGCTCATTGTCGGTGCCATCGACGCGCTCGTCTGGCGACGGGTGTACCTGCCGCGCATCGACAATCCGCCGCCGGTGGGGAGCCAGAACTTCTCGCCGATGGTAACGCTGACCATCGTGTGCGGACTCCTGGCGGTCGGCGTGCTTTTCATCGTCTGGTTGGTCGGGCTCGACCTGATGAGCATCGCAGTCCATTGCTCGACGACCGCGTGCGGCTGAGCACCGAGTAGTTCCTACCTAAGGGACCAGGCTCGCCCGATCTCTACTCTGGGTGCATGATCTTCATCGCGCTGGTCGGAGTGCTGGCGCTCGGCGCCCTTTTCGGCGGGATCATCGGCGTCATCGCCACCGGCGACTGGGCGTACACGATCGTCTGGGCCGTTGCCATGAGCGTCTTCGTGCTCTGCGTCGTGCTGGCTGTGTTGATGGCACTTCAGGGCGGCTCTCGCGTGCTCGGTCGCAGGCAGGTCGTGGTCGGCGGCGTGCTGGTCGTCGTGGCCGCAGTCGTGACACTGATCCCGGCCTACGGCTCGCTCACCAGGATCGGCACGGACCAGAGCTTTCTCACCGGCGCGTACCAGCAGGATGCCGTCGACCAGATCGCGAAGGTCGTCGGCAACCACGACCTCATCGACGTCGATTTCTACGACAGCTATGTGATCGTGGAAGCTCCCACCAGGCCGGGTGCGCGCACGACAGACGACTACCAGTACCGCTATGGCCGTGCTGAGCGACTCGGACCCGAGCTGATCCAGCCCCAAGACACGCGAGTCGCTGTCTACGACGGCCGCACCGTCGACTTCTCCCTCATTCCGAAGCTGATAAAAGATGCCGAGCGGCGCGCGAAGATCACCTCACCGACGACCCTGCACGTGTCGGTCATGCAACCCCTGGACGCGAAAGCGGGGCAGCCCCCGACGATCAACGTCAATGTCGAGGACGCGTACCACCAGGCGTTCGTGCAGTACTCGCCGAAGGGTAAGTACCTGAGCGAACTCGGTAGCGCGTTTACCAGAGGCTAGAGCTTGCGCAGCAGCACGCTGGTCACCGCGTGATCGGCGCCCTTGCGCAGCACCAGGTCGGCGCGTGAACGGGTCGGCAGCACATTCTGCAGCAGGTTCGGCTCGTTGATCTGCGACCAGAAGTCGTGCGCGAGCGCCTTCGCCTCGTCGAGGCTGAGATCGGCGAAGCGGTGGAAGTACGACTTCGGGTTGGTGAACGCCCCCTCGCGCAGGGCGAGGAACCGGTCTTCGTACCACTTGGCGATGTCGCCGGTGCGGGCATCCACGTAGATCGTGAAGTCGAAGAGGTCGCTGACGGCGAGTCCATGCCCGCTCTCGGGCGGCTGGAGCACGTTGAGACCCTCGACGATGAGGATGTCGGGCCGGCGTACCACGATCTCGGCATCGCGCATGATGTCGTAGCTGAGGTGGGAGTAAAACGGTGCCCTGACCTCGGCCGCACCACTCTTCACCTTGGTGACGAAACGGAGCAGTGCCCGCCGGTCGTACGACTCCGGGAAGCCCTTGCGCGCCATGATGCCGCGCCGCTCGAGTTCGGCGTTCGGCAGCAGGAAGCCGTCGGTGGTGACCAGCTCCACTCGCGGGGTGTCCTCCCAGCGGGAGAGCAGTTCGCGAAGCAGTCGGGCGATCGTCGACTTGCCGACGGCTACCGATCCGGCGACGCCGATCACGAAGGTCGTGCCCGGCGCCTCCCGGCCGAGGAACCGGCTGGTGTCGCGCTGAAGGGTGCGGGCCCCGACGGCGTAAAGGCTGATGAGTTTGGAGAGCGGAAGGTAGACATCGCTCACCTCCTGCAGGTCGAGCCGATCGCCGAGGCCGCGCAGTTCGACGATCTCCGTTGGCGTGAGCGGAAGCTCCGTGGTCGGGGCGAGTGCCGCCCAGTCCGCCCGGGCGATCTCGACGAAGGGAGAGGTGTGGCCGCCGCTCGGCGTGTGCCCTGGGCCGTGCTCAGACATAGGCCACCAGAATACCGGTCCGCCAGCAGGCTAAAATCCTCCCTATGTGTGGAATCGTGGGTTACGTCGGGTCTGACCAGAGCATCGAGGTATTGCTGGGCGGTCTGAAGCGACTCGAATACCGCGGCTACGACTCGGCGGGAATCGCCGTGATCGCCCCCGATGGCGAGCTGCACACCCGCAAGCGCGCGGGAAAACTCCAGGTGCTGGTGGACGATCTGGATGCCGCGAAGCTGGCCAACGGATCCACCGG
>JAODAT010000100.1 GCA_025463565.1 Microbacteriaceae bacterium
GCCCGCGTCCAGGCGTCGACGTGCAGGTAGTTCGAGTCCACCAATGTGCCGTCGACGTCGAACAGCACGGCATCCGCCATCGTCAGTGCTCCTGGGGAGCACCGCCCGATGCCGTGTCCGGCTGCTCACCGGACGGGTTCTCTTTGGGAGTCTCGTTCGGGTCGTCGGTGCGGCTGGGATTCTCGGGCGGGTTCACGGAAGGCGCCTCGTCTGGATTGCTCATACCGAGAACCGTAGGCGTGATCGCGGCGTTGTCGAGGGGTTCCCCCGTCGAACGCAAAGGGCCAGCATGTAGGCATGGCCACAGCGCAGAAGTCCCCCGCACGGAAGTCCACACCGACCAAGTCCACAGCGCAGAAGTCGCCCGCCGGCAAGAAGTCCGGCGCGGCTAACAAGGCGGCAGACATGCCATCGGATGTCGATAGCAGCGTCGGCTGGTTCGATAAGTTCGCGACCAGCGCCTCCAAGTTCGTCAGCCGCGCCTGGTTCTTCGCGTTCTGTGTACTGCTGGTGATCGTCTGGGCGCCCTCCATCGCTCTGATCCACAGCATCAGCACCTGGCAGCTGATCATCAACACGTTGACGACGATCATCACCTTCCTGCTGGTGGCGCTGCTGCAGAACACCCAGGAGCGGTCTGACCGTGCACTGCAGGCGAAGCTCAACGCGATCGCCGAGTCGATGAGCTATCTCATGGCGGCACAGGGGCTGAATCACGAAGCGCAGGAGCTGCGAGATGCGGTCGGCCTCGAGGACCGCGAGTCGAGCGACGGCAAGTAGCCGTCACCGCGCCTGCACGTACGCCGCGAGATTCTCGCCGGTGAGCGTCGACCGGTCGGCGACGATCGCAGCGGGCGTGCCGGCGAACACGACAGTGCCGCCCTCCCGGCCGGCGCCCGGCCCGATGTCGATGATCCAGTCCGCGTGGGCCATCACCGCCTGGTGGTGTTCGATCACGATGACCGACTTGCCGCTGTCGACCAGCCGGTCGAGCAGGCCCAGCAGGTTGTCGACATCCGCGAGATGCAGGCCGGTGGTCGGCTCGTCGAGCACGTAGACGTCGCCGGACGCCCCCATGCTCATCGCGAGCTTGATGCGCTGGCGCTCGCCGCCCGACAGCGTCGTGAGCGGCTGGCCGATCGTCAGGTAGCCGAGGCCGACATCCACCAGCCGCTGCAGGATGGCGTGCGCGGCCGGAATACGGGTGTCCTTCGCGTCGAAGAAGGCCTCGGCCTCGTCGACCGGCATCGCCAGCACCTCGCTGATGTCTTTGCCACCGAGACGGTAGTCGAGCACCTCCGCGCGGAATCCGCTGCCCTGGCACTCCTCGCAGGTGGTCGACACCGTTGCCATCACGCCGAGGTCGGTCGAGATCAGCCCGCTTCCTCCGCACACCGTGCAGGCGCCCTCGGAGTTGGAGCTGAACAGCGCAGCCGAGACGCCGTTGGCCTTCGCGAAGGCCGTGCGGATCGGGTCGAGCAGTCCCGTGTAGGTGGCCGGACTGCTGCGGCGCGAACCGCGGATCGCGCCCTGGTCGATGGCGACGACCCCATCGCGCCTCGCGACCGAACCGTGGATGAGTGAGCTCTTGCCCGACCCGGCGACACCGGTCACCACCACGAGTACCCCGAGTGGGACATCCACGTCGACGCTCTTCAGGTTGTGGGTGGATGCCCCGCGCACCTCGATCGCCCCCGCGGGCGTACGCGGGTCGGCCTTGATCGTCGCGCGATAGTCGAGGTGGCGACCGGTGAGGGTGTCGCTCGCACGAAGCTCCTCCACCGTGCCCTCGAACATGATCTCGCCGCCCTTCGACCCGGCGCGCGGACCGAGGTCGACGACGTGATCGGCGATGGCGATCGCCTCCGGCTTGTGCTCGACCATCAGCACGGTGTTGCCCTTGTCACGCAGTTGCAGCAGCAGCGCGTTCATCGACTTGACGTCGTGCGGGTGCAGGCCGATCGTCGGTTCGTCGAAGACGTAGGTGACATCGGTGAGCGAAGAGCCGAGGTGACGGATCATCTTGGTGCGCTGGGCTTCACCACCCGACAGCGAACCCGATGAGCGGTCGAGTGACAGGTAGCCGAGGCCGATGTCGACGAAGGAGTCGAGCAGGCGCCGCAGGTTCACCAGCAGCGGTTCGACCGTCGGATCGGTGAGCTCGTGCGCCCATCTCGCGAGGTCGCTGATCTCCATTGCGCACGCCTCGGCGATGCTGATGCCCGCGACCTTCGACCTGCGGGCACCGGCATTGAACCTGCTGCCGTGGCATTCCGGGCAGACGGTGAACGCGACCGCGCGCTCCACGAACGCGCGGATATGCGGCTGAAGCGAGTCGATGTCTTTCGAGAGCATGCTTCGCTGGACCTTGGGCACGATGCCCTCGTAGGTCATGTTGTTGTTGCCCATCTTGATCTTGCCTGCTGGCCGATAGAGAAAATCCTCGCGCTGCTGCGCGGTGAAGTCGCGAATCGGGATGTCACCGGGCACAAGGCCCGACTCGGCGAAGATGCGCACCATCCAGCCGTCCGCCGTGTAGCCCGGAATCTTGAACGCCCCGCCGGACAACGACTTGCTGTCGTCGAAGAGTTCGGCGAGATCGATGTCGTTGACGGTGCCCATGCCCTCGCAGCGCGGGCACATGCCGCCGGTGAAGTGTGTCGTGTTCTCGTCGTTCGATTGCGATGGGATGTTGAATGAGAACGCACCAGGCCCGCCGACCTGCGGCACACCCCGCTGGCTGAACAGGATGCGGAGCAGCGCGTTCGCGTCCGTTGCGGTGCCGACGGTGGAGCGGGCGTTCGAGCCCATCCGTTCCTGGTCGACCAGGATCGCGGTCGTGATGCCCTCGAGCACATCGACGTCGGGGCGATCGAGCGACGGCATGAAGGCCTGGATGAACGCACTGTATGTTTCGTTGATCATCCGCTGGGATTCGGCGGCGATCGTGCCGAACACCAGCGAGCTCTTGCCCGAGCCGGAGACGCCGGTGAACACGGTCAGCCGGCGCTTCGGGAGCTCGACGCTGACGTTCTTCAGGTTGTTCTCGCGCGCACCGAACACCCGGATCAAATCGTGGCTGTCGGCAACGTGCAGCGCAGGCGACTGCGTGTCCGCACTCGTGGCCATGCTCATCGGGTCTCCCTCTGTCGGGCGGGGCCGCCTTCGCGGCCGCCACCGGCGTCGTGCGCGGGCTCCTTCACGGTGCCGTCCGTGCAGGTCATGGGGGCGGTGGCCGGGTGGCTCAGCGCAGCTCCTGGATGCGGATCATGTTGCCTGCGGGGTCGCGGAAGGCGCAGTC
>JAODAT010000127.1 GCA_025463565.1 Microbacteriaceae bacterium
ACGCCGGTCAGCGCAACCGGGGGGTTGGCGCGGTAGGAGTCGGCGAGGATCACCCGGAAGCGTTCGAACGCGGCCGGCGCTCCGTCGGCATCCCCGCCGCCGAGCGGCAGCAGCGCGCCGATGGCTGTGAGCTTGTCGGTGCCCATCCAGGCCTGCAGGTCGACCGGGTCGACGCTCGCGCCGGTCTCCGTGACGCAGTCGCGCAGTGCGTCGTAGACGAGCCCGTGGTCGTCGACGGTGGTGCCGGCCATATCGAGTGCGACGAGTTCGATCATCGGCACATGCCATCACCGTTGGATGAACGGCGGGTGAATGACGCCGGGTCGAGTTGACTCGCGCCGCCGCGACCGGCACCCTCTGAGCATGATCGCCGAAACGGATGTCCTCATCGTCGGCGCGGGAATCGCCGGACTCGCGCACGCCGCCGCCGCTCACGCCCGGGGCCTGAGCGTCACGGTGATCGACCGCGACAGCCGTGCCGTCGGGGCGTCGGTGCGCAACTTCGGGCACGCCTGTGTCACCGCCCAGTCGGGAGAGTTGCTGGAGCTCGCCCTGGTGGCGCGCGAACGCTGGCTGCACTACTCGGGGCTCGCCGGGTTCTTCTCTGTGGAGTCCGGGGCCATCGCCGTCGCGCGATCGGCCGAGGAGCTGGCGGTGCTCGATGAGCTGTCGGCGAGCCGCGAACCCGGCCAGGTGCGGCTCATCGGCGCAGACGCCGTTCGCAGCGAATTGTCGTCGGGCGACGCGGCCATTGTCGGAGGGGCGGTGCTGCGGGATGACGTGCGAGTCGACCCGCGGGAGGCGGTCGGCACACTGGCGGCCTGGCTGGAATCCCAGGGCATCACATTCCTCTGGCGCACCAGTTACTTCGGCGGGGAC
The DNA here is from genome assembly GCA_025463565.1 of Microbacteriaceae bacterium. Lineage (GTDB taxonomy): Bacteria > Actinomycetota > Actinomycetes > Actinomycetales > Microbacteriaceae > Lacisediminihabitans. Next base: position 880 of record JAODAT010000127.1, read on the forward strand.
CAGACCTCCCGCGGACCGATCCGCGCCGGCCGCACGATCGTCTGCGTCGGTCACGACCTCGACTACGTCTATCCCGAGCTGGCCGCGGAGCACGAGATCGAGCGCTGTGCCCTCCAGATGACGCGGATCGAGGCGCCGGGTGCCCGCCGCATCGCGCCCGCGGTGCTCACCGGTACCTCCATGCTGCGTTACCCGGCCTTCACCGAGACGACTGCCGCGGTCGCCCTTCGAGCGAAGATCGCCGCCGACGCCCCCGACCTCGTCAGCATCGGCGCGAACGTCATGTTCACCCAGCGCCCCGACGGCAGCATCATCGCCGGCGACAGTCACCGGTATGACGCGACGATGGACCCGTTCCAGCGCGAGGCGACGACCGGCCTGCTGCTCGGGCGCATCGCGGAGGTGCTGGGGGTGCCGTCGGTCACCGTCGTGGAGCGCTGGCAGGGCGTTTATGCGTCCAGCCCGCAGCATCCGTACCTGATCGAAGAGGTGTCGCCCGGCGTCACCGCAGTCGGCATCACCTCGGGCGTCGGCATGACCATCTCGTTCGGTCTGGCCGAGCGCACCTTCAGCTGACCTCGGCGAACGCATCCTCCAGAATTCCGAAGGCCTCATCGAGCTGCTCGTCGGTGATAACCAGAGCGGGCGACAGGGTGAGCACGTTGCCCATGGTCGTCTTGAAACTGAGGCCACGACGGAGTGCCGCGTAGAGAACGGCCTCGGCGAGGTCGTTGTCGGGCGTGCGACCGTCGTCGCGGGAGACCAGTTCGAGACCGATCATGAGCCCGCGACCGCGGACATCGCCGATGGAGTCGTACCGCGAGGCGAGTTCGCGTCCTCGAGAAAGGGCGACCGCGCCGAGCCGCGCGGAGTTCTCGACCAGGCCCTCCTCTTCGATCACCTGCAGGGTCGTCAAGCCGGCCCGCGCCATCAGCGGGTTCTTCTCATGCGTGTAGTGCCCGAAGGCCCAGTCCGCGCCGACATCGAACTCGTCGGTCGCGAGCACCGCGGCGACCGGCATCGCGCCGCCTCCGAGACCTTTGCCGACGACGAGGATGTCGGGCACCGTGCCCTCGTGCGACGACGACCACAGGCGGCCGGTGCGCCCCAGCCCGGTCGGGATCTCGTCGAACACCAGCACGGTGCCGGTGTCATCGCACGAGCGGCGCACCGCCCGCCAGAACCCGGGTGCCGCCATCTCGGGCACCGCACGCATCGGCTCCGCGACCAGCGCGGCGACATCGCCCTGCACCCGCAGCGTGTAGTCGATGAGTTCCGCGAGGGTCCGACCGCAGGATTCCGTGTGCGGCTGGTCGAAACGGTGACCGGCTCCGAAACGGTCGCGGTAGCAGCCGATCGGCGGCACGTGCTCCGTGCCGGTGAGCAGTGGTCCGATCGGCCCGGTGCGGAACAGCTGCTCGCCGCCGACCGACGCCGCACCGAAGCCGGCCCCGTGGAACGCCTCCCAGAACGACACGGTCTTGAAGCGGCCGGTCTTTGCGCGGGCCAGCTTGAGGGCGACCTCCACGGCATCCGACCCGCCGGTCGTCATCAGCATGCGGTCGAGCCCGGCCGGCGCGACAGAGAGCAGCTTCTCGGCGAACTCGACGCTCACCGCGCTGGTAAAGCGCCGCGGCACGAACGGCAGCGCCTGCAGCTGTTCCGTGAGCGCGGCGATGATCCGTGGATGCCCGTACCCGAGCTGGTGCGCGGAGTTGCCGTGGAAGTCCAGGTACCTGGTGCCATCGCTCCCGACCAGGTGCACGCCCTCCGCGCCCACGATGCCCGTCAGCACCGGCGTCGAGACGGCCTGGTGCAGGTACACCGCGGCATCCCTCTCGACCAGGGTGTCCGGGTGACCGCGATTCCAGTCATCCCTGCGGGTTCCCGAATTCGTGTCGCTCTCGCTCTGTGCAGGCATGGCGCGAAGCTACGCGGTTCATGTGAACGAATAGATGCCGTGCGTTTGCCCGCCGTTCACCTTGCGAGTGCCAGCGCGCCACCCGGCGCGGCAACCATCGACCTGATCGGCTTGTGGCATCCCCTAGTCCTGCGTCAGTGCAGGACGGCCCACCGGTCACCAGGAGGACACAGTGAACACCAAGCGTTACCTCGCGGGCGCGGCCTTCGCCGTCGCCGTCGCGATCTCGCTCACCGCGTGCGCGGGTACGAGCAGCTCGACCACGAACAGCAAGGTCGACGCGAAGACCGCGACCAGCGCTGCCGCCTTCGGCGGAATGGACGCGCTCGTCGCGGCCGCGAACAAGGAAGGCCAGCTGAACGTCATCACGCTGCCGCCGACCTGGGCGAACTACGGCAAGATCATCGCCCTGTTCCAGTCGAAGTACCCGCAGATCAAGATCAACTCGGCCAACCCGAACGGCTCCAGCGCCGACGAGGTCTCCGCCGCGAACGCGCAGAAGGGCCAGTCCACGGCTCCCGACGTCTTCGACATCGGCACCGCGGTGCTGCAGGCCAACCTCGGCCTAGTCGCCCCGTACAAGGTGGCGAACTGGGCCGACATCCCCACCGCGTTCAAGGACTCCAAGGGCGCCTGGTACTACGACTACAGCGGCCTGATGAGCATCGGCTACGACTCGAGCGTCATCAAGACGGCCCCGAAGTCGATCGACGACCTGCTCGGCTCTGCGTACAAGGGCAAGGTCGCCATCAAGGGCGACCCGACCCAGGCGAACGAGGCCGCGAGCGCCGTCTACCTCGCCGCGCTGCAGGAGAAGGGCACGGCTGACAACATCCAGCCCGGCATCGACTTCTTCGGCAAGCTGAAGCAGGCCGGCAACTTCCTGTCGGTGCTGCCCACGCAGGCCACCGTCAACTCGGGCGAGACCCCGGTCGTGCTGCAGTGGAGCTACAACAACCTCGCCTGGGGCGCGGCTGGTGGAGCGACCGGCAACCCGAACTGGAAGACCGTCGTTCTCCCGGGCGTCGCGCTCGGCAGCTACTACAACCAGGCCATCAACAAGGACGCTCCGGACCCGGCCGCTGCCCGCCTGTGGGAAGAGTTCCTCTACACCCCCGCGGTGCAGAACCTGTTCCTGGCGTCGGGTGCCTACCCGGCAACCCTGACCGCTATGGAGAAGAACAAGACGGTCGACGCGGCAACCCTGAAGACCGTCGGCGCCCCGCCGTCGAACTTCGTGCAGCTCACCGCCGACCAGGCCACGACCGCCGGCACGCTGCTGAAGTCCAAGTGGGCCGCGGCGATCGGCTA
>JAODAT010000154.1 GCA_025463565.1 Microbacteriaceae bacterium
GCGTGGTCGCTCGATGTCCTCGATGGTCAGATCCAGGCGATCCGCACGGTACTCAACCCCGACAAGCTCGCCCACCTCGGCACCGTCGCGGATGCGTATGAACTGGTGCGCGAGGCGAACGATGCCCGCCGGGCTGGGTCGCCAGAGTAGCTCCGCGGTCCAGCGCCGTGCGCATGGTTCACACCCTCACCGTGAGAGCGCTATCATGCCCGCCATTTCGCGAGTTTTCGGGGGTTTTGGCCACAATTTCTCGAAAATATGTTGCCGTCGAGGACATTGGTTATGGAACTGTTATCAATCCATCTGTCTAACCGCATGAATACGAACCAGACTCTGAAAGCCACCACTCAAAGCCGAGTGTGGACATCAAGGAGTGTCTCCTTTATAGAAAGGGAGTGACATGAAGAAATCTTCATCGATCTCAATCGTCGTGGCTCTGGCCGCGTCAGCTATGTTGCTGGCGGGCTGTTCCACCGGCGGCGCCTCTGGCGGGTCTACCACAGCACAGCGAGCCTGCGTCATCCTCCCGGACTCGGCATCATCGCCGCGTTGGGAAAACGGCGACCGGCCAGCCCTCGAAAAGGCATTCACGGACGCCGGCTTCACCGCTGACATCCAGAACGCTCAGGGCGACACCAACAAGTACGCCACGATCGCCGACCAGGAGCTCACCAAGGGCTGCGGCGTCATGATCCTCGTCGACTACAACGGTGCGGCTGTTGCCGTTACCCAGAAGGCGCAGAAGCAGGGCATCCCGGTTATCGCTTACGACCGCCCCATCACCACGGGACCGGCCGCTACGCCGTCGATGCTTGCTAACTACTACGTCTCCTTCGACAACGAGAAGGTTGGCGAGCTTGAGGGCCAGTCGATCGTTGACGGCCTGAAGGCGGAGAACAAGGACCCGGCCACGGCTGTTGTCGTGTACATGGGTGGAGACCCGGCTGACGGAAACGCCAAGCTGTTCCACGATGGTGCCGTCAAGGTCATGAGCGCTGCGGGCATCAAGCCTGCTGCCGAGCCGACCGGTGTTTGGGATGGCGACAAGTCCGCGACCAACTTCGAGCAGGCCCTCACGTCGCTCGGTGGCAAGGTCGACGCAGTCTGGGTCGCCAACGACACCAACGCTGCCGGCGTCATCACGGTTCTGGACAAGAACGGCCTGACGGTTCCCGTCTCCGGCCAGGACGCGTCCACCGCCGGCCTGCAGAACGTGCTCCTCGGCAAGCAGACCGGAACGGTCTACAAGCCGTTCAAGGAAGAGGCAGACGCCGCGTCGAAGCTGGCCATCCAGCTCCTGAAGGGCAAGAAGCCGTCAGAGTCGAACTCGCTGTACGGAAAGCCGTTCATCGCGGTTACGCCGATCAACGTGACGGCTGACAAGGTCGAGACGGTCGTCACGGCCGGCGACGCCAAGGCATCTGACATCTGCACCGCAGACGTCGCAGCCGCCTGCGCCAAGTACGGCGTGAAGTAGGTCTAACCCACCTGCAAAGGGTCGGCCTATAAGAAGGCTCCGTGTCGGGTTCGTGAGGTACCCGGCACGGAGCCTTTCTTCGGCTTATGCATCAACAGCACGGCAGATCAACCTCACCCCTGCTGCTGGGACGTTGTCGTCCCGGAAACGAAAGGAACGTGACATGGATGCTCCGATCATCGAATTGACGGACGTCAAGAAAAGCTTTGGCCCGGTGAGTGTGCTCAAGGGCGTCTCACTGAAAGTCTTCCCCGGGAAGATCACCGCCCTGGTCGGCGACAACGGTGCAGGAAAGTCGACCCTGATCAAGGGCCTCGCCGGTGTGCAGCCCTACGACGAGGGCCAGGTGAAGTTCAACGGCAACGTTGTCGCACTGCACAACCCGCGCGAGGCATCCGCCCTCGGTATCGAGGTCGTGTACCAGGACCTGGCGCTCTGCGACAACCTCGACATCGTGCAGAACATGTTCCTCGGTCGCGAGGAGACGTCGTTCGGAACGTTCGACGAAGGAAGGATGGAGCGCGAGGCGTCCGAGACGCTGCAGTCGCTCTCCGTTCGCACCGTGAAGTCGGTGCGCCAAAAGGTCGCATCGCTGTCCGGTGGACAGCGCCAGACCGTCGCGATCGCCCGCTCGGTACTCAAATCGGCGCAGGTCGTCATCCTCGACGAGCCGACCGCCGCCCTCGGTGTCGCACAGACCGAACAGGTGCTCAACCTGGTCAAGCGTCTCGCCGAACGCGGCGTCGGCGTGCTGATGATCAGCCACAACCTGGTCGACGTATTCCAGGTCGCCGATTACATCAACGTGCTCTACCTCGGCCAGATGGTGGCCTCGGTCGAGGCGTCGAAGACGACCTCCGACGACGTCGTCGGATACATCACGGGAAGCAAGACCTACACGGGAGCGGCAGTATGAGCGTCACGAGGACTCCGGAGACCCCGGAACCCGCCCAGCAGTTCACCATCACCGACACCAGCGTGAATGACCAGATCGGCAGCGGCCAGGACGGCGGTGTCATGGACCAGTTCCGCGCGTACATCCAGCGCGTGCGCAGCGGCGAGATGGGCGCACTGCCCGCCGTCGCCGGCTTCGTGGTGCTGTGCATCCTGTTCGCCGCGCTGAGCCCGTACTTCCTCACGGATCGCAACTTCGCCAACCTGCTCACCCAGGCCGCCACCCTCGTCATGCTCGCCATGGCGCTGGTGTTCGTCATCCTGCTGGGCGAGATCGACCTGTCCGCCGGTGTCACGTCCGGCGTCGCCCTGTCGATCTTCGTGGTGCTGTCCGACCCGGGCGGAGCGATCAAGATGAACTGGATCCTCGCCCTGATCATCGCGCTGCTCACCGGCGTGGCGATCGGAACCTTCATCGGGTTCTTCGTGGCGAAAGTCGGGATTCCGTCATTCGTCGTGACCCTCGGTTTGTTCCTCGGGTTCCAGGGGCTTCAGCTCATCATCATCGGCGCCGGCGGCCTGTACCGCATCCAGCAGCCGCAGATGCTGGCGATCCAGAACAACAACATGCCGGACTGGGCAGGCTGGGTGATGCTCGTCGTGATGTTGGCGATCTCGTTCGGAACCGCAATGCTCGACAGGCGGCGCCGCACCCGAGCGGGTGTACCCAACCGCACGATCGTGCTCCTCTGGATTCGCCTCGCGGTCATCGCCATCCTCGGCGGCGTCGTCATCGCCCTGCTCAACCAGAACCGCGGGCAGGTGAACTACCTGAACGGCAAAGTGATCTCGGGCCAGGTCATCGAGGGCGTGCCCATCGTGGTGCCGATCACGCTGTTCATCCTCTGGGTGGGCACCTTCGTGCTCGACCGCACCAAGTTCGGCCGCTACATCTACGCGGTCGGTGGCAACCCTGAGGCCGCGCGACGCGCCGGCATCAAGGTCACCCAGATCAAGTGGGCGGCGTTCGGCGTGTGTTCAACGCTCGCTGTCGTCTCCGGTGTGTTCAGCGCCAGCAAGGTCGGATCGGTGGATGCCGCGTTCGGTCGCGACATCGTACTGAGCGGTGTCGCAGCCGCGGTCGTCGGCGGAGTCAGCCTCTTCGGCGGACGCGGTCGTCTCATCCACGGTGCCATCGGCGCCCTGGTGATCGCGGTCATCACGAATGGCCTCGGCCTGCTCAACCTGCCGGGCGGCGTGAACTTCCTCGTCACCGGTGGCGTGCTGATCCTGGCGGCCACCGTCGACGCGGTGTCGCGAGTGCGCGGCGGCGGCTCTCTCACGAGACGGTAGCGCTGTAAAAGAACCCGACAACGGCCGCCGAGCTTTCCGCTCGGCGGCCGTTGTCGTTTGTTCACTCCGTGTCGTATAGGGCGCGCAGCGCCGAATCCTGCGTGGCGAAGGCTCCCATTGGCATGCCGTCCTCGTCGTAGAGGATCAGCCCGTGCCGGGTGCGGGACAGCGACCCGGCGAGTTGGCCGGTGAACTGGTGTAGCACCACCCAGCGACCCTCGCCCGCATCCACGACCTGGAAATATTCGGTGACCGTTGCCATGCTTCGACGCTACGCAGCGTGCTCCGGCTCCGACAGAACGGGCAGGTGAGCGTTCGGCGACCAGAGGGTTAACGCCGTCGAGCTACTCGCCCGTGTGCAAGCGGTCGAGATTACCCAGCCGCGCCACGCCGCCGGCCTCGACGTCGGCCTTTGCGACTGCGGCCAGCACGGGCGTGAGAGCCGTCTGCACCTCCGAGGCGATGATCGCCTGGCCCGCGGCGGTCGGGTGAACGTCGCTAGCCTGCATCAGGTCGGGGCGGCCTGAGAACGGCTGTCCGAGATCGACGTAGGTTCCGCCGACCGCCTCCACGGCCTGCTGCACCTGCGCGTTGATCTGGTCAAGTTGGGCCGGTGTGTCGGTGTAGCCCCACAGCGTGCTGAGCCCGACGATCTGGGCGGACGGGAAGTCGGCCCTGATGGTCTGGAGTTCGGCGATGGTGGCGGCCAGCAGTGCCGAGTTGCTTTCGCCGAAGTCGTTGCTGCTGCCCTGGAAGATGACGATGTCCGGCTGCTGGCTCGCCTCAGCGTCGATGATGCCGGCGAAGTTCGAGTCGCACTCGTTCGCGTTGCTGACCTGGATCACACCGGCTCCGTCGCAGGCCGCGTTTGTGACCGACCAACCGTTGGCCGACGCGAGCAGAGTGGGCCAGTCCTGTCCCGCGGGAAGCCCGAACCCGTTCATGATCGAGTCACCGATGGTCAGCACGTTCAGGGTGGGCAATGTCGTGGCTGCCGTCGCGGTGCCGCCCGCGAACACGCTCGCCGCCGCGAACAGCATGGCTGTGGCGATTGCAGCGAGTGCACGCGCGTAACGGAAAGTGTTCATATCTGCACCATCCGCGCGGTTTCTCTGTGTTTGCTATGAGAAACCTTGCGGTTTGATCCGAGCCCGCTACGAATCGCCGTAGCTGTACGATCAAACCATGTCTGAATTCGCTAATCAGAGTCAGCCTGTTGATATCACGAGGTCGAAGACCGTCGAGTGGGAAGACCCACACGCCACCGCGTCGCTCGTGCCGACCCTGTCGGGACTCGACTTCATGCTCGGTTTCGTCAATGGCACGATCCCACCGCCGCCGATCATGAAACTGATGGGCATCTCGGCTGTCTCGGCCGAGGTCGGCTCGGTGACGTTCGTGGCGGATCCGGACGAATCGCACTACAACCCCATCGGCACGGTGCACGGCGGGCTCGTCTGCACCCTTCTCGACTCGGTGCTCGGATGTGCGGCCCAGACAACCCTCGCCCAGGGCCAGGCGTACACGTCGCTCGACATCACCGTGAGTTACCTGCGGCCGGTGCTCGCCACCAGCGGGCAGCTGACCGCCGTCGGAAGGGTGGTGAAGCCCGGCAGCCGCGCCGCCTTCACCGAGGGCACCGTACACGACGCGGCAGGCAAGCTCGTCGCGACGGCCACCAGCACGCTGCTGGTGTTCCCGGCTTGAGCTCGCGCGCCACTCCGCGATTGTTGCCCCGCGTCACGAGTGTGCCGCAGCGCCGCAGCACACTCGCTACGCGGAGGCACAATCGCGGGCCCCTCCCGTCTCCGTGCCCACCTGAATTGAGTGGAAAACAGTAACGCAACGCGTTATGCTTTGTGAGTGATCGAGTCGTTCGCGGACAAGCAAACTGAGCTCGTCTGGACTCGCGAACATGTCAGCAAATTCGGCTCCGACCTCCAGCGAACTGCGAACCGCAAGCTTTTGATTCTCGACGCGGCCGAGAACATCAACGACCTGCGGATCCCGCCTGGCAACCGCCTCGAGCAACTGCACGGCAGTCGCAAAGGGCAGCACAACGTCCGCATCAATGACCACTGGCGCATCTGCTTCACCTGGACATCCGCCGGCCCGGTAGACGTCGAGATCACCGACTACCACTAGAGGGGAGACATCATGACTACCGCACACGAACCGATCCACCCGGGAGAGATCCTTCTGGAGGAGTTCCTCAACCCGATGGGCATCACCCAGTACCGGCTGGCTCAAACCATCTCCGTGCCAGCTCGGCGCATCAACGAAATCGTCCACGGCAAGCGAGCCATCTCTCCCGATACCGCGCTGCGACTATCCCGAGCGCTCGACACCTCGGACCGCTTCTGGATGAACCTCCAAAGCCGATATGACCTGGATGTCGCTGTCTCTCAGCACCGCGAAGAATTCGACCAAATCAAGCCTCTCCTCTCGGCCTGACGCGCGAAGCGCTGTTTAATCGGCGGTGCGCGCTTGGATAACCAGCAGCGAATCGCCGAAACGACAGCGGAAAGCGGTGGGCAACGAAAAAGCCCGGCGTGAGCCGGGCTTTTTAGGACGTGACCCCAACCGGATTCGAACCGGTGTTACCGCCGTGAGAGGGGAATCAGGTCGCCGAAGCTGCCGCGAAAAGAATCGTGCCTCCCTGTTGGTAGCGGAATTCAGAGTGTGGGAAGTGTGCTCTGGAAGCTGCAGTCGTCAGTGTTCGTAGCCATTTTGTAGCCACGTCGGCAGATAGCCGGTGTGGCCTTCCGTAGCCGGGTCCCACGTTGAGTTAGCACGTTTCGGCTCACTGAGGTTTCGGTGCGCGTGCGCACGGCCTGTCGTGATCGGATGACGGAATCTCGCCGCCGCCCAGAAATCTGTCGTCTTCGGCGCGTTGATTGCATCTGCCGCGGCGACGAGTCCGCAGCGACTAGGGTCGCAATCGTGGCTGAGCAATCTGCGGGTCGGACGTACACCGACCGGGAGCTGATGAAGCGCGCTGTCGCGCTTGCCCAGCAGTCGACCGACGAACCGGGACGAGTGTCGCCCAAGGTGGGGGCGGTCGTCAGCCGCGACGGTGCACTCCTCGGTGAGGCTTATCGCGGGGAGCTTGGGGACGGCGAGCATGCCGAATTCACTGTCTTAGAGAGAAAGCTCCGCGACGCCACCTTGGCTGGGGCGACTCTCTTCACAACCCTGGAACCGTGCACATCGCGGAACCCACCCAAGATTCCCTGCGTCGAGCGCATTATCGAGCGTCGGATCAAGCGTGTCGTCATCGGGGTCTTGGATCCGAATGACGACATTCGCGGCCGTGGCGAGCTGCGACTCCGAGCCGCCGGTATCGAGGTGGCACGATTCGATCCGGAGTTCATGGCGCAAATTGAAGAGTTGAACCGGGATTTCGCTCGATTACACGTGGGCGCCGGACTCCGACGCACATCAGCCGAAACCTCGGACCCTGTACCGCCGGGCGCCGTCGGGCCGAATGGATTCCCGATCGGGTACACCCCCGAGGGCGACAAGGTGGAGTGGATACCAAGCGATGAAGTCGAGGGCGAGACGTGGCCGCTGCTTCTCCGCCGAAACGATCCCGAGATTCTTGCGGAGTACAACGAGCTGCGCGACAAGGTTTGGTGGAATCGACACCAGCGGTGGGTCCAAAAGATCGGGGCGGGCGAACCGCTGCGGCCGGGTCAGGAGCCGATCTTGGAGAAGGCGAAGGAAGCTGCGCGTCGGATTGAAGAGAAGTACGGCCGCGAAAAACTCGGCTGGGATGACTTCGAGTGGGGCCTGCTCAGCGGCCGCATGTCGGCCCTTTCCTGGGTGATGGGCGCCGAGTGGAACGAATCACTCGACACCTAGCCGCCCACTGTCGGCGGTCCCGCCGCCTGCTCGGCGGTCACCTTTTCCCGGTTCGGGTTTCTGGTCATGATCGGCGGGATTCCGAGCAGCAACTCGCAGACGTTCCGTCGTAGCGACGAACCGGAGAGGCTGAGGCCCGCGCCGAGGTGTGGCCAGGCCGACATACACGGCCTGGCCGTCGTGCCGCCAGAGAGACACGCCGGGCTCGTTGGGTACCTGCGCGCATGCCAGGTCGCACACCGGAATCGCTGGGGCCGACGGAGGAGCATGCCACTCCTCCGCGTTCGGTGGCTCGTCATCACACGTCGTAGACAGACCGATCCCGCCAGGCTTCCAGGACCTCGCGGGCGAGGTGTTGCTGCCGAGCCGCTTCCCAGTGGGTTTTCAAAGCCAGATGTTCCAACACCTCGGCGTCTCCGGCCGGTCTCAGCCGGTTGAGTAGGCGTGTCAGCTGCTCGGTCACTTCCTCGTCGCTCAGCTCGGTAACGCTCGGGTCGCGGCCCGCCAGTGCACTGCGAAAGGCGGAGGGATCTGCGATGTGCCGTGTGATAGTCGCATGGAGCTTCGCCCGACTTTCGTTGCCGGCCCTAGTATCCGTAAGACGCTCGAACTGCGCCGAGACGTTATTAACGAGCGCCTCCACGATGAAGTCTTCGCGAAGCCCATCTTCGATGACCTCAACCAGCCGGGAACGGATTAGCGCGAGGTATCGCTCACGACCCATCGTGCGGCCGGCAATGAAATGCTCGGCGCCGACAGTGTCGGCAATCGGGATTCGGTTATCGGGCGCGGCCGAGAACCTCAAAGGCGGGCCACCAAGTGCGAACGCTGCATATGTCGCAGGGTCCATCCACTCGTCCCCAGGCAAGCTAGATACGGCGTCGACGAAGAGGTCGACGAGCTCACCTCTAGCGCCGGAGGGTGTCGTCATCGTGCAATTGTGTCCCGAGTCCGGCGACTCGGCAAGCGTGCGACCTTGGGACACGTCAGCGGCCGTCGTCGCGGCCGATCTCCAATCGCAGCCTCGTCAGGCGCTCCCGTACAGGGACAGTCACATCAAGGCAGCCTGACTACTCGGTCCCCTCAGCAGCTTGCCGAAGTATGACCTCAAGGAGGTCCTCGGGGGCCAGCTCTGAGCCAGTCGCGAGACTTTGGGACGCGAGCGCGATGGCGTCGATGGGGAGCCAGGGAGGAATGTCTCCATAGTTGCGGCTGATGCCTAGGACTTCGAATGTGTGAGAGTCCCGGCTTTCTCGCCAGCCCGCGCAGGCGACGACGATGGTGGCGCACAACTCCGGACTGTCCGTCAGCGCCGCGCTCAGGGTAGCTCGTACTTCTTCATCTGACGTGGCGCGCGCGAAGGCGTACATCATCGACCGGCCGTGAACCTCGTTGGCGAGCCACGCGTCCTCGGTTGCCCAGTCCGTGTCCGACCAGAGGCGGCCTACCTGTTCGCGGGCCGCGGCGGCGACAACTGTGTCGCCCCGCTGATCCGAGTCACGAGCGGCCTCTTGCAGGAGAGCAGCAGCGGCTGCGGTCGGCGTCCTTCTTCGATCGCGGTCCAGCAGTTCAAGCTTCTGGTCTTGGCTCGCATTCGCGGCGACGTCGATGGCAAGTCCGGCAGTCGTGGTGAGGCTGATTGATAGAAAGGTCATCGTCGGCGGGATCGTTGCCGCGTCATGGGTCGCGGCGGCGACTCGCTCGCGTAGCTCGGGGTCATAGGGGAGGTGATCAACTCGCGCGAATGGGCGCGCCTCGTCCAAGAGTCGAGCAAGTTCGGCGTGGGGGTCAACATCAGCCAGCTGCGGCTCGTCCGGCGGAACCGCCGGGAGCGATTCCGTCTGGCCGCGCGATACCACAACCAGGGAAGAGAGCGATTTCACCAGCCCCGATACCGCGTTATCGAAGGCTGCATCGGCCGTCGGGTCGGGACCGCCGGTCCACGTGGATGCTGCGTCGGTTAACCCGCTGATGGCCCGACCAACCGCATCGCTCCACGGGGAAATGGTTGCGCGTGTCACCTGGACGGCGGCGAGTTCCGCTCGTGCCGCCTCAGCTGCTGGAGTCAGTTCGGCAAGTGCGGTGTTCAGCGAGGCGCGAAGTCCATCTTGGATTGGGCGTATTTGGGCTGCGGACGGCTCAACGTGTAGCGGTTTGCCCTGGTCGTCCCATGCGATGACAGATTTCTGTGCCTGTTCCCGTACTTGGTGCCAGGTTCGGGCCCAAGTTTTGGGGGCGTTGCGGGTTCGCTCGGCGATCAGTTTGAGTGCTTCGATCCGACGAACCAGTTCGAGCGTGGACGGTGCGCGGAGTTTGTCGAAGCCTTCTGACGTGGCGAGGACTTCGGCGGCTTCCTCATCGTTGATCGGCCAGTTGCGTTGAAGGCGGTCGTATTCGGCGATTTGGGCCGCCTTCCAGTCCCGCAGCGTGTCTGCGGGGAAACTCTCCGGGAATTCGTCGATCTCATAGGAGTGGTCAATGCAGAGCAGAACGAGATTCTCGAATGCTCGGTTGTCTTCTGCAAGCATCTCGATCCATCTGGGGCCTCCCCGTCGTCGCGCGTGGATGTGCGCGACCCGGCTGTTCAACACCCGATCGCCAGTGTCGTCCGTAAGCCTGTATAGCGGTTTGTTGCATTCCGGATGGGCGCATCGAAACGCCGAACCGTACAAGCGTCGAATCGTGGCATCCGTCGGCAGCGGGTAAGCGTCCTCACTCATGCAATAAGTCTGACCGCTTTGTATCACTACGGCGACACGGCGGCTACTCAAGAAGCGCGTCGACTCTGCACGCTTTGCGGCCTGCGCTCAGCGGTCGCGAAGTGCGCGCTCGTGCCTCCCGAACTCGCTGTCTTCACCCACGACGTGGAACAAGCCAAATCCGAGCATCGGTGAGCGCGCGACGATCTCGGAATCCTCGATGATCCCATACCCGCGCGCCTCGAGTTCTCGCAGTCCCTGTCGCAGAAGACCCACGTTGTGGCGCGACATCGGCCGAACAAGAAGGTTCGGCACCGGCATGTCCTCGAGCTCAAGAGCGCAAATCAAAACGGGAAGCTCGACTTCGCCGGCTTCGATGAGCAAGAAGGCGAAACGGAATACCTTCCCCTCACCGTCGAGCCAGGAGCGCAATCGCGGTATCAGGGGTGTGTCGGCGAGGAGCACTGCGTCGGCCCTGAACCGCGACCACCAAGGGGTGACACGAGGATCAGATAGGGCCGACTCCGCGACAGTGACCGAGATCGGGGGTGGGTCTTCGCCGAAGAAACTCGACGGGTCGAAATCGGTGATGTCGATCAGCTCGATCGTGCGACCCGTTTCACCCATCAGCGTTCGCCTTAGGCAGACCGGCCCGTTGGGCGGGATCGACTGCCAGTCGAAGGCAGAGTCATATGGCGGTCGACGGATCGCGATGTGGAGGTGGGTCTCGTCACCGCCGCCCGCTGTGACCATGTCGAGGTCGAGGGAGCTAGTCCAATTGACCCGATACGCGCGATGCGGTGGTAGGTCGATCATTTCAGCGTCGATCCCCGCGAGCGCCTGCCACAACCTATCTACCGGGTCATCGGATGGCTGGCCGATCGCCAACGCAGTCTGCGGATGTTCTTCGCTTGCTCGACGGAGTAGAAGTTCAGTCGTGGGTACGTTGTCGTCGATCGCGGTTGCGAAGATGCCCACGGCCGCGAGACTTGCAGTCACCGAGTCGTAGAACGCCGCCGCAGTTCGCTCCCACTGCCCATGAAATTCGGGCGCTAGCGACTCGGACGCGAGCCCATCAGCGTTTTGCGCGAGCAACCAGTCGCCATCCGACGAAGCGAGAAGCGCGTCTTCGACCTCACCGAAGTTTGGGGGCATCTGGCGTAAAAGCCGGAACCGCTCATCCGGCCTGTCTCGCGCGCGGAAGCTCGATGCCGAGATGTCGGCTAACGGAAGTCTCGCGATCGCTCGAACGATATCGACCTGCATGCAGGCGCGCGCGATCGCGAGCGCGGCGTGCAATCTGAAGAAGGCGGAGGTGCAGGTCGCGACCATTTCGCCCATGCCGCGTTCGTATCTGCTGTGATCGACGCTGTTGATTCCTGCGGGGACGACCAGCCGGCTGACATATGACGCAAAAGACTCGTGAACTGTCCGACAAGCATCGCGAAGGGCCCGGATATCTCGCTCACGGGCGCCTTCCTCGTCGATCGCCTTCAGGACGTAGAGCAGAGCGCCGTACGAGGTGGACCGATCGAGTCGGTAGTGGAGTGACTCGTGGATGGAGACGAATTCGTCGCCTTCCGCTGTTCCGCTTAACCACCATCCGCCGTCAGACGACCATCCTGAGGCTGCCATCATTCATCGCCAACTGAGCAGAGGCACCCGCTCGGATTGTGGTCGAAGCCTCACCTTGTCTGAGTCTCCCTCGGCGATGCCCAGAGCGCGTAAGCGCTCAATGAAGTCGGCAAAGTCGTACCGATTCAGCTGACGCTGCACCTTCTTCGGCAGGCCGTCATAAATCTGATCGCTCGACATGCGATGGTCGACCAGTTTTTTCTTGCGACGTACTTCGATCAATAGTCGGCGGTCGCCGTCTCGCAACGAGACTCTCTCAACGGTGACGAGTGAAGGCACGACCGCGGTGAGCACGGCTACGGGAATGTCGGTCACCCCTGCCGTCGCCAACGTGCCGCCGATAATCGCTGCCATCACGGTCGCACGAGCGAGCTCGATCGTAAGGTCCAGTCGCCATTTGCCGATCCGGAAAGCCAATTCACCGTCCGGTATGGGCGGGCCATCCCATTCAGCAACATCTGAGATCGCGCGAATTACATCGTCGGCGATCGGGCCGTCGAACCCTACGAGAGCCGCGAAACGATCGGCGGTCTCTGAATCGAGAGCAGTGAGCGCCCCATCCAGTTCGACGAGCACCTGGGTCAGGTCCTTGGTACTGTTCATCGCGCCCTCCGGCTCAGATCTTATCGAGGAAGTCGGCAATCAACCCGCTCACTGGATGTCTCGTAGCGCGCGCAGATCGAGGAACGACTCGGTCGAGAGCAACGAACGGATGACGGCGCCAATCGTGTCGTGCCACGGCGTCCAGTCAGCGTCCGTGTGCAGATGGTCGGCCCCTACGGCATCTTCGATCTGACCCCTCACCAACCTCACGCCGAGTGGGTCCGCGAGGTGGAGACTTATGTGCTGCTGACCTTCGACATGCCACAGAAGGGCCTCGTATTGCGGCATCCCGATGCCAATCGTGACCGTGTGAACGTCAGCATTCGTTGGAAGCAACGCGCCTGTGTCGTTCCGCAGCAGGGATCCGATCCCGACGTCCAATAGGACCACCGTTGGTAGTGACGAGGTGAGCTTCTGGAACCACCCCGCTTGAAATTCAGTGTCGGTGAAGCTGCTCACTGAGACGCACAACGCAGCCGTGCGATCACCCCATGCCTCAACGAGTATGTCGGCGTGTGTGGGGCTATCGAGGGCGGCATGGAAGATCATTAGCGCCCCGCCCGCCTCGTCAATTGGCACGATGTTTCGGGCCGCAACGACGACGTGGTTTTCGTGGTCGGCAAGTCTCTCGCGTGACCGCGCGTCCCATGCGAAACCGCTCCGAAGTCGCGACGGCGGACGGGCATGCAGCACCAGCTCGGGACGTTCATCGAGTCCGGTGGTTTCGACGGTCACCTGGATGACATCCGCGGTGCTGACCGAGGCATCGAGGTAGCCGAATTGCGCAGGCCAGAGCGTGGCCCGTAGCGGGTATCTTGTGGTTGAAACTACCGCGATCGACTGCTCGAGGTCGGTCAATAGCGGGTCGTTTGGATCGGCGATCGGCACTGTGATGAGCGCCCCATCGCGATTGATGAGATCGACGAGGCGGCGCCCGGCAAGCAGCGCCTCATCGTGGCCGACGACCGTTCCACCCCGATCCCGGATGATGCCGGCTAGTCCGTCGAAGACGACCGATTCCCAAGCACTCCACATCCGGTCAATCAGCTCAAAATCGAGACCTTCAGAATTCGGTTGCACCTCCTCAATATCTACGCCGTGATCGTCCCAGAGCTGACGGTCGGCTCGTTGTACGAGGGCGGCGAGTTCGCGCTTGCCGTTAAAAAGGAGCGCCGCGAATCGCCCATCCGGCCTGTCGATCGATCGCAACATCGAGGGAGATCCAGAGTCCGGAAATCGCTCGATCAGCAGGTCGAGGACGGGTGAGTGCATGCACACCCGAACCAAAGCAGTGATCACGAATGCGCGCCGATTGTGGCCTGCGACCTCAGCAACGAAGTCCTCCGCCTTGTCGTAGAGGGAGCGGTAATCCGGATAGCGATCTAAAACGCTTGCCGCATCCGGTGCCTCGGATACGGCGATGTGGACGCTCATGAACGTCGCGAAGAATTCGTGCACTAACCGTGCCGGCCTCACGAACTCGGGAAACAGCGTGACGTTCCAGTCCGGGTGCTCAAACAGGACATGAAGGGCGATGCCCCAGGCCGTGTCATCGTTGAGAAGTTTGTGATGTATTTCGTGGAGATGGGCAACGTTGCGCTCGACTGCGGAGCCCGACCCCAGCTGCAACGTGAATCCCTCAGGTGTGTACCTCCCCGAGGACGGTGCGCCGGGGTCGTCGAAAGCGAGACTCGAGCCATCTCGCCTCGCAAGCACTGACGCGAACTCCAAGTCGATGACCGTAAGGTCTGCTACGAAGTCGTTGTCAGTCATGTGGCAATTCTGCCGGTTGACAACGTGGGTAAGAAACTGCGGGCTTGTCTGGCTGGCCGCGCCCGACAAAGGCCGAAAGTCGTCAAGACTGCGAAGAGGTATTTGTCCCATGAACAAGTCGCGGCACTCGCTCGCGCGGTCGGGCAGGCCTCCAGTGGCTTCGAGCACGGCTAGCACCTGGTCATCCTGGTGCTCGCATATTGCGGGCTTCGCTGGGGTGAGCTTTCGGGATTGAGAGTGCGCAACGTCGACCTCACCCGAAGGCGGCTGACCATCCGACACACTGTGGTCGCCGACCGCGGCTACCAGCGCATTGAGGCGCCCAAAGACTACGAGCAGCGGTCGACACCAATCCCCCAGTTCCTCTGCCAGCCGCTCGCCCGCCAAATTGGAAGTCGGCAGCCGGACGAGCCGGTGTTCCAAGGGATCCGCACCAAGACGTGGCTGCGCAACCACGTCTTCCGCGTCGGTTGGTTCGACCGCGCAGCGGCCGAAGTGGGCCTCGAGGGGCTCACGCCTCACGAACTACGGCACTCCGCCGCCAGCCTGGCGATCTCCGCCGGAGCTAACGTCAAGGCCGTGCAGAGGATTCTCGGCCACGCCTCTGCCGCCGTCACGCTCGATGTCTATGCCGATCTCTTCGACCAGGATCTCGACACGGTCGGGGCCTCCCTCGATCGCATCGCAAAGCAGACCTCCATCGCGGATGTGCTCGCGGGGCAAAGTCGCCCGACCCGGGAGGACCTGCCGACACTGCCGAAACATCCGGCCGGCACGATCGGACCCGACCTGTGAGGACAGCGGTCACGGCGGTCGGCATCCTCGGCGCTGTAGACCTATAGAAGACTTCGGGCGGATCCCTGAGAAAGGCCGCCTGGACAGCCTTTCTCCGCGTCTTAGTCCCTACGCGACGAAGACACCCAGGACAACCACGGTGGATCCAGCGAAGCGTGCGCATCACCTGTCGCAAGTGTCGCGCGGAGTGGTGGTTCGTTGGCAGCAGGGGCAGACGGGACTAGGGTCTGGAACCTGTCCCCGCGTACACAACAGCGGGACGGAATGAACGCGCCCCGGCGCCAGCGATACAGCGAGCTGGAGGGGTGGATCCATTCGGCGCGGCGGCTTGTACAGGGCGTTTGTAGCCAATTTGTAGCCAAAACGCGATTCCGCGCCTTCCAGTGATGCCAGCCCAAATAGCCAAACCCCCGGGCGACCGGGGGTTTTGTGCTGGTGACCCCAACCGGATTCGAACCGGTGTTACCGCCGTGAGAGGGCAGCGTACTAGGCCGCTATACGATGGGGCCGCAAGTGGACAACTCATCGAGTATGCCATATCCCGGCAGGGGCAGCCAATCGGTCAGCGCTTCGTGGGAGCCAGCACCTTCAGGGCCCCGGGAACGACCTCGATGTCGACCGGCAGCGGCCCGACACGCTCGCCGTCGGCGTAGGCGGCGACGCCCGACGCCGCGATCGAGACCTTCTTCACCTTGTACACGGTCACACGACGATCGGTGAGGTGTTCGCCCTTGAAGACGCGGGGAAAGATGCGGAGAAACGCTACGCGTCCCATCTGTTCGACAACCAGCACATCCAGCAATCCGTCGTCGACGAGGGCATCCGGGGTGACCAGCATTCCGCCGCCGAGGGAGACGCCGTTGCCGACCGAGATCATCACGGCCTGGGTGGTCGACTTCACGCCATCGAGCTCGAGCGTGTACGTGATCGGCTTCAGGCCGATGAGTTCGTAGAGAAGCGCGATGTTGTAGCGCATCGGACCCTTCGGCCAGGTCATGCGGTTCGCGCGCTCATTGACCACCGCATCGAAGCCGGCCGAAACCATGCAGGCGAACCAGGTCGTCGCGCCATCGGACTGACGGATGCGCCCGGCATCGATCGTGCGCGCCGGCTTCTGCAACTGCTCGAGCAGCACGCGGATCGCGCCGGGAGCGTCGTTGAAAGGGATGTTGAGAACGCGAGCGGTGTCATTTCCTGTTCCGGACGGCACGAGGCCGAGTGGCACGTCCGTGCCTGCGACCAGGTTCGTTCCGAGGTTCACCATTCCGTCGCCGCCGACGACGATGAGAGCGTCGGGCTTCGACGCGACGGCCTTCTTAGCCGAAACGATCAACTCGGCGTAGCTCGGCTCCTCCAGGCGAGTCACATCGTGACCGGCGTCGGTAAGCGCCTTCAGTACGGCCGGTCCGACCTTGCTGCCCTTGCCGAAAGACGCGGTCGGGTTGATCGCGACGAAAACTCGCTTGGGCTTCGTTGCCTCGGGCATGGGACCTCTCGACGTGCACGGTGTTGCGCCAGTGTATTGGCGCTGGGGGTGGTTCGTCACACACCCCGAAGGGGGCGGGTCAGGCCCGCAGTTTCAGCAACCGCAAGAGCTGCGCGTTGAGCGCCACCACGATGGTCGACACCGACATGAACCCGGCGGCGAGCGCGGGGGGCATCAGGATGCCGACGCCGAACAGAACGCCGGCCGCCAGCGGGATGCCCACGATGTTGTAGCCGGCAGCCCACCACAGATTCTGAAGTTCCTTGCGCCAGGTGGCGCGGCTCAGCGTGATCACGTCGGCGACGGCGCGCGGGTCGCTCCTGGCCAGGACGATTCCTGCCGACTCGATTGCGACATCCGTGCCGGCACCGATCGCGATGCCGACGTCTGCCTGCGCGAGTGCCGGCGCATCGTTCACCCCGTCGCCCACCATGGCGACCCGATGACCTTCACCCTGAAGGCGGGTGACAACAGCGGACTTGTCGCCCGGCAGTACCTCGGCGAACACCTCGGTGATGCCGAGCCGTGACGCCACCCAGTTGCCGACCTCGCGGGAGTCGCCGGTGAGCATCGCGACGCGCACTCCACGTTTTGCGAGACGTGCCACCGCGTCAGCCGACTCGGCACGGATGACATCTCCCAACGCGATCAGGCCCAGCACGACACCGTCGGCGAGCACCAGCACCACGGTCATTCCCTCGGCCGCGTGCTCGCGGTTGGCGTGAACGAGGTCAATCGGCAGCAGGATGCTCCGCTCGGTGACCAGGCGCGGACTCGCGACCGTCACCATCC
>JAODAT010000157.1 GCA_025463565.1 Microbacteriaceae bacterium
TCCTCGAAAAACTGGTCGATCGCAAACAGCGCGGCCTTGCAGTTGAGCGTGTCGAAGATGGTTTCCACCAGCAGCACGTCGGCGCCGCCTTCGACCAGTCCGCGGGTCTGTTCCAGGTAGGCCGCGACCAGTTGGTCGAAGCTGACATTGCGCGCGGCCGGGTCGTTGACGTCGGGCGAAATCGAGGCGGTCTTGGGCGTCGGCCCCAGCGCGCCGGCAACGAAGCGCGGGCGATCCGGCGTCGAATATTTGTCGCAGGCGGCGCGCGCCAGCCTGGCCGC
The DNA here is from genome assembly GCA_025463565.1 of Microbacteriaceae bacterium. GTDB lineage: Bacteria > Actinomycetota > Actinomycetes > Actinomycetales > Microbacteriaceae > Lacisediminihabitans. The sequence continues at coordinate 282 of JAODAT010000157.1, forward strand.
CGCGACGTTCATCTCGTAGGCCAGGTGGGCCATGTGGTAATCATCCTGCGCGACCGTGGTGGCGCCGAAGGTATTGGTTTCGATCAGGTCGGCGCCGGCGGCCAGATATTGTTCGTGAATTTCCTGAATAACATGCGGCTGGGTCAGGCTCAGCAGCTCGTTATTGCCTTTGACGAACAGTTCGCGCCCCGGGCCTTTGAAATCGATAAAGCGACCCTGCGGACCGACCCGGTAATCCTCTTCCGTCAGCTTGTACTGCTGAATCATGGTGCCCATCGCGCCATCCAGGATCAGGATGCGTTTGGACAGCAGATCGCGCAACAGCGATTCGGTGGCGGAAGTGGTTTCGTGCTTCATTTGATTATCTTTTTAAAACGGTGTGAATAGGCGTTCAGGTCCCGGATTTTACCAGCTAGGCAAACGTCGCATGCTCCAGCGGGAAACCCTTGATGAATTCAACTGCGGGCAGGCGCTTGCCGCCGGCTTTCTGTAATTCAAGCAATTCAAGCACGCCATCGCCGCAAGCGACCAGCACGCCATCATGCGCATTGGCTGCCAGTACCGTGCCCGGCGCGGCGGCACTGGATGCCGGCAAGGCGCGCGCCTGCCAGATCTTGACCGCTTGCCCTTCGCATTGGCCGGTGGCCCCCGGGAACGGGTTGAAAGCGCGGATTCTGCGCACCAGCGTAGCGGCCGGCATACTGAAATCCAGCGCGGCTTCTTCCTTGGCGATCTTGGCGGCGTAGGTGACGCCCGATTCGGGCTGAACCTGCGGCGCCGGCAATACGCCGCGCTCAAGCTGCCCGATCGCGTCCACGATCAATGCAGCGCCCAGCGCCGCCACCTTATCGTGCAGCGTCGCCGTGGTGTCGTCGTCGGCGATCGGTAATTTTCCGGACAACAACATCGGCCCGGTATCCAGACCGGCCTCCATTTGCATGATCGTTACGCCGGTGAACGCATCGCCGGCTTCGATGGCCCGATGGATCGGCGCTGCACCGCGCCAGCGTGGCAATAAGGAACCGTGGATATTGATACAGCCGTAACGCGGAATCTGCAACACGCTGGGCGGCAAGATCAGACCGTAGGCGGCGACCACCATGACATCGTGCGGCGTGGCGTGCAATAAATCATGCGCTTCCTGCGCAATCTCGGGATACTTGCCGTCCAGCCGCAGCGACACCGGCTGTGCCACCGGCGTATGGTGCGCCAGCGCACATTGCTTCACCGGAGAAGCATGCAATTGCATGCCGCGGCCGGCCGGACGATCCGGCTGGGTCAGCACCAGCGTGATTTCATGGCCCGCATCGTAGAGCGCATTGAGCGCCGTAACGGCAAATTCGGGCGTGCCCGCAAAAATAATTTTCATCGTGGGATTGTAGAGCAGGATGGGCGGCGATGACATATCGGCGCCGGTGTTGTTTATGGATGCTTGTCGGTTGATTGATTGGTTGGTTGATTGGCGGATTTCACGACGGTGATTGCCTCTTCGATAAGGCCGTTGCCCTCCCCAGGTCGACAGGGCTTTTTACGCCCCCAGGAGGGCAACGGCCTTATCGAAGAGGCACTTCAGCGTCTCAGCGCCGCAGTACGCAGTGTGGCATTTTTAGAGCCATTTTCGGGCTTTGAGCGGTGCGTTGGCGAAGGCCCGGTCGTATAGCCAATTTGGCAACAACCGTAAAAATTTGGCGGCGATGCCCATCTGCCACGGAATCACGCGGTAGCTGTCGCCGGCCGCGATCGCCGCCGCGGCCCGTGCCGCAAACCGCTCCACATGCATCAGGAAGGGCATGTTGTAAACATTGCCGCGCGTCATCGGTGTGTCGATATACCCGGGCGCAATCGTCACCACTTTGATGCCGCTGGCGCGCAATTCGACGCGCAGCGATTCGCAATAGGCGATGACTGCCGCCTTGGACGCGCAATACGCACCCGCGCCCGGCAAGCCGCGGATACCAGCCACGCTGCCGATACCTACCAGGCGGCTGCGGCGGACTTGCTCCGGCCCAGCGGCCTTCATGGCCGCTATGAATGGCGAAAATGTCGCCACCGTCGCCGTTACATTGGTCGCCAGAATTTGCGCGAAGACTTCAGTATCTTCGGCATATTCGGTCAGCGTGCCGTGGGAAATACCGGCGTTTGCAATCACGATATCGACCGCGCCGCCGCGCAGAAAATCGGCGGCTGCAGCGGCCAGCGCCCGATGGTCGTTGACGTCTACCGCATACAAGCGATGCTGCGCTGCGCCGGGCAAACTCCTGCGCAAGTGCTCCAGCACTTCCTGCCGCCGCGCCACCAGCCCGAGCGTAGCGCCCTGTTGGGCGTAATGCCGCGCCAGGGCTTCTCCTATGCCGCTGGAAGCGCCGGTGATGAA
>JAODAT010000032.1 GCA_025463565.1 Microbacteriaceae bacterium
CTCGACACGCTCGACCCGCCTTCCGCGGTCATTTGAAGATGATGGTGCGCTTGCCATCCTGCAGCACACGATTCTCGGCGAACCACTTGACGGCCTGGGTGAGTGTTCGCGACTCCTCGTCCTGCCCGATCGCCATCAGCTCGGCGGGCGTCTGCGAGTGGTCGACGCGCACCACGTTCTGCTCGATGATCGGGCCCTCATCGAGGTCGCTCGTCACGAAGTGGGCCGTCGCGCCGATCAGTTTCACGCCGCGTGCGTGCGCTTGACGGTACGGGTTGGCGCCCTTGAAGCCCGGAAGGAAGGAGTGGTGGATGTTGATGAGCCGCCCGGCGAGCCGGTCGCAGAGCTCCGGGGAGACGATCTGCATGTACCGGGCCAGCACCACCAGCTCGATGTCATTCGTCTCGACGGCCTCGAGTACCCTGGCCTCGAACGCGACCTTCTCGGCCGGCGAACCGATCGCGTGCTGCTCGAACGGCACCCCGTAGAACTCGGCCAGCGAGCCGAGGTCGGGGTGGTTGCTCAGAACCAGCGGGAGTTCGACCGGAAGCTGGCCGGCTCGCTGCCGGAACAGCAGGTCGTTGAGGCAGTGCGCGGCGGTCGACACCAGCACCAGGGTGCGCAGCGGTCGGCCGACGACATCCAGCTTCAGGGCCATGCCGTAGCGCTCGGCGATCGGCGCGAGGGCGGTCTCGAAGGTGAGGCGGTCGACATCCGACTCCACCTGCAGCCGCATGAAGAAGGTGCCGGTGTCGTCGCTCGAGAACTGCTGCGACTCGGTGATGTTGCCGGCGGCGTCGACGATGGCGCCGCTGATCGCGTGCACGATGCCGGGCCGGTCCGCGCAGGTGATGGTCAATACCCAATGGGTCACGGCATCAAGAGTATTCTGCTTGCTGTCGCGGCGTGTGCCGTGGCCCGCGGGCGGCGCAGCGCACCACACCTGTTCGAACGGATGACGCAGTGTCTGCGCGTACCACCTCATCATTCCCCTGGGTCGGCCTGGTCGTTCTGGCCGGAGCGATCTTCTCGTCGGTCACCAGCGAATTCCTGCCGACGGGCCTCCTGCCCGACATGGCACGGGACCTTCACGCGTCGATCTCGCAGGTCGGCCTGCTGGTGACGATCTTCGCTGGAACCGTCGTGCTGTCGGCCATGCCGCTCTCGGCCCTCACTCGCAACTTCTCGCGCAAGTCGCTCGTTGTGGTCGTTCTGCTGGTGAACGCGGCGGCGGGGGTGCTCGCCGCGATCGCACCGAACTATGAGGTGCTTCTGGGCGCGCGCGTTCTCGGCGGCCTCGCCCACGGCCTGTTCTGGGCGGTCGTCGGCGCATACGCGGCCCATCTGGTGCCGAAGCCGCAGATCGGCCGCGCCGTGGCGATCACGAGTGGCGGTGGAACGGCCGCCTTCGTGCTCGGCGTTCCGGTCGGTACGGCCCTCGGCCACGCCCTCGGCTGGCGCCTCGCCTTCGCGTCCATCGCCGTCGTCATGGTGGTGCTGGCCATCCTGGTGGTGAGATTCCTGCCGGCCGTAGAACACCGGGTGAGCCTGTCGACGGGGGAGATACCGCTGCCCGCCCGCCGGGACCGCACACTGCCCGGAGTGATCGTGGTGTGCCTGATCATCGTGGTGATGGCCACCGGTCACAACCTCTTCTACACATACATCGTGCCCTGGCTGATCGGGGTGGTGCACTTCTCCGAGTCAGCGGTCGCCCCGCTGCTGTTCCTCTACGGAGGAGCGGGCGCCATCGGTCTCGCGCTCGCGGGCGTCATCGCCGACCGTTTGCCTCGACGCGGTGTGCTCATCGTGTCGGGCGCCGTTCTCCTCGCCGTCACCGCACTTGCGCTCGTGTCGCAGGTGCCCTGGGCGGCCGTCGTCGCGTTCGCCTTCTGGGGCGCCGTGTTCGGAGGCCTGCCGGCCATGTTCCAGACGCGGATGATGCACGTGGCGTCCCCGCGCATCCGCGACCTAGCCTCCGCCCTGTTCACCACCTCGTTCAATCTCGCCATCGGCGGCGGCGCCTTCCTCGGCGGAGCGCTGCTCGACCGCTTCGGACTCGGCGTTCTGCCCTTCGTCGATATCGCGTTCATCGTGCTGGGTCTCGTGGTGAGCGTCGTCAGCAGCGCGTGGCTGGATGCCCGCGAGCGACCGTTGACATCGCCGATCGTGCAGGAGTAGCTTGGCTCTCACGGACTGAACAGGTCTGAACAGGTGCAGCAGGAACCGCACGTTCGAGGGAGAACAGCATGACCACGATCGACAAGCCCGCCGCCCAGGCTCCGAAGGCCGAGCGCGGCGGTATCGAGACCAACGGCATCAACACCATCGCCGAGTCCGAGCGGAAGGGCGTTGCGCGCAGCCTGTTCTGGCCATGGTTCGCCGCCAACGTGTCGGTGCTCGGCGTCAGCTACGGCTCGTTCGTGCTCGGCTTCGGCATCTCGTTCTGGCAGGCGACGCTGGTCGGAATCATCGGCATCGTGGTGTCGTTCCTGTTCTGCGGATTCATCGCCCTGCTCGGCAAGCGCGGGTCGGCGCCCACGATGGTGCTCGGTCGCGCCCGGTTCGGCGTTCGTGGCAACGGAGTGCCGGCGGTGCTGTCCTGGATTCTCACCGTCGGCTGGGAGACCGCGCTCACCTCGCTCGCGGTGCTCGCCACCTCCACGGTCTTCACACGGCTCGGCTGGGATGGCGGGGTGCTGACCAAGATCGTCGCGCTCATCATCGTGGCGGCCCTCATCGTCGGGGCTGGCGTCGCCGGCTTCGCGGTGATCATGCGGGTGCAGCTGTGGATCACCATCATCACCGGTGTGCTGACCGTCGTCTACATCATCCTGGCCCTGCCGAGCATCCACCTCGACAAGGTCGCGGCGCTGCCGAACGGCAACCCCGAAGCCTTCATCGGGGCTCTCGTCTTCGTGATGACCGGCTTCGGGCTTGGCTGGGTGAACGCCGCCGCCGACTACTCGCGTTACCTACCGCGCACCACGAAGAGCGCCGGCGTCGTCGGCTGGACCACCTTCGGCTCCTCACTCGCGCCAGTGGTATTAGTGATCTTCGGTCTGCTTCTCGCCGGCTCGTCCACCAGCCTCAGCAAGGCGATCGGGGCGGACCCGATCGGTGCGCTCACCTCGATCCTGCCGGTGTGGTTCCTCATCCCGTTCGCGCTCGTCGCCGTGCTGGGGCTCGTGGGGGGTGCCGTGCTCGACATCTACTCGTCCGGCCTCGCTCTGCTGACCGCGGGCATCCGCATCCCGCGTCCCGCCGCAGCCGGCATCGACGGTGTCGTGATGATCATCGGCTCGATCTTCGTGGTGTTCTTCGCGACCAGCTTCATCGCGCCGTTCGAGGCCTTCCTGGTGACGCTCGGCACGCCGATCGCCGCGTGGTGCGGCATCATGCTGGCCGACGTGATCCTGCGGAAGAAGGCGTACTCCGAGAAGGATCTGTATACGACCAAGGGCCGCTACGGCAGCGTGCAGTGGCTACCGATCGCGCTTCTCGTGATCGGTACCGGCATCGGCTGGGGTCTCATCACCAACACCTACGGCGTGCCGAGCTGGCTGAACTGGCAGGGCTACCTGCTCGGACCGTTCGGCCTCGGTGGCCAGACCGGTGCATGGGCGTATGCCAACCTCGGCGTGCTGGTCTCACTGGTAATCGGCTTCGCCGGAACGCTCATCCTCGGCCGCGCCTCGGTGAAGAAGCAGGAGAGTCTTCCCGTTGACAAGTGAGCCATGGCTCGTCGTCATCGACATGCAGGAGGTGTTCGGGCGGCCGGGCGGTGACTGGTTCACCCCCGGCTATCCGGCCATCGAGTCGACGGTCGTGAAGCTGGCCGAGAAGTTTGGTGAGCGCACCGTGTTCACCCGTTTCGTCGCGCCGGAGACGCCAACCGGATCATGGGTCGAGTACTACGAGCAGTGGCCGTTCGCCCTCGTTCCGCACGATGATCCGATCTACGAACTGATGCCCGCTTTCCGCGGTCTTCCGGGGCATGTCATCTCGCGTACGACGTTTGGCAAGTGGGATGCCGGCCTCGCCGCGATGCTCGGCCCCTCCCCGGAGATCGTGCTCGCGGGGGTCTCGACCGACTGCTGCGTCATCTCCACGGCGCTGGCCGCGGCCGACGCGGGAGTTCACGTGCGCGTGGTGTCGGACGCGTGTGCCGGGCTGACCGATATCGACCACCAGCGCGCGCTCGACGCGATGGCCCTGTACGCCCCGCTGATCGAGATCACGACCTTCGCGGAGCTGTAGTGGCCGTCTCCGGTTTGAAACACGAGGAGATCGCCCGCACTCTGGCGAGCGAGATCCGCGACGGGCAGGTGCCGTTCGGGCGGCAGCTTCCCGGCGAGACGACCCTGGCGGAGCGCTTCGCGGTGAGTCGCAACACAGTGCGCGCAGCGCTCACCGAGCTCGGTCGCGCCGGTCTCATCCGCACCCGCTCGGGCAAGGGGTCGTTCGTCACCTACGACGGCAGACCGCTCAACGTGCGGCTGGGCTGGGCACGGGCGCTCGAGGCACAGGGGGTCGACACCCGGGTTGAGGTGATCCGTGCCGAACTGATCGACGACCCAGAGCTTGCCTCGGAACTCGGCCAACCGTCCACGTCGTTCATGGCGATCGACCGTGTGCGTTCGATCGTCGACGGCCCGCTTATCTCGTTCGAGCGCTCGCGCGTTCCGGTCACGGATGCGGTGGCCATGGCGGTCGCGCACGGCAAGGCCGCGGGGTCCCTCACCCGCATGCTCTTCGACGCTGGACTCGTCGCCGCCACTGGCCAGCAGTGGGTGGAGGTGCGGATGCTGGACGCGTCGGACGCGTCGCGGCTCGCGCGGTTACCCGGCGACGCGTTCCTCTGGTCCCGCTGCATTACCCGCAACGCGGTCGGCGAGCTGGTCGAACACGTGGAGAGCCTGCTCGACCCCGCGCACTTCCGCCTCTACTTCCAGTTCAGCTCCCAGGTATGAACAGCCGTGACCGCGTACTCGGCGCACTCTACGGCCTCGCCATCGGCGACGCGCTCGGCATGCCAACGCAGATGATGTCCCGCGAGGGGATCGCTGCGCGGTACGGCTCGATCACCGACTTCGAGTCGGCCGCTGTCGACCACCCCATTGCGGCGGGAATGGCCGCGGGCCGGGTCACCGACGACACCGAGCAGGCACTGCTGCTCGCGCGTGCGCTCATCGACGGGCGCGGGCACATCGACCCGATGCGGTTCGCCAGGGACCTGGTCGAATGGGAGGACGAGATGCGCCTGCGCAGGTCCCTCGACCTGCTCGGCCCCTCCACGAAGCGCGCGGTACAGGCGGTACTCGACGGCGAGCTTCTCGACCAGGCCGGCCGGTTCGGCACCACCAACGGAGCCGCGATGCGCGTCACCCCCGTCGGTATCGTTGCACGGCCGGGCCCGGCCCTCGTCGATCTCGTCGTGGAGGCCAGCTTCGTCAGCCACAACACCGGCATAGCGCTCGCGGGTGCCGCCGCGGTCGCCGCGGCGGTCAGCGCCGGGATCGAGGGAACCGCGCCGCTGTCGGCCGCGCTCGCTGCGGCAGAGCAGGGCGCCCAGCGAGGTCACTGGGTGGCGGGTGCGGATGTCGCGAAGCGGATCGTCTGGGCTCGAAGTCTCGGATCGGTGGACGACATCTACGAGCTGGTGGGCACCAGTCTCGCCACGCAGGAATCCGTGCCCGCCGCCTTCGGCATCCTCAACCTATATGCCGGCGATCCATGGGGTGCCGTGTGTGCCGCGGCATCGCTCGGCGGTGACAGCGACACCATCGCCGCGATGGTCGGGGCGATAGCGGGAGCGACCCACGGGTACGAGGCGTTCCCGGCGAAGGCGCGGGCGAAGATCGAGCGGGTGAACCGGCTCGGACTGGCCCAGGTGGCCGACCGGCTGCTGGCGCTGCGCTCATGAGGCTCGTGAGCGTCGGCAACATCATCGTCGACGTGCTGCTCTCGGTTCCGGCGCTGCCGGAGCGCGGCGGCGACATGCTCGCCACCAGCGGCGGGATGTCGCCGGGCGGCAGCTTCAACACCCTCGTCGCGGCGACCCGGCAGGGTCTTCGCTCCGCCTATGCCGGTGGCCACGGCACGGGCCCGATGGGCGACCTCGTGAGGTCGGCTCTCGCTCGGGAGGGCATCGAGCTGCTCTCCGAGCGGTCGGATGCCGACACCGGCTTCGACGTTGCCATGATCGACGCAGGGGGCGAGCGCAGCTTCGTCACCGCGTTCGGTGCGGAGGCGCAGATCACCTCACTGCCCGGACTGGAGCCCGGCGACCTCGTGCACGTCTCCGGGTATGGGCTGCTGCCGTCCACGAATGCCGCCGTGGTTACCGCGTGGCTGGACACGGTCGACGCGACGGTGCTGCTCGATCCCGGGCCGCTGGTCGCGGACATTCGCGTTCTTGATCGTGTCAAACGCCGCACGACCTGGCTGAGCTGCAACGAACGGGAGGCCGCGCTGGTCGGTGACGGCTGGGATCACACCGTGGTGCGACTCGGACCGGACGGCTGCCTGGTCGACGGGGTACACGTTCCGGGTTTCCCGGCGGACGCCGTCGACACGAATGGCGCGGGGGATGCTCATGTCGGCGCATTCCTGGCCGCGCTCGCCGCAAGACTCGACCCGCTCGAGGCCGCCCGTCGCGCGAACGCGTGCGCGGCGATCGCCGTGTCGCGCTCCGGCCCGTCGTCATCCCCCACTGCCGCGGAGGTCGACGCTTTGCTAGAGTGACCTTGTCGCGACTGGCGTTCGGATGGGTGACCATCAGGGAGCGACTTGGATCGCATCGGCCGTTCGCCTGGGCCGAGCGGATAACTCGTTTCCTATCCGTTCGATCTAAGGAGCAGCCAATGTCCACCTTCACCGATCCTCTGTCGATCGTCGATCCAGAGATCGCCCGCGTGCTCGAGCAGGAGCTCGACCGCCAGCGCAACACTCTCGAGATGATCGCCAGCGAGAACTTCGTTCCGCGTGCGGTGCTCGAGGCGCAGGGCTCCGTGCTGACGAACAAGTACGCCGAGGGCTATCCGGGTCGCCGCTACTACGGCGGCTGCGAGTTCGTCGACATCGCCGAGCAGCTCGCCATCGATCGCGCGAAGAGCCTGTTCGGCTCCGCATACGCGAACGTGCAGCCGCACTCCGGCGCCTCCGCCAACGCGGCCGTGCTGAGCGCGATCGCCCAGCCCGGTGACTCGATCCTCGGGCTGGAGCTCGCTCATGGCGGTCACCTCACCCACGGCATGAAGCTCAACTTCTCCGGCAAGCTCTACGACGCGCACGCCTACGGCGTCGACCCCGACACCTTCCTGGTGGATATGGATGTCGTGCGCGAGAAGGCGCTCGAGGTGCGGCCGCGAGTGCTCATCGCCGGCTGGTCGGCCTACCCGCGCCAGCTCGACTTCGCCGCGTTCCGTGCCATCGCCGACGAGGTGGGCGCGTCGCTCTGGGTTGACATGGCGCACTTCGCCGGCCTTGTCGCTGCAGGCCTGCACCCGTCGCCGGTACCGCACGCGCACGTCACCTCGTCCACCGTTCACAAGACCATCGGTGGTCCGCGTTCCGGCTTCATTCTCACCAACGACCTGGACACGCAGAAGAAGCTCAACTCGAACGTCTTCCCGGGCCAGCAGGGCGGCCCGCTCATGCACGTGATCGCCGCGAAGGCGACCGCGTTCAAGCTGGCGGCGGAGCCCGAGTTCAAGGACCGCCAGGAGCGCACCCTCAGCGGCGCGCGCATCCTGGCGGAGCGCCTGACGGCGAAGGACGCGACGGATGCCGGCATCGACGTGCTCACCGGCGGCACCGATGTGCACCTGGTGCTGGTCGACCTGCGGAACGCGGCCATCCACGGGCAGGACGCCGAAGACATCCTGCACTCGGTCGGCATCACGGTGAACCGCAATGCGGTGCCGTTCGACCCGCGGCCGCCGATGACCCCGTCGGGCGTGCGCATCGGTACCCCGGCGCTCGCGACCCGCGGTTTCGGTGACGAGGAGTTCACCGAGGTGGCCGACATCATCGCGACCGCACTGAAGCCGGCACCGGATGTCGAGGCTCTGCGTGCACGCGTGGTCAAGCTCACCGACGGCTACCCGCTCTACCCCGGCCTCACGAGCCCCGGCACCTGGAACTAACTGTCAGGCGGGTCGAGCTCGTCGAGACCTCACCCGCGAGTTACCTCTTCATGAGGTCCCTTCGACAAGCTCAGGACATCGCTCGACTTCAAGCTCGACCCGCTTAAGGAAGAAATGACAGCAGTAAGAATCGACGGGGTCGCGACGGCGGCCACCGTTCGCGGCGAACTCGTCGACCGCATCGCGGCGCTGAAGGCCCGGGGCATCCACCCGGGCCTCGGCACGCTGCTCGTCGGCGCCGACCCCGGCTCGCTCTCCTACGTCGCGGGCAAGCATCGTGACTCGCTCGAACTCGGCATCGAGTCGGTGCGGGTCGACCTGCCCGAGACGGCCACGGCCGACGAGGTGCGTGCCGCCATTATCGGGCTGAACGAGAACCCGGCCGTCACCGGCTACATCATCCAGCTGCCGCTGCCCGCCGGTCTCGACGAGAACGCGATGCTCGAGCTGATGGACCCGGCGAAGGATGCCGATGGCCTGCACCCGATGAACCTCGGGCGACTCGTGCTGGGCGTCGCAGGCGAGCTGCATTCGCCGCTGCCCTGCACGCCCGCCGGCATCGTCGAGATGCTGCGCCGTTATGGCGTCGAGATCGCCGGAAAGCGCGTCGTCGTGGTCGGCCGCGGTCTCACCGTGGGTCGCCCGCTCGGACTCCTGATGACCCGCAAGGGCATCGACGCAACGGTCGTACTCGCGCACTCCCGCACGGTCGATCTGGCCGACGAAGTTCGGCGTGCCGACATCGTGATCGCTGCCGTCGGCGTGCCCGGGCTGATCAAGGCCGACTGGGTGAAGCCGGGCGCCGCGGTGCTGGACGTCGGCATCACGCGCGTGCTGAACGCAGAGACCGGCAAGGCGAAGCTGATCGGCGACGTCGACCCCGGTGTCGCCGAGGTGGCGGGATTCCTGTCGCCGGTGCCGGGCGGGGTTGGGCCGATGACCCGCGCGATGCTCATGAGCAACGTGGTCGAGGCGGCCGAACGGCTCTAGGTTTCCTTCACTGTCATCAGGTCGAACTACGTTGGGATCTCTTGGCGAGAGTGCAGTAGTGGCGACTTGCGAGTGAGGAAAGTCACCACAAGTGCACTTTCGAAGAACGAACTCGCGGGTGAGGTCTCAATAAGCTCGACCCGTTTTTGACTACTCCCCCGAGTACCCGATCACGCAGGTGAGTCCGCTCTGCGGTGCGCTCGTATCCCAGCCGGTGACCGAGGCGACCTCGTCGGCTGCGCCGAGCGGGGTGATGGTGATCTTGCAGGCCTCGATGGTGGCATTGGAGCCATCGGCGAGTCCGAAGCCGTATAGGCCATAGCGCCAGAGCTTCAGGTCGGGTCCGGGCTGGCCGCTCTCGAAGTCCGCGATCGCGTGGACCCTGCCGGAGGTGACCCACTGGTAGCCGTTGTAGCAGGGAGCGGTCGTGTCGGAGGGCACGACGCTCTTGCCGATGATCGCCGAGCCGAAGTATGGGCTGCCGAGAGTGATTCCCACCGGGGCGACGAAGGTCTTGCCGCTGATCGTCGACGTGATGTCGATCGGCACGAGGATGCTGCCGTTGGCGGCGAGGTAGGCGGTGTCCCTCGGAACGGTGCCGCCCTTGCCGTCGCCGCACTGCCCGAGGAACGTAGATTCGTATGTTTTCGCCGCCGGGTCGCTGTACGTCAGCGGCTTGTGCGCGGTCAGCTGGATGCCGATGGTGCTGCCGTCCGCTCCGCGAACGTTGGCGGTGATGGTGAACAGCACGTCCGTGGCGGTGGCCGACGGGGTGGGTGTGGCGCTCGGGGCGACCGTCGCCTTACCGGTCGAGCCTCCGGTCGGCGTGCCCTGCGTGCCGCAGCCCGCCAGAAGCAGGGTCAGGGCAACACCGCCCGCTACGATCGAGGTGGTGGCGAGCGACCTTCTCATTGTTCGAGAGTACCAGCGGCTCGGTACTCTGAACCATGCTCAACCCCACCGGCATCCAGTACGAGCTCGTCCGTGGCACCGCCCGGGCGGTGATCACGCAGGTCGGCGCGGCGATCCGCGAACTGCAGGTGGACGGCGTCGATCTCGTGCAGCCGTACCCCGCGACGACGATCGCGCCGTTCGGTGCCGGCATCACCCTCGCGCCCTGGCCGAACCGGGTGCGGGACGGGCTGTGGCACCACGATGGCGAGCCGCAGCAGCTCGACCTCACCGAACCCGAACTCGGCAACGCCCTGCACGGCCTGCTGCGCGACCGCCCGTACGACCTGATCGAGCGCACCGACTCGTCGGTCACGCTGGCGGCAACCATCTTCCCCACGCGCGGCTACCTTTTCGAGGTCGCAACGACGGTCAGATTCGAGCTGACCGGCGATGGGATCACGGTGAGCCACTCCCTGCGCACGATCGGTGACGCGGCGGCGCCGGTCGCGGTCGGGTCGCATCCGTACCTTCGGGTGGGCGATGTGCCGATCGACGACCTGATCGTTACAGTGCCGGCCGGCAGCCACTTCGAGACGGACGCCCGGCTCAACCCGACCGCGGAGACCCCGGTCGACGGCACGAGGTTCGACCTTCGCGGCGGCGTCCCGCTGCGAGGGCTCGCCCTCGACGACGGCTTCGGGCAGCTTCCCGCGGGCGTCGCTACCAGCAGGGTGAGCGCTCCCGATGGGCGCGCTGTCGAGCTGTGGCAGGGCGACGACTACCGCTACGTGCAGGTGTTCGTCACGCGGATCTTCCCGCTCGACGGCGAGGTGATCAGCGCCCTCGCCATCGAGCCGATGTCCGCGCCGGCCGACGCTCTCAACTCCGGGCAGGGCCTGCGCTGGCTCGAACCGGGGGAGTCCTGGGAACTGTCCTGGGGCATCCGCTACACGGCACCGGTCAAGTAAAGCGCCCATCAAGTAATCTGTACCGCGTGCCTGAACCGACCAAGCGTGACCTGAGGCGGTGGCGGCACTACCTCGCCGACGAGCTTTCAGAAGCCGCGGTCTATCGAGACCTCGCCGTTCGGCGCAAGGGCGAGGAGCGCGAGATCCTGCTCGCCCTCGCCGATGCCGAGGGTAGGCATGCCGACCACTGGCGCGAGCTGCTCGGTGACAATGCCGGCCGTGAGGTCGGAGGCGACGTCCGTTCACAGCTTCTCGGATTCTTCGCGCGCCGGTTCGGGTCGGTCTTTGTGCTCGCCCTCGCCCAGCGGGCGGAGGCGCGCTCGCCGTATGAGAAGGATTCAGATGCGACCGCCGCGATGGCAGCGGACGAACGCGTTCACGCGGAGGTCGTCCGCGCCCTGGCCACCCGCGGTCGCAACCGCCTGTCCGGCACGTTCCGAGCCGCCGTCTTCGGCGCGAACGACGGTCTCGTATCGAACCTGGCGCTCACGCTCGGCATCAGCGCGAGCGGTGTTCCCACCCACGTGGTGCTGCTGACCGGCATCGCAGGACTGTTCGCCGGGGCGCTGTCGATGGGCGCGGGGGAGTACGTCTCGATCAGCTCGCAGCGCGAGTTGCTTCAGGCGTCGACACCCGATCCCGACAGTGACACCGCCCTGCCGCATCTCGACGTGAACGCGAACGAGCTGAGCCTCGTCTATCGCGCCCGCGGTATGTCGGAGGAGGACGCCGACAAGCGTGCGGCCGAAGTGCTGAGGGACAACAGCCTTGCCGTGACGGAGGAGGCCGACGAACACGAGGCCGTTGGCACCGGAATCGGGGCAGCCCTCTCCAGCTTCTGCTTCTTCGCGTCGGGCGCGATCATCCCGATCATCCCCTATTTCTTCGGGCTGGGCGGGTGGACGGCCATCGTCATCTCGGGCGGCCTGGTCGGCCTTGCGCTGATCGGCACCGGCGCGATCGTCGGGGTGCTGTCCGGCGGCCCGCCGTTCAAGCGCGCCCTGCGACAACTTCTGATCGGGTTCGGCGCCGCGCTCGTCACCTACCTGCTCGGGTTGCTGTTCGGCACCGGCGGGGCCGGCTGAGCTATACCAGCTCGTTCAGCACAGTCACCGGGAAGTCGGCGTGCACGTCATCCGCTCCGTACATCAGCAGCGCGCTGAATCGCATCGGCGGTCGCACGGAGGCGAGCCAGTGCTCGTCGAAGGGGGCGACGATCACCGTGCTCCCCATCGCGAACCCTTCGCCCGCCAGTTCGTGCAGGTGCGGCACAGCCTGGTCGATCACGAAGTAGCGTCGCAGTTCACCTCGCGCCAGCGTGAGGCCGAACTGGATGTGGTCTTTCTCCGCTTTGCCGTCGACATAGAGGCACAGCATCAGCGGCGACGGTTCGGCGGGAAGCGGGCGGTCGAGTTTGAACCGGATCCAGATTCGGCCCGTCGACCGCGACAAGCTCACCCTGGCGAGTCGCGGTGCTTCGACATCCTCGGGCTCCGCATGCATGCCGCACACGGTAGGCCGAGATGCGACCGATTGCTAGCTGGCGAGCGCCGGCATCGGTTGGAAGACGTCGACCGCGTCGCGCAGCGTGGAGTAGAACTCCGGCTCGGCGGGTGCGCTGAGTTTCAGCAGTTCGTAGACACCGGCGACGTGGTTGACGAAGCCAACCACTCCGCAGCCGGTGACGGACTCCTGCAGGCGATCGTAGATCACCCAATCCGTCTCGTTGAGCTTCACAACCTCGATCTGTTCGTCGTGCGTGTAGTTCGTCATGCCTTCATCTAAGCCGCTGGAGCTTTTTTGCGGCTACGGGTTGAACTCCCAGAAATTTCGTCGTAATGGGGCGAGCGCCACGGATGCCGCAGCTCGCCGAGAAGGCGTCCCCACCACCCCGGCCCGGCCCGGTAAATCGTCACGGCCACGATCACCGCGATCGCGGCCGGGTACGACGCGAGCGTCAAGTTCGCCTGCGGATCGAGCTGCCTCAGAACGAGAATCGCGGGAATGGCCAGCCATTCCCAGCGGCTCGACATTGCGATCATCGGCAGCAGCAGAAGCGCGTACCAGGGGTAGCGGGGCGACACGATGAGCAGCGTCACACCGATCATCGCCACCTCGCCGAGCCATGGCGAGTCCTGGTTCGATTTTCGCCAGACGAAGAACGCGAGCACGAGCAGCAGCACGGCGACGATCACAATGCCGGCGTTGCCCTTCGCGAACCAGCTGATGAGCACGAATCGAGATCCGTCGTCATAGCCCTCCTCGTTGAGATAGGTGGGCAGGTAGCCGAGAACCTTCACCCCGCTGGCGAGGATGTACGGCAGGTAGAGCAGCAGGAATGTCACCACTGCTCCGACGATGATCTTCACGGGATGGCGGCGCAGCACGGCGATCCCGCCGATGACCGGGATGAGCTTCGCCGCAATCGAGGCCCCGAGTGCGATGCCGCCCCGCCACGGTTTCTTCGACGACGCGAGCAGAACACCGGCGAGCAGCAGCAGGGCGCCCAGGGTGTCCACGTGCGAGTTGGTGACGGCTTCCGTCGCGACGAGCGGGCACCACGCCCACAGGGCCGCCCATCTCGGGTCGAGGCCGCGGCGGTGCAGCGCCACCAGCAGCATCCAGGTGATCGCCAGCGCCATCAGCAAGCCGGCGAGCTGCATCGGCCAGTACTGGGCGTCCGGCCCGACGATGAAGCGGATGCCGGCGAACAGCAACTCGCTCGACGGCGGATAGATGGTGTGCGCCGTGCCGCGGTTGAGCGCGGTGTAGGCGACGATGCTCGAGCCGGGCTCGTGCGAGGTCTGGATGCGCGAGCCGTCACCGGAGGACGGGAACAGCCAGTCCGGACGGATCGAGGCGAGATACGGCGAGGTAGCGGCATAGCGATACGGCGAGATGCCGTGGGTCTGCACGATGCCGTCCCAGGCGTACCGAGCCGAGTCGGTGCTCGTGTTCGGCGGACCCGCCATCGCCGCCCCGCCGATCCCGACCGCCCCCACGACGATGAGGATGACCGCCGCCTTCAGCGGGACCTTCCGCAACAGCCAGTACGCGGCACCGAACGCCAGCCACAGCCCGAGCGTGTACCACTCGAGCGCCCCGCCGAGATGCGAGCGATAGAACGGCAGCGTCGCGATCGACAGCGCGGTCGCGACGGCGAGGCCGGTGAGCAGCACGGCCGTGATCGCGATACGCACGGGTCTCATACTGGTGGTTCGTAACCCTGTCGCCTGGCGGCCGGGTTACGAACGATCTTTATGCAGAGTCTGCTCTACGCGTTCCGACAGGCGTTACAGACGCCGTCGCGTAACCCGCGAACAGCCGTCGCCCTCGGCCGCCTGCTCGGGTTCGCCTTCATCCTGTGCTTCGCCACCGGCATTTACAGCCACTTCATCCAGGACCCGCTGCCGGGCATGCACTTCCTCACGCGGCCCGTCTGGCTCTACCAGGTGACGCAGGGCATCCACATCACGGCCGGCATCGCCTGCTTCCCGCTGATCTTCGCCAAGCTGTACTCGATCTTCCCGCTGCTGTTCCAGACGCCGCCGGTGAAGGGCGTCGTGCACCTGCTGGAGCGCGCGTCGATCGCCCTTTTCGTGGCGTCGTCGCTGTTCGAGATCACCATCGGCCTGATCAACACCTTCCAGTGGTACGCGCTCTTCCCGTTCCCCTTCCGGCAGACCCACTTCTCCATCTCCTTCGTCGTGATCGGCTCGCTCGCCATCCACATCGCGGTGAAGCTGCCGATCATCACCCGCTACTGGGCGAAGAAGAACGCGTACGACGAGAACGGCGAGGTGAAGCCGCTCGAGGAGCACGAAAACGATGACCTGGTTCGGCTACCGCTGACTGACATCGGAATCGGCGTCACCAGCCGCGTCTTCGCCTGGATCGACAGGGCTCCCAAACCGAAGACGCCCGGCACCAATCGCCGTGGGTTCTTCGTCACCGTCGGTGTCGCTGTCGCCGCGGTGGTCGGGCTGACGGTTGGCCAGTCCGTGCGACCCCTCGACTTCGCGAACATCTTCGCGCCGCGCAAGGCCGGTGTCGGGCCGAACGCCTTGCCCGTCAACCGCACGGCTCATGCGGCGAAGGTCATCGACGACGCGATGTCGCCGCACTGGACGCTCACCGTCACCGCCGGGAACGTGACGAAGGATTTCAATCGCAAGCAGCTCGAGGCGATGACCCAGTACCAGGTCGACCTGCCGATCGCGTGCGTCGAGGGCTGGAGCCAGATGGCGCACTGGAAGGGACCGCGCGTGAAGGATCTCATGTCGAGAGTCGGGGCCAAACAGGGCGTCTCCGTGAAAGCCACCAGCCTCGAGAAGGGCAGCAGCTACGCCGTGACCACCATGGAACCCGAATTCGCCTGGGACGACCTCACTCTCATCGCGCTCGAGGTCGACGGCGCGACGCTCGACATCGACCACGGCTTTCCCGCGCGGCTGATCGCGCCGGCCCGGCCGGGCGTGCTTCAGACCAAGTGGCTCGACTCGATCGAGGCGCTCTGATGGCCGTGCGGTTGTGGAGATATGGGCTTCTCCTGCTCGGGCTCGCGCTTCTTGGTACGGGAGCCGTCGTGCTCGCGCAGGAGGTGAAGCCGACCCGTTACATCGGCATCCTGGTGTGGTTCATCGGTGCCCTGATCATCCACGACGGCATCATCGCGCCCACGGTCTTTCTCATTACCGTCGTCATGCGCAAGCGGCTCTCGAAAGTACCGACAGTCGTCGTCGCGATCATCCAGGGCGCGCTCGTCGTCGCGGGAATCATCACGCTGATCGTCGTGCCCGAGGTTCTCAAGAAGTGGATCGGCACCCTCAGCTCGTCCATCCTGCCGCAGAACTACGCGCTGCACCTCGGTCTGTTCTACGCGGCACTCGTGCTGCTGACCGCGCTCGCGGTCGCGTTCTATCGGGTGATCTTCACCAGGCGGCAGAAGCTCCTGTCGTCGGCCGACCAGGCCTGACGCAGCTCGAAGCCCGCGTTCGCCGCACGGGCGATCATGCTGGTGAGTCCGATCTCCGCCCACGGGAAGCTCTCGCTCTCGCGACCCTGGAGGTCGACGAGCCGGCCGTTGTAGCGGCGGTCCCGTTCGTCGTCGGGGTGGAGCTCGATCACGAGCTCGCCGGTCGGCGCGAGCAGCTGCCCGCAGCGCACCAGCAGGGCGTCGACGTCGCCGCCGATCCCCACGTTCTCGTCGACCAGCAGCACCGTCTGCCAGCCACCCTCGTCGGGCAATGCATCGAAGATCGAGCCCTCGAAGACCGGAAGGCCAGCCGCGCGTGCCAACTCCACCGCGGCCGGCGACACGTCGACACCGAGCACCTCGAGTCCGAGGTCGCGCGCCGCGCGCACCATCCGGCCGGGACCGCAGCCCACGTCCAAGACCGGGCCGGTAACCGAAGCTAGCAGCAGCAGGTCCACCTGGTCTGCGTCCGCGGTCCAGCGGGCGACATCCATCTTCGCGGGCGATTTGCCCAGCTCATGCAGGTAGAGAACTTCTACGTCGGAGTCGCGCAGCGCGCGGGCGTACGGCTCGCTGCCGCCGGCACCGAAGCTGCGGGGTGAGAGCAGGGTCATGCTGCCGACACCTGCCTCGTGTGGGCATAGAACCCCGTCAGGGTCGCAGCGAAGCGGCTGTGCGGGGCGGCCTGTGCGGCCTCCCAGGCGTCATGGATGTCGTCGACATCGTTCAGCGGGCGCAGCAGGCCGACCCCGAGTCCGGCCGCCCGCAGGCGGTCGAACTGCAGCGCGCCGGTGTCGGTTCGCGACATCGGCACACCGCGGATCAGGTCGCCGCGCGGGTCGCGCAGCGCCAGCGCCCAGAACCCGCCGTCCGTCGCCGGGCCGAACCAGGCGTCGACACCGTCGCGCCACTCGCCGAAGACGGGTGCGAGGTCGGCGGCGGCCAGCTGCGGGGTGTCCATGCCGATGAGCACGGTGGGTCCATCGCACTGGTCGAAGACGGCGGCGAGACGCTCGTCGAGGCCGCCCGCGCACTGCTGCACGACATCCCAGCCCTCGGTTCCCTCGGGCACGTTCGTGCCGTCGAAGGCAAGCACGCGACGGGTCGTTGGCAGGGAACGAATGGCGTCGAGCGTGTCAGCAATGGATGCCGCGGCCAGCTCCGCCGCCTGCTCGAGGCTGAGCGGTGGGTGCAGCCGGGTCTTCACCTTGCCCGGGATCGTCTCCTTGGCGATGAGCACGAGGGTCGTCATGCGCTGAACCCGCCCACCTGGGTCGCGCCGGCCAGCAGCCGCGACATGTCCTGGATGGCGTTCAGTGTGCCGCGCAGCGTTCCGGTGACCTTCGAGCGGCCGACCCGTGGGGAGTACGGGATGCCGACCTCGGTGATTCGCCAGCCGGCTTCGCCCGCGCGGAGCACCAGCTCGAGCGGGTAGCCACTCCGGCGATCCGTGAGACCGAGCGACAGCATCGCCTCACGGCTCATGGCGCGCATCGGACCGAGGTCGGTGAGGGCGAAACCGGTGGTGCGGCGAAGGCGCGAGGCGAGGTAGCGGTTGGCGATGCGGGCGTGCAGCGGCCAGGCGCCCCGAGCAGTCGGGATGCGGCGGCCGAGAACGGCGTCCGCTCGTCCCGCCGCGACCGGGTCGACGACGAGTGGGAGATCGGCGGGATCCATCGACGCGTCCGCGTCGCAGAAAGCGACGATCGGAGCGGTCGCGGCCAGCAGTCCGGCGTGTGCGGCCGAGCCGAAACCGCGTCGCGGCTCCGAGATGACGGTCGCGCCGAGCGTGCGGGCGACATCTGCAGAGCCGTCTGTCGACCCGTTGTCGACCACGATCGCGCGGTAGCTCTCGGGCATCCGGCCGAGAAGCCACGGAAGTGCCGCCGCCTCATCGAGACAGGGGAAAATCACGTCGACTGGATGTGTGGGTGCCATGTAATTCGTTCGGAGCGCTAGCTCCGTCGGACGGCCCCGTGACAGTTCGTGCTGGTCGAGCTTGGTTAAGCGGGTCGAGCTTGTCGAGACCTCACGGACGAGTTACTCGCCGGTGAGGTCTCGACGAGCTCGACCCGCTCTCGGTGAGGTCTCGACAAGCTCGACCCGCTCTAGCGCACGGCAGCACGCAGGGGGGCCGTCGCGAACTCCCGCATACCCGACTCGAACGGGACCCGCGGCGCCCAGTCGAGCTCGCGGCGGGCACGGGCCGAACTCGCGGTGATGTGACGCACGTCGCCCAGGCGGTACTCGCCCGTGATCACCGGTGGCAGGTGCGCCGGCGCGAGCTCGGCCGCCAGTTCGCCGATCGTGTGCACGTCGCCGCTGCCGATGTTGTACGCGCGGAAGCCGTCCCGCTCGAGAGCGGCTGCCGCGAGGTTCGCCGCGGCCACGTCGTCGACGTGCACGAAGTCGCGACGCTGGCGGCCATCCTCGAAGACGCGCGGGCGCTCGCCGCGTTCGACGGCCGAGCGGAACAGTGATGCGACGCCCGCATAGGGAGTGTTCTGCGGCATGCCCGGGCCGTAGACGTTGTGATACCTGAGGGCGACGGCGCTTCCGCCGGTGCTGCGTGCCCAGGAGGCAGCGAGGTGCTCCTGGCCGAGCTTGGTGCCGGCGTAGACGTTGCGGGGATCGAGCGGTGCGTCCTCCGAGATCAGCTCGGGCGTGAGGGGGTTGCCGTGCTCATCGAGCGGATCGAACCGGCCCGCGTCCAGATCGGCGACGGTTCGCGCGGCAGGCCGCGTGATTCCGGCAGGGCCGCGGTACGCGCCCTCGCCGTAGACCACCATCGAACTCGCGACGACGAGGCGTCGCACCCCTGCCGCAGTCATGCCGGCGAGCAGCACGGCCGTGCCGAGTTCGTTCGACGAGACGTAGTCGGGGGCGTCCGAGAAGTCGACGCCGAGCCCCACTTTGGCCGCCTGGTGCAGCACCAGCTCGACGCCGCGGAGCGCGTCGGCAACGGCATCCGCGTCGCGCACATCGCCCCTCATGAAGCGGATGCCCGGGGCGAACGAGGGCACCGCCCCGTGCACATCTTCCCGAAGCGAGTCGAGCACGACGACCTCGTCACCCCGCGCGAGGGCCTGGCGCACGATCGCCCCGCCGATGAAGCCGGCCCCACCGGTGACGAGCACTCTCATCGCGCGAGAACTGCGGCTACAGCGTCTGCCGGGATGAGTTCGGGAGGCGCGAGTTCGGCGGGCAGCGCGCGCACGATCGTCTCGATGGCGGCGATGATGCGCGGCTGGGCGTCGAGCAGGCGCGCCATGACGAGCTGGTGGCTGACCGCGTTCTCGGGGTCGGAGTCCCGGGCGAGCCCTGCATCCGTGTCGGTCACGAACGACAGGTTGACCGTGCCGATGTTGAGTTCCGAGGCGAGCGGCACCTCCGGGTACATCGTCATGTTGACGGTGGCGGCACCGAGGTCACGAAACCACAGCGACTCGGCGCGGGTCGAGAATCGCGGACCCTGGATGACGACCACCGTGCCGCGGTCAACGAACGTCTCGCCCGCATCCGCCAGCGCCGCGGCCGCGAGCGCGTGCAGCGCGGGGTCGAACGGGTCGGCGGCGGGGAGATGCTGCACCGAGCCCTGGTCATAGAACGTGTCGGGGCGTCCCCAGGTGCGGTCGATGAACTGGTCGGTGAGCACGAGGGTGCCCGGCGGGCAGTCCGCACCGATCCCGCCGACCGCGGAACTCGAGAGGATGACCTTCACGCCGAGGCTGGCGAGCGCCCAGATGTTGGCCCGGTAGTTGATGAGGTGCGGGGCGACCGAATGGTCGGCGCCGTGCCGGGTGATGAATGCCACATCCCGCCCGCCCAGCGACCCCACTGTCACCGGAACGTCGCCGTACGGCGTCGCGATCGTGACGGCGGGAGCGTCGAAGAGGCTGTAGAGGCCCGATCCGCCGATGACGGCGATCTCAGCACTGGTCATGGTTCATTCTCCTGTGACAATGGCGAAAGGCCCGCCGCACCGGGGTGCGACGGGCCTTTCGAGGTGACTACTTGATCTGCGCCGTGATGGTCGCGATGCCCACCAGCAGGCCCGCCTTGACGGCGGTCGTCGCGAAGACCTTGTCGAGCAGGCCGGCAGCGGTCGACGACACGTGCACGGTGGTGCCGGTCAGAATCGCGTTGTCACCCTGCAGCTGAAGCGGCTTCAGCGTTCCACCGTGAAGGTCGAACAGCGGAGCCTGCACAGCGGCCGATGTGCCGTTGACGGCAACGTCACCGTAGAGCTCCGAGTTGCCCGGGTTGACCGTGAAGTTGGTCAGGGAGACGACTGTGCTGCCGGCAGTGAGCGACAGGCCGGAGCCGTCGTGCTCGATGATGCCCTGCACATAGGGGCGGTACGAACCCTTCGGCGACCAGTAGACGACGGAGCCGCCCGTGATCGGGAAGTGAACCGAGCCGTCGGTCAGCGTCGCGGTGCCGAGCACGCCGGGGGTGAGCCCGAGCGAGGTCAGGGCGCCGGTGAAGCCGGAGTCGAGGAGAACGGCGGTGTTTCCACCCTTGAGGGCCGGCACAGCGGCGACGGGCGCCGGGATGCTCGAGGAGGCCTTGGCAGCGACCGGTGTTGCATTTGCAGCGGAGACGCCGACAACGCCGGTGATGAGAAGGGCGGCAGCCGCGAGGCTGATTCCCGCCTTGGAGATCTTGTTCATTGTGTGTTCCTTCTGTCGAATGTGGAGAACTTTCCAGCTGGAATGAGTTCGCCACAGTTCGCCAAAGGGATTGGGTATGAGTTTCAGGCGGCCAGGCTGATCCGCATCGGCAGGCGCTTCACGGCCTCACCATCGATGGAGACGACCCAGTTGAACATCGCGGGCCGGTCGAACGGCAACTGGTCGAAGTTCATGGCGAAGGAGATCATTTGGGCATCTCCCGGCAGAAGCTGCGGTGGGCGCCCGACCGTGAATGACGAGTTCAGCTGGGCGATCGGGGCGCCGCTCTGCGGGTCGACGCCAAGCGGCCGGCGCCCGCCGTCCTCGTCTTCGAGATGCACGCGCAGGCTGTGCGGTTCGTTCGTCTCGTTGTACGGCACCTGCACGGTGATGCCGAGCGCGATGCGCGACTGCGCGAACGGGAAACCGCCGGTGAATATGGAATTCCAGCCCATGCCCATCGCGTAGAGCTTGCCCTGCACGGACTCCGCCGAATCGGCGAGGAAGGCGTCGATCTCCATAAGCATCCTTTCGTCGTGGGTACAGGATATGGTCGCGCCATGAGCTTCGACCCGGACGACGGAACCTGCGCATGGGCGAACAGCTCGCCCGAGATGCGCGCATACCACGATGCCGAATGGGGCGTTCCGTCGCACGACGACCGGCACCTGTTCGAGATGCTTACGCTCGAGGGCGCGCAGGCCGGGCTGTCGTGGTCGATGGTGCTGAAACGTCGCGACGGCTATTCGGCGGCGTTTCACGGTTTCGATCTTGAGAAGGTGGCTTCGATGACGGATGCCCGGCTCGAGGCCCTGAGGGATGACGCTGGCATCGTGCGCAACCGGGCGAAGATCTATTCCACGAGGTCCAATAGCGCCGCCATCCTGGCGTTGGGGTCGTTCTCCGACTACCTCTGGGACTGGGTGGATGGAACGCCAGTCGTGAACCATCCGCACGGGATGGGTGACCTTTCCGCGCACACCGAACTGTCCGACCGGCTGAGCAAAGACCTGAAGAAACGCGGCTTCTCCTTCGTCGGCACGACCATCGCCTACTCGCTCATGCAGGCGGTCGGCATGATCGACGACCACGTCGTTGGCTGCCCCGCGAAGGGCGCACGTTAAGGCTTACCTTTGAGATTTCTCAGGTAGCTCTGAGGTTCAACGGGTTGGTTGTTAACAGTGACGACGACCACTTACGAAATCGAAACGCACACAACCACCGCTCGCGAAAGCGCGGCGACCTCCGCTGCCAAACCTCCAAAGGCGGCGAGAACCCCCTTCTGGGACAACGGTCGCTACATCGCCATGGCCCTGGTGATCGTCGGCCACGCGACGCTCAAGATGATCGGCACGTCGGATCCGGCGTACGCGGTCTATCTCTTTGTCTACCTGTTCCAGGTTCCGGTTTTTGTCATGATCAGCGGGTATTTCGCGAAGTCGTCGCTGCCGACTGCCTCCGACATCCGCAAGCTGTTCAGCTGCCTGATCGTGCCGTACCTGGTCTTCGAAACCGTGTGGAGCGTCATCCACTGGGCGATGAGCGGCAAGCTGAGCCTCGACTACTCCACAGCCTGGTGGACGCTCTGGTTCATCCTGGCCCTCGTCATCTGGCGGGTCGTGCTGCCCTACCTGGTGTTGCTGCGCTTCCCGCTGACCATCAGCGTGCTGCTGTCAGTCGGGGCGGGCTACCTCGGCAATATCGACGACACCTTCTCGCTCGCTCGTGCGGCCGGGCTGCTGCCCTTCTTTGTACTCGGCTGGAAGATCAAGCAGTGGAAGCTCGCCGACCGCTGGCTGGCGCTGCCGACCGCGATCGTCTGGCGCTGGCGGGCGGCGGCGATCGGGCTGTTCGCCGTGGTGGCCGTGGTCACAGCCGTCGGGATCGACACCTGGCGTGAACTGCTGTTCCGCCGATTCCTGCTCTATGACGAGACGTACGCGAGCTTCGGATACGACCAGTGGTGGGCGGGAGCGGTGCGGCTCGGCTTCATGGCGCTCGGCGTCGTGCTGTGCTTCGCCCTGCTGATGCTGATTCCGCGGAGGGAAACGGTGCTGACGCGTTTCGGCCAGGCAACCCTGTACATCTACCTGCTGCACTCGTTCGTGCTTTACCCGCTGCGGCAGTCGGGCCTCATCGACGGACCGTCGGACCTGCTGCTGGTCGGCCTGGTCGTCGGATCGTTCGCGCTGCCGTTCGCGCTCGGCAACCGGTTCGTGCAGAAGCTGTTCCGTCCGGTGGTCGAGCCGAAGCTCGACTGGCTGTTCTGCAAGCGCGAGCGGGTAGCGACCAAATAGAAGATTAACGAACGAATCGTTGTTTAAGGTGTACACCGGAAGATAGGCGCCTCATCTTTGATGGTCTTTCGAAGGAGTAAACAATGTTCGGCGGCAATGCGCGCAAGTCGACCTCTCCGAGGAATTACGCGCTGACTCTGGTCGTGTTCCTGCTCTCGGCATTGACGATGTTCCTCGGTGGACTTCAAATCGGCTGGAGACTGGCCATCTTCTGCGCTGCACTCGCGGGAGGGGTTCTGTCGGCGGCGCTTCTCGCCAGAGCGCTGCACCGCACCTGACTGCTCTGGCCATCGTCTGACGCAAATTGCGCTCTCGGGTAGGTTCAGACAGCAATGTGAGTCAGATGAGCAGCGCCCGGCGGCTAGCCCGGGTTCGCGTTGGCCGGGATGCGGTGGTCGAGCACGCTCAGCAGCACCAGCGCGATGCCGATCACGGCGAGCGCGAGCGAGAGCACGTGCAGGCCGCCATCGGTCGCGATCGCACCGAAGCTCAGGCCGATGATGCTCGACGAGAAGATCGCGGCGACGTTCGTGGACGTGCGCAGCAGACCGGAGCCCACCGCGATCTCGTCCGCGGGGGTCTCGATATAGAGCGCTGCCTGGTTCGCGAAACCACCCAGGCCGCTGGTGAGGCCGACCAGCAGCGACATCCCGATCAGAACCCAGATCGGCGACTGGTCCGTGATGAACACGCCCACAGCGGCAGCCCCGATCAGGGCTGCTCCGGAGAGCACGAGCGGCCAGCGAATCCATCCGCGACCGGAGACGAATCGGGCGACGATGATGCTCAGCACCGACAGTGGGATGAGCACGAGCCCCACGACCGAGGCGCTCAAGCCCCGGCTCTGCTCCATCCACTGGCTGACTCCGTACAACATCGCGTAGGTGCCGAGGGAGATCAGGATCTGCCTGATGTAGGTGCGCTGCAGCGGCTTTCGCCGTGCGAGCATTCGCACGTCGATCATCGGCCGCGTCGCGCGCCTCTCCCAGAGCACCAGCGCGACTCCCACCAGCACGGTGAGCGCGAGCAGCCACCAGAACGGATGCTTCAGGTCGCCGAGAAAGAACAGCAGGCTGGTGATGGTGCCGGCGAATAGCGCGATGCCCGGAATGTCGAGGGAGACCAGCAGGCGCTCGCGACCCTCTTTCGGAATGGGCTCGTCTTTGGCGACGCCGACGAAGGTGAGCACGATGCTGATGATTGCGAGCGGGATGTTGACGGCGAAGAGCGCGCGCCAGCCGAATGCGCCGGTCAACAGGCCGCCGAGTGGAAGGCCGACCACCGCGGTCACCTGGGCAGCGATCGAGAAGTTGCCGAGCACGCGGGTCGGCACACCGGTGCCGAGCGAGTCGGCCCGTCGCCGCACCAGCGACATGGCCGTCGGGAAGGCCGCGGCGGTGCCGACGCCGATCAGCGCGCGGGAGACCAGGAGGAACGCGAACGAGGGTGCGAGGGCGCCGATGAAGCCGGCCACCAGAAGGATGCCGACGCCGATCAGAAAGATCCGTCGCGGGCCGAATACGGTGGACAGTTTGCCCATCGTCGGCTGCGACACCGCGCTGAACAGGTAGAGGATCGAGACCAGCGATGCGGTGGTGCCTGGCCCCGCGTGGAAGTCGACGCCGATTCCCACGAGCGCGGTCGCCAGCATCGAGGTGTTGATCGGGTTGAGCGTCGATCCGAGGAGCAGTGGCGAGGTGAAGCGCCAGCCGAAGGGTTTGCTGGGAGCCTCCGTGGCCGTCATCGGGTCGCGAGAAGCACGAGAACGTCGTCGGTGGTGCCCGTCTCGGCGATGCGCGGGAAGACCGAGTCGACGCTGTGGTCGTGCACCTCGAGGCTGCGGTCGGTCATCGCGTCGGTCACCAGCACCACGTTGTAGCCGTACTCGTGCGCCTGGCGCGCCGTGGATTCGACTCCGGACCCTGTCGCGATGCCGATGACGACCACCTGGGTGACGCCGAGTCCGGCGAGCTTCTCATTGAGGCCGGTGTTGGTGAACGCTCCCCGGGTGTATTTGGTGACCAGATGGTCGGCGGGCTGCTGGTCGAGTTCGTTGATCAGCTCATCCCAGCCGTCCGGGTAGTGAGCAGTCGATGCGACCCCGACATCGGTGCGGCCGCCGGGGGCGCCGGACACGTTGACGAGCACCACGGGCAGGCCGTGGGTGCGGAACGCGTCGAGAAGTTCGCGCGACCTGGCGACGATCCCGGGGATCGGGTGCGCGGCCTGCATGCCCACCACGCCCTTCTGCAGGTCGATGACGATGAGTGCCGTGACGGGGTCGAGCTGGGTGATGGGCATCGGTTTCTTTTCTATTTCTCTAGCATGCGGCGGAGTGCCGCGAGACTTCGGTCGAGCTCTTCGAGTTGCTCCGAGCTGAGCCCGGTGCTCACCGCCGAATACAGCCAGTTCGAGCGGGCGTCGCGTCCGGCGTTGTACTCGTCGGCCGACTTCGGTGTGAGGGTCCAGAGCGTCTGGCGGCCGTCGGTGGGGTGGGGTGAACCGGTGACGACCCCGATCGATTCGAGCGTGGCGATGATCGCCCCCATCGACTGGGGTCGCATGCTCTCGACGTTCGCGAGGAGCGTGACGGTGGACGGGCCGTGTTTGGCGAGATTGGCGATCACGTTGAGTTGCGACGCCGTGTACGCGTCGGTGGGTCCTTCCGCCTGCATGCGACGGCGGATGGCGGTGATGACCGCACGCAGCTCATCCGCGACCTCGATTGCGCGTTCCCGGCTCATGATTCGACGCTAGCATTTATGAAGGCTAACTGCAAAGTTAGCCTTGCTAATTGGCGTACTGAGGCGAGCCTTGCCTAGCTGGACGCGCACGGTATTGGCTGCTTCGATGAATGCATGGCCATCCCCGAATCCACCGCAGTCGGGCACCAGAACGAGCCGCACCGCGGCGGAGTAGCCCAGCGCCTCAACTGGCTGCGTGCCGGAGTGCTCGGCGCGAACGACGGCATCGTCTCGGTCGCGGCCATCGTGGTTGGCGTCGCCGGCGCCACCACCGCGGATGCGCCCATCCTCACCGCCGGCCTCGCCGCACTGATCGGCGGCGCGATCTCCATGGCACTCGGCGAGTATGTGTCGGTGAGCGGGCAACGCGACAGCGAACGCGCCCTCATCGCCAAGGAGAAGCGCGAACTCGAAGAGAGTCCGGAAGAGGAGCTGGCAGAGCTGGCAGGCATCTACGAGTCGAGGGGCCTCAGTGCTGATACGGCGATGCAGGTGGCAAAGGAACTGACCGCCAACGACGCCCTCGCCGCGCACCTGTCGGCGGAGCTCAACATCGACCAGAACGACGTCGTCAGCCCCTGGCGCGCCGCCTTCGCTTCGGCCGTCGCGTTTCTCGCCGGAGGCATCGTGCCGTTGCTGGTCATCCTGTTGACGCCGATGAGCGTTCGTGTCCCGATCACCTTCGTCGTCGTGATCGTCGCCCTCGCTGGCACCGGCGTGCTCGGCGCCCGGCTCGGCGGAGGCAAGCCGCTGCGTGCGGCGATCCGGGTCGTCATCGGTGGCGCGCTCGCTCTTGCGGTCACCTTCACCATCGGCGCGCTGCTCGGCACGCACGGCATCGGGTAAACCGCTCTCGCCCCGGGCGGCACTAGCTGGGCGGAGTCATCCGCCTGACGAGGTAGAAGACCACGCCGATCGCGAAGGCGATGGCGAGGACGATGAGACCGCTCATCAGACAATGGTGTGCAGACGCGTCTGGGAATTCGCTCTGCTCAGGCTGTATTCACGGAACATCCGCTCCTACGCTGCTGTTGTAGTGGACGTGGCCGCACGACGGTCACCAGAGAGGACACATCATGTCAGCAACAACTGAGCGTGCGATTCTTGCCGGCGGCTGCTTCTGGGGAGCACAGCAGCTTCTGCGCCGTCGCCCCGGAGTGATCTCCACCCGCGTGGGCTATTCCGGCGGTGAGGTTGCGAACGCCACCTACCGCAACCACAAGGGCCATGCCGAGGCGGTCGAGGTCACCTTCGACCCCGAGGTCATCTCCTACCGCGACATCCTGGAATTCTTCTTCCAGATTCACGACCCGTCGACGAAGGACCGCCAGGGCAACGACGTCGGCTCGAGCTACCGCTCGGCGATCTTCTACACGAGCGACGAGCAGAAGCGCGTCGCCGACGACACCATCGCCGACGTGGACGCGTCGGGCCTGTGGCCGGGCAAGGTGGTCACCGAGGTCTCGCCCGCGGGCGACTTCTGGGAGGCCGAGGAGGAGCACCAGGACTACCTGGAGAAGAACCCGTACGGATACACCTGCCACTACGTACGACCGGGCTGGAAGCTGCCGCACCGCGAGTCGGCGTCGGCCTGACCCGGGTGAGCTGATTCAGATCGGAAGGGGCTCGGGTCGGCCATCCGGCCCGAGGCTTGCGACCGTTCCCTCGTCCGTCACATACAGGCCGTGGGCCGTATTGGCGATCGCCGCGAGCTGGTCGAGCCAGTCCCGGTTGATCACGGGCGGGCGGTTTCCCTCGAACCGGTAATGAAGGTCGGTATACGGGGTTATCCAGATCATCGAACGGCCACTGCCGCCGTTCGGCGACTCTGTCCAGGACAGGATGAATGCTTCGGTGCGGCGGAGCTTCGCCGTCATCACGATCTGGAGGTGTGCCAGCACCCGGTCGTCGAACTTCGCCTGGAATCGGCTCGCGCCGTAGAAGAGCGTTCCCATTCGCCACTCCGCCCTCACCAGTCGAGGTCGCGGGGGCAGGGCGCCAATTCGCCGTCGGACGGCGATCGATTTCCACAGTTTAGGCGGGATGCCGTCAGCGCGTGTACCGTGCGCAGCAATGAGGAGGCACGGTGCCGATCGTCATTCCGGAACCGCCAAGTGAACTCTTCTCGACGGTGGGCCAGGACCTCGACTACGACTTCGAGTGATTTCGTCCGGAATGCGGGCAGAATCGGAGAATGACGACTACCGCGCCCACCGCTGACCTCACCGGATGGGTGCGCGCACCATTCACGGGCGGCGGTCGCACCCATGACTGCTACGAGAAGGGCAGCGGTCCTGGTGTCGTTCTCATTCCGGAACTGCCGGGCATGACGCCCGAGGTCCTGGGGTTCGCCCAGCACCTCGTCGACGAGGGCTTCACGGTGGTGGTGCCGTCGCCATTCGGCGTCCCCGGCAAGCCGATGACGGGTGGTTACACACTGGCCAGTGTGGCTCGGGTGTGCGTCTCCGCCGAATTCCGGGCGTTCGCGATCAACGCGCACCGCCCGATTACGGACTTCATTCGCGCGGTCGCCGTCGACCTGGCCGCGCGCACGCCGGGCAAGGGCGTGGGCGTGATCGGCATGTGCTTCACGGGTGGTTTCGCGCTCGCCGCGGCCGTCGACGACACCGTGCTGGCATCCGTGATCAGCCAGCCGGCCGCACCCTTCCCGATCAGCAAGGCCCGTCGGCTGGACGCCACGGTTTCTCCCGACGAGTTCGACCGCATAGCCGAACGCGCGAACGCCGGGGAGGTCTGCGCCCTCGGCCTGCGATTCAGCGAGGACTCGACCGTTCCGCGGGCGCGGTTCGACACCATCAAGAAACGACTAGGAGACGCGTTCGAGATCATCGAACTCGACTCGTCGCCGGGCAACCCGGGGGGATTCTCGAAGGGGGCGCATTCGGTGCTCACCAGCGAGGTCCGGGATATCCCGGGTCATCCAGCTCTGGTCGCGCGCCAGCGGGCGGTGGCCTTCCTTCGCGAAAGGCTCGCGGTCCCGACACGAGGCTAGGGCTGCAGGTATTCCCAATCCCACAGGTCGTCGCCGCTGCTGCCGCTCTCCGACGACTCGTCGGCATCCACCGTTTCGAATCTCACCGGGCTGCTCTGGCTGATCAGCACGCTCACCGTCGCATGGCCGGCGAGTGGAATGTCGACCAGGCCGCCGCCGCTCTTCACCGCAGCGACGACACTGTTCTTCGTCTCGTCGACGTTCTGTTCGGGGTCCAGGTAGTACTCGTTCCCGTCCACAGTCATCTTGTGCATGATCATTCTTCCCGCCCTTCCCCGCCCAGAATGTGGACGGTACCCCCGTTGGGCGGGAAGTGTTAGGTGGGCGGCGTCAGGTGGGCTGATTCGGATCCGGTGTCGGCTCCGTCGTGAGCTGGAGCCCCGCGGTTCTGCCTGCCGAGGCCAGCAACGATTCGACCCATTCGCGGTTGACGGCCGGCGGGCGGGAACCGGTGAAGAAGAAGTGAATGGAAACACCGTTGTCGATCCAGATCGAGTGCCGGCCACTGCCGCGTTCGAGCGGCAGTATCCAGGAGAAGAAGAAGTTCTCGCTGCGGCGGAGTTTGGTGCTGAAGACTATCTGCAGGTGGGCGAGCACACGGTCGTCGAACTCGAAGTCCTGACCGCCATAGTTGAGTGTGCCCACGCGGCTCCCGTCAGAATGCGACGCACGACATCCGTGCGGCCCTGTGACGAATATAACGTGAGCGCATCGCACAACGCGCTACGGTGGGCCTGTGATCGTAAACAGGCTGACGGTGGACGGCAAAGACTATTTCCTGCCCGACCCGGTCACTGAGCTCCGCGCCAAAATCCTTGACGCGGTCAAGGCCGGTGGCGGCTACGTGAACATCCCGCCACTGCGTTCGGGCCCGGGCGTCGACATCCTGTTCTCCCCGGGCATGCCGGTGGTCTGGACCCAGCTCGATGTCGGCAGTGAGACCGACGAGGACGACTCGGCCGCCCAAGACGACTTCTAGCGCCGGCTAGACCTGCGCGAGCAGAAGCTGCTCGATGTCGTGCTCCGGCACCGCGACACCGGTGAGGTAGCCCTGGGCGCGATCGCAGCCGAGGTCGCGCACCCGGTCAAGCTGGGCATCCGTCTCGATCCCCTCAGCGACCACGCGGAGTCCCATGTCATGGGCGAGGTCGATCGTGGCCTCGAGCTGCTCGTCGCTGCCGGCGCCGGTGCGCTGCACCAGTGAGCGGTCCATCTTGAGCTCGGTCGCGGGCAGCCGTAGCAGCTGGTCGAGTGAGGAATACCCGCTGCCGTAGTCGTCGATGGACACGGCGACTCCCGCGTTTCGTACGAACTCGAGACGGCGAGCGGCGTCGCGGTGGTCGGCGATGGCCAGGGACTCGGTGATTTCGACGATCATCCGGTTCGCAGGCAGCGTGAGCCGGTTGAGATTGCGCAGCAGGCGCTCGAAGAAGTCGGATGTGGTGAGCTGCGCCGCCGAGACATTGACCGCGACCTCAACGTCGATGCCGAGGTTGATCCACTTCGATGCGCACCGGCAGCCCTCGTCGAGCATGAAGTCGCCGATCTCGTGGATCAGCCCATTGCTTTCGGCGAGGGGGATGTAGGCATCCGCGGTCAGGGTGCCGAGCGTCGGGTGGTTCCAGCGGCTGAGCGCCTCGACCGACGCGATGGTGCGGGTGGCGAGGTCGATCTGCGGCTGGAAGTAGGCCACGATCTCGCGGCGCTCCACTGCGCCTACGAGGTCGTTCTCGATACTCACCGTGTTTGCCCGCTTGCCGTCGATATATCCGTCTGGTTGCCTCGCTCAGGCTTGTCGTAACAGCGGCGCTTGTCAACGGGTATGGCGGGTGAATTGGGGCGTATATCCTAAGCGACCTGCGCGGGGAAGCCCCAATAGTCCGGATTGCCCGCGCGGCTTCGATCGCTTAATCTCGGAGATGACGCAGCCATCCCCTGGCGGCTCGCCGTTCCTACTCCTGGAGAAGCCCATGCCCCCGGCAGGCCCCGAGACGATTGACGCAGTGGCACGCAACAACGTGTCCGTGAGCGGCAATCCTGACGGCAGGCCGATGCTGTTCGCCCATGGTTTCGGGTGCAGCCAGGAGATGTGGCGCCGAGTCACTCCGCAGTTCGAGCACGACTACCGCATCATCACCTTCGACCACGTCGGGGCGGGCGGCTCCGACCTGTCGGCCTACGACCGTGGCAAGTACGACTCCCTCCACGGCTATGCAGACGACGTTCTCGAGATTATGGAGCAGCTTGACCTGGACGACGTAGTGTACGTAGGTCACTCGGTGAGCGCAATGATCGGTGTTCTCGCCTCCAATCGTGACCCCTCGCGGTTCGGCGAACTGGTGCTCGTTGGACCCTCGCCGCGCTATGTGAATGATGGCGACTACTACGGCGGATTCGAGCAGGTGGACATCGATTCGATGCTCGACATGCTCGACGCCAACTACCTCGGCTGGTCGTCGGTGATGGCGCCGGTGATCATGGGCAACTCCGACCGCCCCGAACTCGGCGTCGAGTTGACCGATAGTTTCTGCAGCACCGATCCGGCCATCGCCGGTCACTTCGCCCGGGTCACCTTCCTCTCCGACAACCGCAGGGACCTGTCGCGCGTGACGGTGCCGACGCTGGTGCTGCAGTGCCAGGACGACGCGATCTCGCCCGGTCCGGTCGGCCAGTACGTGCACGAACGCATCCGGGACAGCATTCTGATCAACTTGACGGCGACCGGCCACTGCCCCAACCTGTCCAACCCGGACGAACTATCGGCCGAGATTCGGACCTACCTCGGATGACCTCGCTCCCGACGGAGCCCGAAGGCTCCCTCGAGGAGCTGTACGAGCACGCGCCCGCCGGCTTGGTGTCGCTCTCGCCGAACGGCACCATCCTCAAGGCGAACCGCACCTTCCTCACCTGGACCGGCCGTGACGCGAGCCTCATCGGATCGCTGATCATCGACCTGCTGACACCGGGCGGTCGCATCTTCTACGAGACCCGGTTTTTGCAGGCGCTGTGGCTGCGCCGTGAGCTTCGCGAAGTCGCCATGTCGGTGTTGCGCGGCGATGGTTCGGAGCTCGCTGTACTGGTGAATGCGGTCGTGGTCGAGGGCGACGACGGTGATCCCCGCCTGGTGCGACTCGCTCTCTTCGATGCGACGGAGCGCCAAGACTATGAGCGCGACCTGCTCGCGTCGAGACGTGTGGCCGAGGCGTCGGAGGCCCGAGTGCGCGTGCTGCAGGAGGCGTCGAACGCGTTCGCTGTGGCGACAACCGAGGCCGAACTGGCGGATGCGCTGGTCGCGAGCGCGCGGGATGCTTTCGCGGCAAGCGCGGTCGCCGTCGTGCTGGTCGACGCGGAGGGCGACACCTACCTCGCGGGCGGGGTTCATCCACTGGCCGGCTTCGCCGAGGCCGACCGCGCCTCCGCCGAGATGGCGATGATCCGGCAGTCCGGCACGCTCACGGTGTCGAACCTCGATGAGGTGCGGCCGCTCTACCCGGCGTTGGCAGACGCGATGCTCGATGCCAGGGTCGAGGCGTTCAGCATCATCGTTCTGCAGGATGTGGGCGAGCCGGTGGGCGCGCTCATCTGCTTCTTCGGGCGGCGGCGCGTGTTCGACGAGCAGGACACCGCGCTGCAGGTGGCACTCGGTCGGCAATCCGCCGCGGTGCTCTCCCGCATCCGGCTGCAGAACGAGCTGGAACTGCTGGCCATGCACGACCAGCTCACCGGTCTCGCGAACCGCAAACTTCTGCGCGAGAGCCTGCTGGGTGCGCTCGGGGCTGCCCTCTGGCATGAGCGGTCGATGGCGCTCATCTTCGTCGATCTCGACGGCTTCAAAGCGGTCAACGACGAATTCGGGCACACGGCGGGCGACGCCGTGCTCAAGTGGGTCGCGAACCAACTGAGAGCCGCGGTGCGGTCGACGGATGTCGTGGGCCGCTTCGGCGGGGACGAGTTCGTGATCATCTGCGAGAACGCCGGCGCCGACGAGGCACTTCTCATCGCGCAACGGGTTCTGTCGATGATCAATGCCAACTCGCACGAGTTTCCTGACGGCGTGCGCGTGGGTGCGAGCATCGGTGTCGCGCTGCATCAGCCGGAACCCGGCCTCGGCGCGGCGCCGGAGGCGATTTTCATCGCCGCGGACTCGGCCATGTACCGCTCGAAGCAGAGCGGCGGCGGCCAGGTGACACTGGTGCAACTCTGAGGCGCTAGCGGCGCTTCTTGTGTCGTGCGGTCATTCGCAGTTCCCGGCGCGCGGCTATCGCCACTTCCGACGCGGTCGGCCGGGCCGACGGGTCGCCTGCGGTCATCGCGGCGAGGAGTGACCGCCAGCCGTCCGGCAGGTCGTTCGGTATCACCGGGTCATGCTCAAGTCGCGCGAGAGCCGACTCGACCGGGTCGCCGGGGAAGGCGATCTGGCGGGTGAACGCCTCGAGAAGCACCAGGCCCAGCGAATAGATGTCCGAGGCAGTGGTCAGCGGCTCGAGCCGCGCCTGCTCGGGGCTGAGGTAGGCGGCAGTGCCCTCGGTGATCCCGTCGCTCGACGGGTTCGTTCCTGTTTCGAGTGCGAGACCGAAGTCGGTGAGCCGTGCCCGGGGGCGCGAGAAGGTGGTGCCGTAATCGACGATCATCACGTTCGACGGCGTGATGTCGCGGTGGATGACCCCGCGCGCGTGTACATACTCGAGGGCTTCCGCCACCTCGAACGCGATCTCGCCCACGCGTTCCTGAGCCAGTTCTCCCCGCTCGAGCAGCGTCTTCAGCGAGTCGCCGGGTACCAGTTCGAGCACCAGGAACGGGCGCGGGTCGCGGGGGGATGATTCGTCGATGCCGGCATCGAGCACGGGAACGATGCCGTGGTGGCTGAGGCTTGCGAGCATCTTGAGCTCGGCGCGGAAGCGCTCGGTCTGACCGTGGCCGCCGGTCGTGAACAGCTTGACCGCGACATCCCGGTCCAAGTGGTTGTCCTCGGCACGGTAGACGAGCGACGACCCTCCGCGGGCGATCAACGAGCGCGGCTGGTACCGCCCCAACAGAAGAGGAGCGGTCAGCGTCGCGTCATCCATCGTCATCGCGCGCAACTCCCCTCCACGATTCGTATTGTACGGAGAGGGTTCGTAGTGCACTGGGGGCTTGACGGGTCGTGCGACGGGGAATACGGGGCCAGTTTCGACACAACCCGTGTCACAGTGGCGTTCGGTGTTAGCGTGGGAATAACGCAGAGCTCCGGGGGTGGAGGCAATACACGAGATCGTTCGGTTGGCATTACGGCCGCTGGCAGTCCTCTGGGGGGAATCTGTGATGGCGCGGTTGGCCCTCGGCGCGCTGCCGACAGATGATCCCCGAGCGCATTCGGCAGGTCTCGACCCGGACCGGGTGCTGCTGTTCGGCACCGGTGCGTCGGTCGGCTGGGGCGTCACCAGCCATGAGCTGGGTCTTCCCGGATCACTGGCGCGGTCGCTGACCGCGCGAACGGGTCGAGGAGCAGATGTCGAGGTGATCGCCGCGCCGTCGTTCTCCGCGTCCCAGGCCATCCATGACCTGAGGGACGCCTCGCTCTCCCGTTACGACGTTATCGTGCTGACACTGGGGCTGACCGAGGCCGCCGGCTTTGCGAACCTTGCCGACTGGCGCCGCCACTTCGACGAACTGCTGGATTTCATCCGCCTGCGATCGCGGCGTGACGCCCGCATTTACGCACTCGGCGTGCATTCGACCACGAAGATGACCGTGTGGGATCACCTGCTCTCGCCGGCGGCGAACGCACACCGCCGTTCGCTGAACTCCGCGACCGCCGCAGAGTGTGTCACCGGTGCCCGTGCCGCCTTCATCCCCTTCGATCCGCCACGCCAGTCGGGACAGGGGCGCTCGCGGCAGAGCTCCGACTATCGCGACTGCGCCGAGATCATCGCCGAGGTGGTGGCGCCTACCCTTGGGCTCGACGGTCCCCGCGATCGTCGCCAAGTTGGCGATCCGGATACGGAGAAAGAGCGGAGGCGCCAGAGCGCCGTCGACAGTCTCGCGATCGTCGACACGCCTGCCGAGGCGAGGTTCGATCGGATCGTGGCCCTGGCCAGGCGGGCGTTCGGCACGGAGGGTGCCGCGATGACGATCATCGATAACGACCGCCAGTGGGCGAAGTCGATCGAGGGCGATCTGCCGTTGCAGATCGAGCGGTCCCAATCGTATTGCGCCGTCACGATCGAGAGTCCCGGTGCCTTCGTCGTCGCGGATCTGCGAGCGACTCCCGTTGACGGCGTGGCAGGACAGGATCAGAACGGACTCGGGTTCTATGCGGGGTATCCCATCGAGGCACCCTCAGGCGATCGCATTGGAGCGCTCTGCGTCTACGACGCGGTGGCCAGGGACCCGGCGGATGTCGATGTGGCGCTCCTGCGCGACCTCGCCCTGATGGCTCAGAACGAGGTCTGGCAGCGCTGGTCGGGCGTCACCCGGCGTTAGTCAGGGACGCAGCACAGTGCGTTGCGTGCCGGTCCGGTGGGACCAGATGCGCTCGACCTCGGACAACGGCTGCGCGACCGCCTCGATCGCGAAGCCGCCGCGATCGATCTGCTCGACCAGTGATGGCAGCGTCTCGAGGATGCCGCGGGCGCTTACCGACCCCTGCCCGCTCCCCATGAAGTGAACGTTGGCCTGGCGCAGCGCGGCCGAGGGAAGCGCGATGTCCGGCCCGGCGACGGCGCCGATCTGGATCCAGGACAGCAACCGGGAACGGTCGTCGCGCCCCAGGAGCAGTGGCATGATCGCGGCCTGGGCCGGCGGCCCCCAGAGGTAGTCGAGCACGACGTCGACGTTGCCGGCTTTCGCGGCGAGCTCCGATGCCACTGTCTTCGGGTCCGCGCTGAGGTCGATCGTGGCATCCGCACCCAGGGGCGCAAGCGCGGCGAGCCTGTCGGCGCCGCGGCCGGCCGCGATGACGGCACCCGCTCCGACGTGTTTCGCGATCTGGATGGCGAGCTGGCCGGCGGAGCCGGTGCCGCCGAGCACGAGCACCGACTGCCCGGGCTCGAAGGTGATGCGCTTGTGCAGCGCCACCCACGACGACATCGCCGGGTTCATCGCCGCGGCGAGCAGGATCGGGTCGGCGTCGGCCGGCAGCGGGATGCTGCGCCGCGGGTCGATGACGGTGCGGTCGGCCAGGGCGCCGAGGCTGGTGTCCGGCAGCAGGAAGTAGACGAGCGACCCGTCGGCGCGGCGACCGATGCCGTCGATGCCCGGGATGAGGGGCAGTTCGTCGGTCGAGGTGTAGTGGGATCCGGCGGCCTGCGACCGCACCCGCGGGTGAAGTCCGGAGGCGATGACCTCGACGACCTCCTCGTTCTCGCCGGCGACCGGCTCGGCGAACTCTTCGTACTTCGGTAGCTGCCCGAACTCGCGGACCACGGCAGCGTGCATCACGCGCCTCCTTGTGCTAAGTAGTTGGTGACACCAATTACTTTAGTTGGTGGCACCAACTAAAACAAGTACGATCGATTTATGCAGCCGCCGGATGATGTCCAGACTCCCGACCAGGTCGACGCCCTGGTGCAGCTCAGCTTCGCCGTGCAACTGGTGCTCACCCGCGTCGCCGCCGAGCACGACCTCTCCGTGACACAGCTGCGGATGCTGGGAATCCTGCGGGATCGCACGCCCACCATGGCGCAGATTGCGGCGTACCTCGAACTGGACCGGTCATCCGTCTCCGGCCTGGTCGACCGTGCCGAGCGTCGGGGACTCGTCGCCCGGCGCCCTTCCGAGACGGATGCCAGGGTCACGCTGGTCGAGGCGACCGACCGTGGGTTCGCGGTCGGCGCTCAGATCGCGGCGGCCGTCACCCGCGGCATCCAGTCACTGCTCGAGGGGAGCCCAGCGCCCGACATCGAAGCGGTCGTCCGGATCGCGGCGCGCGCTATCCGAACGGCGGGCTAGCCGAAAGTGAATGAGTATGCCGAGAGGCCGGGGCTCAGCGTCGCGGTCAGGGTTCCGCGCTGCGCCGTTGGCACGCTCACGAGCGTGTAGATGTTGGGGGCGCCGCTCACCGGGTAGGTGGTCGTCTTGCCGTCAACTGTGGCGGTGATCGTTCCCGTGCCGCTGACGTCCAGGTAGACGTTGCTGGCCATGTAGTTGAGGCGGATCGTGGAGCTGCCACTGGCCGCCGTGATCGACTCGTCGCCGATCGTCCACGTGCCGGTGAGGCCGAAGCTGTCGTTGGGGAGGGTTCCGGTGTCGGAGAACGCGGCCGTGCCGGTCGGCAGCTGCCCGTTCACGTAGTTGGTCTCGCGCTGCGAGTCGAGGTAGCTCTCCGGCGTCTGCGACGGGTCGGTGGGCGTCGTGTCGGGCACGGAGGTCTGCGCCGGGAGGGTCGCGCTCTTATCCGCGGAGGTGAGAAGGCTGCGGATGAGCGTCTCGAGGTGGCCGTAGTTGCCCTCGCCGATGGTGACGTTGCGCACCGTGCCCGTCGCATCGATCAGGTAGTCGGCCGGCCAGGACTCGTTGTTGTAGGCGTCCCAGGTGCCGTAGTCGTTGTCGAGCGCGACCGGGTACTGGATGCCGAGGCGGGCCGCCCCCGCCTTCACGTTGTCGGCGACGTGCTCGAAGGCGTACTCAGGGGTGTGCACGCCGATCACCTCGAAGCCGGCGTCTTTATAGGCCGAATACCAGGCATCCACGTGGGTGATCGCGCGCTGGCAGTTGATGCAAGAGTATGCCCAGAAGTCGAGCAGCACCACCTTGCCCTTGAGGGATGCCAGCGTCACCGGTTCGTCGTTCGCCGTGTTGAACCAGGAGGAGATGCCCGTGATCGCGGGCGCCTTTCCGCAGTTCTCGAGCCCGGTGGTGAGCCCTTGCGCCGCGCTCGTTTCGCACTGTGTGAGCAACTGGCTGACCTGCGTGGAGGTGCCGAGGGCCTTTGCGACGGTGCCGCCGCCCTCGAGCGAGGTGTTGAGCGCCGCCGTGTAGTCGGGGATCGCTTTCTGGATGGCGTCGGTGACGTTGAAGGTGAGGGCCACGGCGAGGCCGATCACCACGGCGCCGGCGACGATGCGAATGGCTCGCTGGTGCACCCTGAATGCCTTGACCCGCTCAGCAACCCCGCGCCCGGCGAGCGCGAAGATGAGCAGCGGAACGGCGGTGCCGACGGCGAAGGCGATGGTGAGCACGATCGTCTCGCCACCGATCTTGCCAGTGGCCCCCGCAACCGTGATGGCGGCGAGCACCGGCCCGGCGCATGGCACGTAGACGGCGCCGAGGATGAGGCCGAGCAAAAACCCGCCGTGGTCGGTGCCGACGGCACGTTGGGGGATCCACGAGAAGGGCTTCTCGAGGATCGCCTCGAACTTCGGCACGATCATGCCGACGCCCACGAGCACGAGGGCGACGAGACCGATCCAGCGGATGATGTCTTCTGGCACCGGGAGCGCGTTCAGCACCAGGGTGCCGAGCAGGGTGAAGATGCTGAAGCTGAGTGCGAGGCCCGCGACCACGAGGAACGGCCGGGCGCTGCGCTTCGGCCGAATGACGGCGATGGGGCGGTTGCGCGAGTCGACCGCGCGCACGTTGTCTGGCTCGGGTCGCGCCGCCTGCGCGCCGCCGGAGAGAAAGATGACCGGTAGAACCGGGAGGATGCAGGGTGAGATGCCCGTGATCAGCCCGCCGACGAGCCCGATGAAGAGAAGGGTGATCACAGTCGAAACCTAGAGCGGTTTGCTGTGGTGTGGCCGGGAAATGATCAGGCGCAGCGACCCGTCGAACTCGGGCTGGGTGCGCAGTTCGCCGTGGCGAGCATCCCACGCGCCGGAGGCCAGATCGCTACCGAGTGACTTCTCGAAGCGCTCCACGACATCGGTGTCGACGAAGCTCCACGCCGAGTTCGCCAACCGCGCTCCGGGGTCGAGCAGCGCTTCGGGCCGGCCGTAGTACGCCTCCCCGAAACCGTCGCTGCAGTCGAGCGGGATCGGAACGTCGAGAATCTCGGTGTGGCCGCCGAGTGCACTCGCGATGGCGGCCGAGGCAGGGTAGCGGCGGGCCTCCGTTGAGATGACCTCGGGCGCGTACTCGACCAGCCAGAATCGGTCGAGCGCCGCCGGGTCGCAACTGAGGATCACGACCGGTCCGCGCGTGACGCGGCGAAGCTCGCGCAGGCCGGCATCGAGATCCGTCCACTGGTGCACCGTGAAGGTTCCCATGGCCGCGTCGAACGTTCCGTCGGTGAACGGCAGGCTTTCGGCGGTGGCGTCAATGGCCGTCGGCAGCGTGGCCGGCCGCTGCCGGCGCATCGACTCGCTCGGTTCGACCGCGGTGACATCGAGGTCGACCGGCTCGTACGATCCGGCGCCCGCGCCGACGTTCAGCACGGTGACGGCGTCGCCCAGTTGCCGGCGGATGGCGGAGGCGATCCGCGGATCCGGCCGCCGGTAGTCGGCGTAGCCGCGGCCGATCACGCCGTAGTCGGCGTCACCGGCGCTGCCGTCCGTCGTTCTAGCGTTCACCTCGCCAGAGTAGGCGAGAAGAGCCAACGCGCGCGCGTGATGCGTCGCGCCAGCAGCGCATCGATGCTCCAGGTTGCTCCCGCAGCGGCGAAGAGCAGGGCGAGTGAGGCGAAGATGTAGCCGACCGACGGCCCGAGGTCGGTCTGCCCTGGGCGGAACCAGGGGAGGTGCAGCCCTTCGGCTCCGGTCCAGATGCCGATCGAGAGCAGTGCGCTGCCGACGAACGCCACGTTGGAGAGCACGCCGAGAATGAGGGCGATCGCCACCAGTGTCTCGATCACGGCGATCACGTGGGCAAAGAGAGAGGGGTTCGTGAGTCCGACGGTGTTCCAGAACTGCAGCCACTGGTGAACGATGGGCGTGCTCACGCCCGATGCGCCGCCAAGCTCATCGTGCAGTGTCTGGCCGTCGACGAACCCGGCTGCCATTTAAAGACGTGCGTCGATGCCCCAACCTTACTAACGAGTGGGAAATGGTTCAGATCGACGGCCCCTACCCCGCTGACTCGATTGGTCAAGGCGGTTCAGACATCCCATTTGGCGAGCACACTTTCGAGACGAACCCCCTACGACAAGGAGTAATGATGGCCCAGGTAGTTCAAACCATCGATGTGGATGTTCCCGTCAGTGACGCATACAACCAGTGGACGCAGTTCGAGTCGTTCCCGCAGTTCCTCAGCTTCGTCGAGTCGATCAACCAGATCGACAACACTCACACTCACTGGACGGT
The DNA here is from genome assembly GCA_025463565.1 of Microbacteriaceae bacterium. GTDB lineage: Bacteria > Actinomycetota > Actinomycetes > Actinomycetales > Microbacteriaceae > Lacisediminihabitans. Next base: position 39,921 of record JAODAT010000032.1, read on the forward strand.
CGACATCGGCGGAGTGCAGCGCGAGTTCGACGCGACGATCACCGAGCAGGTTCCGGATGACCGGGTGGCGTGGAAGAGCGACGGTGGCGAGGTGAAGCAGGCGGGCGTGGTCACCTTCCACAAGCTGAGTGACACCAGCTCGCGCGTCGCGGTGCAGCTCGACTGGGAGCCGGAAGGCTTCGTCGAAAAGGCCGGGGCGCTCGTCGGGATCGACGACCGCAGCGTCAAGCACGACCTCGAGAACTTCAAGAAGTTCATCGAATCGAAGGGCGCCGCCGACGGCTGGCGCGGGAAGGTGAAGAACTGATGGCGAGTATCTTTGATCCGGTGGGCGACCCGGATCCACTGAGCGAATCGGACCCGCTGGACTATGCCGACCCGCTGAACAGTTCGGACCCGCTAGGCGCTCCCCGCGACCCCGACACCGAGGAGCCGTCCGAAGATCCGCTGGACCCCGAGCTGCCGGCCGATCCCGACATATCGACCGGGAACTGACAGTCGCGGACTACCGGGCGCGACGCGCGGCGCGAATCAGAAGGATCGCGCCCAGCAGGTACCAGAACGCACCGAAGGCCGAGTAGCCGCCCAGCGTGGTGAGCCCGGTCTTCGGTGCTCCCGCCGTGACGACGAATGAGATGCCGGCGAGCACCGACAGGCCGCCGCTGATGATCATCGGCCACTGGCCGCCCACCGGTGTGCGGCGGCGAAGGGCCAGAAGCAACTGGAAGCCGCCGCTGAGAAAAGCCCACACGCCGAACACGATCAGTGCGGGAGTCAGCGAACTGAGCGTCGAGATGAAGATGGCGACCGCCGCGATGACTCCGGCCGCGATGTTGATGAACTGCGGAAGATGCGTCGTGGCCGACGGGGTCGCGCGGATGTCCGCGACGGTGGCGAGCGCATCCCACAGCGGGTAGATGGTGAGCAGGATCACAGCGGCGACCGACGGCTTGGCAGCCGTCGTCACTGTGGATGCGAGCACGAACACGAGAATCACCCACACCACGGAGAATGCGGCGCGCACGAAGTAGAGGGTGCGGAGCGAACCGGCGGTGGTTGCGGGGGCGGAGGATGCGGCGACTGTGGTCATGCTGTCAGCACGAGGTGGGCACCGGGAAGGTTCAGCGCGGATTCGGCCAGGGCGACGAGTGGTGCTCGTGCACGATCACCCAGTCGTCGCCGATCTTGCGGAGCCCGAGCGTGACTCGGCACCGCACCTCCTGCACGTCGAGAAGCGCGTGCGCGAAGGCCACGATGTCACCGACCGCCAGCTCCAGCTCGTGCAAGCGGAATGAGTCCGTGCCGCCCTTGCTGTATTCGAAAAACAGTTCCCACGTCTCGCGGTACTCAGCCAGGCCGCGCGCCTGGATCGGTTCCGGAACGTCGAACATCACGATGTCGGGGGAGTGGTTCGCCAGGGTGCCGGCCATGTCGCGATCCTGCACCGCCCGCTCCCAGGCGGAGACGATCGCCGTGACCTGCGCTACATCGGTTGTCACGACTGACAGTCAACTGCGTGGGCGAACGTCGGCGCAAGTATCAGGCGGCAGCGGCCCTGTTGCCGAGTCGGACTGTGGTGGCCCCGATGCAGGTGTCTTCCACGTAGGTGAGCCCGCCATTCTTCGCGATGCGACCGGCCTCCTCCGAGGCTATCCCGAGCTGCAGCCAGAGAGTTTTCGCGCCGATCTCGGCTGCCTGGCGGGCGACGCCGCCGGCTTCATCCGACGGCCGGAAGACGTCGACGATGTCGACCGGGAACGGGATGTCGGAAAGCGACGCGTACGCTTTCCGCCCGAGGATCTCGGTGGCCTTCGGGTGAACGGGAATCACGTCGTAGCCGGCGCCGATCAGAATTTCCGCGATCTTGCTCGACGTCTTCTCGGGGTCGGTCGAGAGGCCGACGATGGCGACGGTGCGAGACGACTCGAGCAGGGACTTGAGTTCTGTGTCATCCATCTCAGCTCCAACAGCGAACTGGCCCCGGCAATTCCGTGACGTTAGCGTGGAGCTGTGACCGACGCCGACGCGGTTCCTCTGCGCGCCGACCTGCTCCAGCAGAACGGTTTCATGCACGGCGGCGTGATCGCCTACTCGATCGATAACGCGGTCACCTTCGCGGCCGGGTCGGTGCCCGGGCCGAGCATCCTCACCTCCGGTATCGCGGTCACCTACCTGCGGCCCGCGCGGGCCGGTCTACGGGCTACCGCCACGGTCGTCGGCAGCTCGAAGCGGCAAGCCGTGATGCGCTGCGAGGTGACCAGTGTCAATCCCGACGGCCAGACGGTCGTCGTCGCCAGCGGCCAGGGGACGGTTTCGGTAACGGGCTAGCCCTCCGGGATCGGCCGACCCCAGGCCTCGAGCGTCATCGACTCGGGCTCGGGTCCGCCGCGGTGGCCGGTGTCGAGCGCGTCGATCGAAGCTAGTTCGTCGGCGGTGAGCTCGAAGTCGAACACGTCGATGTTCTCGGCGATGCGGGACGGCTTCGTCGACTTCGGGATGACCTGGCGGCCCTCCTGCAGGTGCCAGCGCAGCATGACCTGGGCCGGCGACTTTCCGTGAGCGGTCGCGATCGCCCCGATCGTCGGGTCTTCGAGCGTGCTCTTGTGGCCACTGTCGCGATAGAAAGTGATGCCACCGATCGGCGCCCAGGCCTGCGTCAGGATGCCACGCCGGGCATCCTCAGCCTGCACCTCCCGCTGCTGGAAGTAGGGGTGCAGCTCGATCTGGTTGATCGCGGGCACGACGGTGGCGACATCCATCAGCCTGCCCAGGTGTTCGACCATGAAATTGCTCACGCCGATCGCGCGCACCCTGCCGTCGGCCAGCAGGGTTTCGAGTGCGCGATACGCCTCGAGGGTTTTGTCGAACGCGGTGGGGAGCGCTTGATGCAGGATCAGCAGGTCGATCTGCTCCACCCCGAGCTTGCGGGCGCTCTTCTCGAAGCCGTGCAGCGTCTCGCCGTAGCCGTAGTCGCTGATCCAGATCTTGGTCTCGATGAACACATCGGCGCGATCGACGCCGGATGCCGCGATCGCCTCCCCGACCTGTCGCTCGTTGCCGTAGGCGGCGGCCGTGTCGATGTGGCGGTACCCGGCCTTCAGGGCCGTGGTCACAGCATCCCGGGTCTCTTCGGGCGGAGTCTGGAAGACGCCGAATCCGAGCTCCGGGATTTCGACGCCGTTGTTGAGCGTGTAGCTGTTCATGGGTCCAGTCTTACAGGGCGCGACCGGGTGCTGAGTTCTTCGTGGTGCCTTTCGTGGGCAGCTCGGCCGCACGATCGGGAACGTACCTGTACAACTCGCGAGCGGGGCGCTCGTAGTCGTCAGCGGAGGGGCGGTCGGGAAGCGAGATCTTCTTCGGCTTCACCGTTTCGTACGGGATCTGCGACAGCAGATGGCTGATCGCGTTGATGCGGGCTGACTTCTTCACATCGCTCTCGATCGTCCACCAGGGCGCCTCGGGGATATCCGTCACCGTGAACATGTCGTCCTTCGCCCGCGAGTACTTCTCCCACTCCGTGATGGAGAGCAGGTCGGTCTTCGACAGCTTCCAGCGCCGCATCGGGTCCTTCAGACGGGACGCGAAGCGCTTCTGCTGCTCCTCATCCGACACCGAGAACCAATACTTGATCAGAGTGATCCCGTCTTCGACCAGAAGCCGTTCGACGATCGGCACCTGATGCAGAAAGCGTTCGTATTGTTCGGGCGTGCAGTAGCCGAGCACGTGCTCCACCCCTGCCCGGTTGTACCAGGAGCGATCCATCAGCACGATCTCCCCGGCGGCGGGCAGTCGTTCGAGGTAGCGCTGGAAGTACCATTGGCCTTTTTCGCGCTCGCTCGGCTGGGGCAGGGCGACGACTCGGGCGGATCGCGGGTTGAGGTACTGCATCACCCGTTTGATCGCACCGCCCTTGCCTGCAGCATCCCGGCCTTCGAAGATGACGAGGATGCGGCCGCCGGATGCGACCACCCACTGCTGCATCTCGACGAGTTCGATCTGCAGGCGCTTCAGTTCGCGCTCGTATGACTTCTTCGTCGGGCCGTCCTTCGGTTTCTTCGTCGACCTGTGACTCATGATGCTGGCACCTTTACTGTGAGTCCGCCGGCTTCCACCCACGAATGAAATCCGGTTGTGGTTCCGAACCCGTCGCCGTCGAGCTCGATCTCCTCCGAGCGTCTCAGTGACACCGTCACGTCGTCGGCTTTCACGTAGCGCAGGGAGCTGACCTCGTTCGACATGAGCGCACGACCGGCCTTCGTTCGCCGCAGCACCCCGTTCTCCCACAGCACCTTCACGAAAATCTGCACCCAGCCGACGAAGCCCTCCGGCCGGAGGAGAAGCAGATCGAACTGTCCATCGTCGACCGCGGCATCCGGCAGCAGCATGATGTTGGCGGGCAGGGTGCCGCAGTTGCCCACGATTATCGTGTGGGCGCGAAGCGCGCGGGACGGGCCGTGGTTGAGCGTGTAGTCGAAGCGCAGTTCGTTCTTGTCGCGCAGGGTCGTGCCGAGCGCGCGGGCGTAGGCGAGCCATCCGGCCTTCTTCTTCAGATCGTCGTCGGTGTTGGCCAGCATTTTCGCGTCGAGACCAAGACCCGCCATGACCAGAAACACGTGCTCCTCGGTGGCGCCCCCGTCGCGTGTCACCTCGATGAGACCGAGATCGATGGCGCGGTCGTCCCCCGTGAACGCGGTGTGGATGGAGTGCTCGACGTCGTCGAGGGTGAGGTGGAGGTTGCGCGCCAGCAGGTTACCGGTGCCCGAGGGGAGAAGGGCCACCGGGATACCGCTGCCATTCACTCCCTCGGCGACGGCCCGCACGGTGCCGTCGCCGCCGGCTGCGATCACCAGCGACACCTCGGCCTTCACCGCCTCGGCGGCCGCGCCCTGTCCCGGATCGTTTTCGCTGGTCTCCAGCCACAGCGTCGGGGCCCAGCCGTTGGCCTTCTCTTCGCGCTCGACCGCCGGCCGGATGGCGTCCAGGTCGACCTTGATCGGGTTGAAG
>JAODAT010000053.1 GCA_025463565.1 Microbacteriaceae bacterium
AGGGCGAAGTAGACCACGACCGCGACCAGCAAAAACTGGATGACCGCGGCGATGACCGCGCCGAAGTACAGGATCGCCGGTGTGCCGCCACCAAGCGCGGGGATCGACACCGGCAGGGCTTTGGCCAGCGAGGTCGCGTTGAACAGCGCGCCGATGAGCGGATTGAAGATGCTCGTCACGATCGCGTTCACGATGCCCGTGAATGCGGCCCCGATCACGACGGCGACCGCGAGGTCGATGACATTGCCGCGGAGGATGAACTCCTTGAATCCCTTGATCATGGCACCCACCGTACCGACGACTAGGAGGCAGCGGAACCGCTATCCGACTTCTTCGGCTCCGCTTTTTTCTCCGGCTTCGGAGCCTTGTCGGCCTTCTCGGTCTTCGGTGCTGCTGCGGGGGCGGTCGATCCGCTGCCGCTGTCGTTGTGATAGAAACCGGAGCCGTTGAAGGTCACGCCGATGCTGTTGAACACCTTGCGCAGCTGCGGTTCACCGCAGTTCGGGCACACCGTCAGCGAGTCGTCGGTGAACGACTGGTACTGGTCGAACTCATAGCCGCAGTTGGCGCACTTGTACGAATAGGTGGGCACTGGGGTTTTCCTTAACGGTAAAGAATTCAGAAGTCGATGATCGCGCTCGGCGTCACGGCCCCGTCGACACGCTTGTCGTGGACCTCGCTCGGAACGCTGTCGACCAGTTCGCGGTCGAAGATCACAGCATAGACCGGCGGGCACTTCTCCATCGAGCCGAGGGTGCGGTCGAAGTAGCCGCGACCCCAGCCCATGCGCATGCCGGTGCGATCGACCGATGCCGCGGGCACGACGATCAGGTCGACGTCGTTGATCGCGTTGGGGGCCAGCAGTTCGCCCACCGGCTCTGGCATTCCGAACAGGCCCTCGCGCTCGGTCTCGCCATCGCCACGGGTCCAGTCGAGCAGACCGTCGTCGCGGGAGATCGGGAACAGCAGGCTGACGCCTTCGGCCTCTGCCCAGTTGAGGAACGGGCGGATGTTCGGCTCGTCATTTGCGGGGAGATAGGCGGCCACGGAACGGGCGCCGAGCCTGACGACCAGGTCGCGCAGGTGCACGGTGATGAGGTCCGTGTCGCGCTCGCGCTCGGTCGACGTCATGATGCGCCGGCGCTCGCGGAGTTCGGCGCGCAGTGCACGCTTCTGGTGGCTCACGTCACCGCTCATCATCAAAGGATAACCTTGGGACCATGGCGTTCCACATCACCAAGGCGGTCATCCCTGCTGCAGGGCTCGGAACGCGTTTTCTTCCCGCGACCAAGGCGATGCCGAAGGAGATGCTGCCGGTCGTCGACAAGCCAGCTATCCAGTACGTGGTGGAGGAGGCGGTGGCCGCCGGTCTCACCGATGTGCTCATGATCACGGGCCGCAACAAGACCGCGCTGGAGAACCATTTCGACCGCATCGGCGAGCTCGAAGCCACCCTCTTGCAGAAGGGTGACATCGAGCGCCTGCGCAAGGTCAACTACTCCACCGACCTGGCCGAGGTGCACTACCTGCGCCAGGGCGACCCGCTGGGTCTCGGGCACGCCGTACTGCGGGCCAAGATGCACGTTGGCGACGAGCCGTTCGCCGTGCTGCTCGGTGACGACATCATCGACGAGCGTGACGTGCTGCTGTCCCGCATGATCGAGGAGCAGGCGTCGCGCAACGCGACCATCGTCGCGCTGCTCGAGGTCGACCCGAAGCTCACCCACCTGTACGGCATCGCGACGGTGGAGGCGACGGATGACGACGACGTCGTTCGCATCACGGGGCTCGTCGAGAAGCCATCGACCGAGGAGGCACCGTCGAACTATGCCATCATCGGTCGCTACGTTCTGCGCCCGGAGATCTTCGACATCCTGGAGCACACGCCGCCGGGCAAGGGCGGCGAGATCCAGCTGACGGATGCGCTGCAGACCCTCGCGGCCAACCCCGACATCGCGGGCGGCGTGTACGGGGTGGTGTTCCGCGGCCGTCGCTACGACACCGGTGACCGGCTCGACTACATCAAGGCGATCGTGCAGCTGGCCGTCGATCGCGACGACCTCGGGCCAGACCTGCGCCCGTGGCTGAAGACCTTCGCGGAGGGGCTCGACTGACATGGCCATCGCGGTTCCGACCCTGCGTGACGAGCGGATCACGATCCGGCCGATCCGGCTGAGGGATGCCCGCTCTCTCGAGCGTGAGCTGCTCGATAACCGCGGCTGGCTTCGCAAGTGGGAGGCGACCAACCCGCACGGTGCGATGTCGTTCGACGTGAGGTCGAGCATCCGCAGCCTGCAGGCGAATGCGCGCGCGGGCCTCGGGCTGCCCTTCGCGGTCGAATACGACGGCCAGTTTGCCGGCCAGCTGAACGTGTCGAGCGTCACCTACGGGTCTCTCTCGTCGGCCACGATCGGCTACTGGGTTTCTGAGCGGTTCGCGGGTCTCGGGCTCACGCCGACCGCGGTGGCGCTGGCCAGCGACTACTGCTTCTTCCAGGTGGGGCTGCACCGCATCGAGATCTGCATCCGGCCGGAGAACGCGCCGTCACTCCGCGTGGTCGAGAAGCTCGGTTTCCGTTACGAGGGCCTGCGCCGGCGCTACATCCACATCAACGGCGACTGGCGCGACCACTTCTGTTTCGCCCTCGTCGCCGAGGAGCTTCCGGTCGGCGTGCTGCGCCGCTGGCACGACGGCAAGGTGCCGGAGGGTGCCGGCTCGGTGCCGGCCGCGGATCGGGCCGCGGCGCTCCAGCCCGGAACACACCCGCGCTAAACCCCGCTTTAATCACGCGCGGCTCGTAGCGTAGAACCATGCCAGCGGACGGGATCGGATCGAGCGTCATCATCGCGGTCGCCGCCGTGCTCTGGCTCGCCTACCTGGTGCCGAGCTGGTTGCGCCGCCGCGAGTACCTCTCGACCGAACGCAACGCCCTGCGCCTGCAGCAGACCCTGCGCGTCATGGCGGAATCCGGCGAGATGCCGCAGGTGATCCACGCCGAGAACCTTGCCCGCGCGGCCGTGCAGCAGGAGCAGGTGCTGCGCAAACGCCAGCAGCGCGAGGCTGCCATCGAGAAAGCCCAGGTGCGGGCTCGGGATGCTGCGCTCGAGCGAGCTGCGGAGCGCCGTCTCGCCGAGGTGCAGGTCGAGGCTCTTCCCGGCACCCTCGCGGCCGGGCGGCTGCGCCGCTCCCGGGCCATGACCTCCGTGGTGCTTCTTGCCTCTCTCGTCGCCGGAGGGTTCGGCGTGAACCTGCTGGTGGCATCCGGAGAGTGGCTGCTGCTGGCCTCGAGCACCGTCGTCGCCCTCGGCTCCTTCGTCATGCTCGGCCAGATGGCCGGCGTCTCGCGGGCCCGCGCGCACGCCGCTCGCGGAGTGTCGGCTCTCGCCTCGGTGGCTGAGCCCGTCGAAGCGCCCATTCGTCGGGTCGTTCGCCGCGAACCCTGGACTCCGGTCCCCGTGCCGAAGCCCCTCTATCTCTCGCGCCCCCAGGCGGCGCGCGCCACCGACGCCGAGCTCCAGGCTGCTGCCGAGCTGCGCCAGGCGGCCGCGGATGCCGAGCGAAAGCTCCGCGAGGCCCACGAGGCACCGGAGGTGCGCCCGTTGCGCCCCGCTGCGGTGTCGCGCTTCGCCTCCATGGGGATCGTCGACCCCGCCGCAACCGGCACCCCCGATCTCGACGCCGCGCTGGCGCGCCGCCGCGCGTAGTCAATTTTCTCGTGGCGGGGGATACGCGCTCTCGCGGCGGCCGCAGTGCGTCGCGGCGGGATTTCTGCCTCCCGCCGCGAGGTCGTCAGACCGCCGCGAGACGGATTCGGGATGACCTTCCCGAGGTGATAACGTAGCTACGCACTTAAGGGCCCTTGGCGCAGTTGGTCGCGCGCCTCGTTCGCATCGAGGAGGTCAGGAGTTCGAATCTCCTAGGGTCCACTGGTGTCGCCCCGGTCTCTGAGCTCGTCGAAGCAGACCGGGGCTTTCTCTTTGCCCTCGGCGATGCTGGATGTTCGCGAGCTACGTGCGGACGGTTGTGTCCCCTGTGACACGTCACGAGTAGGTCACATCAACCCGCCTGAAGAGCTGAGAGAGAATCACGTTACGAGCGTCAACCCTGTCGAAATGGAGTTATTGTTCGGTGTGGCCATCCGGTAGGGTGGCGATCCATCACCTCGCGGGGGAATCATGAACATGACTGGGATGTCTCGCGGGAGGGCAACGGTCCTCGCCGCGATTGCGGTGGTTGGTATCGGTGTTTTGACGGGTTGCACTGGTGGTTCCCAGCCCCCGACTCACACGGCTCTGACCACGAGGTCTGCGGGCGCATATTACGAGTCGACGAGCTGCGACCTCGATGCCGCTGAGCACACGTTCTCTGTCGCCCTCCTCAACGCCGAGCAAAGCACCGAGAGTACGGGGGCGGATCTCGACAGCCTGAAGGGGGCGGCGCTCAGCTATCAGGAGGTCTCCCGCGCAGCGGTGATTCACCTAGGTGACCCGACGGTGGTCTGGCCGCCATCAGTTCGCAAATCGATTGTGGTGCTCACGAAGGAGCTTCGGGCCACGATCTCGCCCCTGGGCGAGATGGCGGCCGGGAAGCAGATGACCGACGAGCAGGCCGGCTACAAGGATCTTCCGGACAACTCCGGAGCTGCCGCCGCAGTCAAGGCCATTCGCTCGAAACTCGGTTTATCAGCCGACCCGTCTGGCTCGTGCTCCGCGTCCAAGCCGGCCGCGATCACCGCCCCGCCGGCGACGGGCATTGCGATCAAGGGCACCGGATACAGCTTCCATGCCCCCGCAGGTTGGACACTTCCAAAGACGGCGACGAAGGCGGATTCCTACGCCATTTCCGCCGTGCCCGACGCGGAGGGCGCCTACGACACCGTCAACGTTCTCCTCGCCACGCCGAACAGCGACACATTCGATGAACAGGAGCAAAAGGCTGCCCAATACCTTGAACAAGTCGAGGGGGCCACTCAGGTCAAGATCCGGCCCCGCGTAGAGATCGCAGGTGAAACGAGCGTGCACATCTCATCACTCCAAACCCACCAAGGCATCACCGAATGGTCGGAGCAGTACGCGGTGACACACGGCGGAACGAACTTCACCATCACCTTCAATTTTCAACAGAGCGAGTCACAGAACGCTCGCGAAGCGTTAGGGGAATCGGTACTCGCCAGCTGGAGCTGGAGCTGACCCCGCGCTCACCCACTCCTCCAAGTGCGCTGCACCGGGGATGCCCTCGCGACGGTGTACGAATTCGATCTGCGGGACGCCCGTTTTGGCCCACGTCAGGAGTTCGCATCGCGATCAATCTCGGGCCAGCAAGATTCGATCGCCGTCGCCCTTCTCCGCGCGAACCAGCTGGGCGGGCCCAAATAGCGCAATTCCGTGACCTTGGGAGATAGTTCGAACTTCGTCCCCGCCAACATGCCGTCCAGGTGAAAAAGCTGATCAACCGCGACTACTCGAGACCAAGCGACTGAACTCTGGGGTCAAGTTCGAACACAGTCGCCTTAGGTCCACCAGTGACACGACGCCCGACTCGACACGCGTCGGGCGTCGTTTTTGGTTTCTCAGCGATTCCCAGAGTCAGCGTCGCGATTGTTCTGTGCTGCGCACCAGAACTCAACCCGCGGCGACCGACTGGTTCCGAAGAGGCGCCGCCTCTTCCGTGCCGTCGCTGATGGCTTCCAATCGTTCCGGTGAGAGCGCATGTTCGATCGCCAGGATGCTCGCACCAGCGACGCCGGCCTCGGTGCCCGAATGAGACAGTTCGATAGTCAGATGTTGCGTCGCGAGCGGCATCGAGCGCGCATACACGACCTCGCGGATCCCCGCCATCAGATGTTCGCCTGCCTGGGAGAGCGAACCGCCAATGGAGATGAGGGAAGGGTTCATCACGCTGACGATGGTGTTCAGCACCTGACCCACATCGCGCCCGGCCTGCCGGATTCCCTGGATCGCAGTGAGGTCGCCGTCGCGAGCCAGTGCGATCACATCCGCGATCGTCTCAACATCCAGACCGGCCCTCCGCATTTCCGCCGCGATTGCCGGCCCGCCCGCGATGGCTTCGAGGCATCCGGTGTTTCCGCACCTGCAGGCGATCCCTGCTCCGCGCGCGACTGCGATGTGACCGATGTCTCCGGCTGTGCCGTCTTCGCCTCGTTGAAGCCGGCCGCCGCTGATGATTCCGGAGCCGATACCGGTAGCGACCTTCACAAACACCATATTCTCCGGTTCAGGAGTCCGAGTCGCGCGCTCGCCCAGCGCCATCACGTTCACGTCGTTGTCCACAAGAACAGGCACCGGAAAATGCTCTTGGATGGTTCCTGGCACGTCGTATCCGTCCCAGCCGGGCATGAGTGGGGGCTTAGACGGTCGACCGCTTCTGTGCTCGACGGGCCCCGGCAAACCGATGCCGACGGCGATGAGTTCGGACTGTAGGCGCCCTATCTGTTTCAACAGCTCCTTTGTCGTCTCGACGAGCTCCTCGAGAACCCGGCGGGGGTCATTGCCGATTTGACCCTCTTTGTGCACTTTGGCGAGCGTCGAACCAACCAGGTCGGTTATGGCGATGGTGGTGTGAGTGGCCCCGATATCCGCCGCAACCACAAGGCGCGCACTGGGGTTGAACGCGATGCGCGCCGATGGCCGTCCGCCCGTAGATGCAGCGTCCGAAACGGGGATCAGGAGCCCGAGATCGCGCAGTGCGTCGATTCGGAGCCCGATCGTCGATCGAGCCATGCCCGTAAGGGATGCCAGCTCCGCGCGCGTTCTCGGTGTCCCGTCCCGCATGAGCTGAAACAACTCGTACGCCCCGAACCCCAGTGCCGATTTTGTGATCATTCCCGCCTCGCCCGGTACATGTGATGTCGATAGTAAACGTTCTGATGCGTCCAGATTGGACTACGTCGGGCTTATGACACAGAGTAACCATCTTTTGCCACTGATTTGACAAAAGTCTAATCGGTCATGTCATACTTCCGTCATGCACTTTACCAAGGTCGACGCCGACCTTCCCCAAGTTCGAGCGGCATTCGTGGGCGGCGGCTTCATGGCTCGAGTGCACAGCCGCGCGAGTAGAGCCGCCGGAGCTCGTCTGGTCGGTGTTTCTTCCTCATCCGCGCTCAGGGCCCGTACTGCAGCGGAAGAGCTTGGTGTGGAGGGCTCCTATGACTCGCTGGACGACCTTCTTGCGGACGAATCCGTCGACGTGGTGCACGTATGCACTCCGAACTCGACGCATGCGGCGATCGTGCGGTCGATCGTGTCGGCAGGCAAGAGTGTGATTTGCGAAAAGCCCTTAGCCGTTTCTGTACTCGAAGCGTTGACGCTTGTCGACGAAGCGGCCGCAGCAGGGGTGGTTGCGGCCGTTCCGTTCATCTATCGGTTTTACCCGATGGTTCGCGAGGCACGGAGTCGAATTCGAAATGGCGAGTTGGGGCGCGTCCTCACCATTCAGGGCAGCTACACGCAGGATTGGTTGCTGTCCCCTGACGACTACGACTGGAGAGTCGACGAAAACATCGGCGGCCCGTCACGTGCCTTCGCGGACATCGGCTCACACCTCTGCGACCTCCTCGAATTCGTACTCGGGGATCGGATCATCAGCCTGAGCGCCACGACCGGCCGGGCGTTCGAGCACCGCGGCCAGAATAGAGCGGTCGCCACGGAGGACATCGTCACCGTGATTTTCGAAACCGAACGCGGTGCGCTCGGCACGCTGATGGTCAGCCAGGTTTCTCCCGGTCGCAAGAACCGGCTCGCCTTCGAGATCGCCGGGACAGAGGCGAGCGTCGGCTTCGACCAGGAACAGCCGGAGACCCTGTGGCTCGGGGGCCGGAGCGTGTCGCAGCAGCTCGTCCGTTCTCCTGGTGCGCTTCATCCCGAGGCCGATCGATTGAACGTGCTGCCTGCCGGGCATCCGCAGGGGTATCAGGACGCGTTCAACGCGTTCGTCGCTGACGTCTATTCGGGCATCCGAAGCGGCCAGCTGGCCGAAGGAGTTCCCACATTCGCGGACGGACTCCGCGCAACAACACTTACGGCCGCCGTACAGCAATCCGCCAGACAGCTCAGCTGGATGGCCGTGGGCGCCGCGAGCTCGGCGAACGCCGAGAGATCCCTATCCATCTAGACATCAAGAAAGGCAACACCATGATTCGACCACAAAGTCGTGCGTTCAGATCACGCATCGTGGCGGCTGCGGCACTTGTCGTTGCAACGACATTGGCAGTGACAGGATGCTCGGCATCGTCCTCGTCGCCGGACGCGAACGCGGCGAAACCGAAGACGCTTCGCCTTCTCTACACGACGGACGAGGCGAACGCGGCCGCCCTGGCCACGCTCGTTCCCGAGTTCAAGAGCAAGTTCGGCATCGACCTGAAGATCGACAACCAGCCGTACGATGCACTGCAGCAGAAGGTGTTCTCGGAGTTCGCCTCCAAGAGCAGCTACTACGACGTCGTCGTAGTCGACACTCCCTGGGCACCAGCCTTGGTGCGTGACCTCGAGCCCCTCAGCAGCTACCTGGACAACGCCAAGCTCAACCCCGGAAGCCCGCAGTCTGACCTCACCGACTTCATTCCGAAGGTGTTGTACGACACGTCCGTCTACAACGCGTCAGCGCCGATCAAGCAGTACCCGAACCCGACTCAGAAGCCGAATCTCGGGTCGATCACCAAGGCTGGATTCGACATCTACGGCCTGCCCATCCAGTCGAACGTGGCGGTGATGGCCTACCGCAGTGACCTGTTCAACGATCCGGTTCAGAAGGCGAACTTCAAGGCCAAGTACGGCCGTGACCTGACTGTTCCGAAGACTTGGGACGAGTACGCGCAGGTCGCCGCCTTCTTCACCCAGCCCGACAAGAAGCTGTATGGCACGACGGTAATGGCCGGTGTCGGAGACTGGGCCACCGACGACTTCAAGACGCTCCTGGCGTCCTACGGTGGTGACGGAACGCTGGTGGACAAGAACATGAAGCCTGCGTTTGACAGTCCCGCCGGACTGAAGGCACTCACCTACTACGCAAAGCTGGCGCAGAGCGGCGATGTACCGCCCGGCAGCACGTCTGCTGACTGGGGCACCACGGCTGATTCGTTCGATAACGGACTTACCGCGATGACGATCAACTATCACGACCTGAAGCTCGCCGACACGGTGAAGGGCGAGATCGCCTACGCACCTGTGCCGAGCGCAACTGCCGCAGGCCCTCACTTCGGAACCTGGATGCTCAGCGTCAACAAGTACTCGAAGAACAAGGCCTGGGCATACCGTGCGATCAGCTGGTTGACGGCCTCGCAGCAGCAGATCTCCATGACGAAGGAATCGCTGCACCCGAGCCGCACGTCCGCGTACGCGGCGATCGGCAGCGACAACCCGCTTGCCTCGTTCTATGACACGCTCGGAAAGTCGCTGGCGGTCGGGGTCGGGCGCGCCCGACTCACCAACTACACCGAGGTGAGCCATGAGGTCGCGGTCGCTGTGAACAATGCGGCGACGGGCGCACAGACCCCGCAGCAGGCGATCGACTCTGCGTCGCAAAAGGTGGCAGCTCTCATCAAGTCAGGCAGCTAGCCCAACCGTTCGAAGCTGGATCTGATCGACCACCGGGAGAAATGAAATGGAAACAACCGCTACACCTTCGCGCTCCGTTCGGAAGGTCGGCGGTGTCGGATCGGCCCGACGCCAGCACTCTGGCGCCGGGCCGGTTTCGGGACGTCGGCGGCGCGATGGCGCTCGGGTGGTGCCATGGATCTACCTCGCGCCTGCCATGATCGTGCTGCTCGCGCTGACCGTCGCCCCTGCGGTCTTCATCTTCTACTCGGCGTTCCGCAACGACAACATTCTGGGCGGCGTGGGCCGGTTCGTCGGATTCGACAATTTCGTTCAAGCCGTGACGGACAGTTCGAACCAGCATTCGTTTCTCGTCACAATCGGTTTCGTGGTCGTGGTCGTCATCCTCGAAATGGTGCTGGGATTCGCGCTGGCACTCCCACTGGCCGCTCAGACGCCGGCGAACCGCGTCGGCGCCGCTCTGATGCTCCTTCCATTCGCCGTCACTCCTGCTGTGGCGGCCATGATCTTCAAGCAACTCCTGAACCCCAACTATGGATGGGTCGGCTATTACCTGGGCGAGTTGGGTATCGCAAAGGGAGCTGATCTCCTGGGCAATCCGACGACCGCGTGGATGATGCTCGTTATTCTCGATGTCTGGCAATGGACACCGTTCATCACGCTGATTCTCATGGCAGGCCTGCAGGCACAGCCGATCGAGCCGCGTGAAGCCGCACTGGTCGACGGTGCCACGCCCTGGCAGATGTTCCGGCACATCACGCTTCCCGCCATGGCGCCGTTCATCGCGATCGCAGCCGTGCTGAGGACCATCCAGGCGTTCAAAACGTTCGACCCGTTCAAGATACTGACGGGCGGTGGCCCGGGAGAATCCACCGAGATCATCAACCTGGGCATCTTCCGGGTCGGGCTGCAGAGCTTCAACATCGGCCTCGCCTGCGCGATGGGCGTGCTCTTTCTCATTGTCCTGTCCCTGTTTGTGCCCGTCATGTTGCGGCTCATCGGCCGCCGCGCCGATCCAGAGGAGATGTGATGTCATCGCCATTAACCGGCACGACCGGATCAAAGGTGCGGGGAGTCGTGGGCCGAGCGTTCCTGTGGCTGTGGCTCGTAATCGGACTCATTCCCATCCTGTTCATGCTGCTCACGTCCATCAAGCCGGCCGGCATCGCGAACTCCATACCGCCCGTCTGGCTGTTCACCCCGACCGTCAGGAATTATGCGTCCGTGCTCTCCGGGGGGAGCGGACATTCGGAGGGCTTCGGCCAGCTGCTTTTCAACAGCGCTGTCGTGAGCCTCGGCGCGACCGTACTGGCGATCGTGCTGGCGGTGCCGGCGGCCTACGCACTGTCGATGCGAGCATTTCGGGCACGAAAGAGAGTGTCTGGATGGATTCTCTCCACCTACATGTTCCCGCCGATCGTCGCCGTGATCCCGATTTTCGTGTTCGTCGGGCAGCTCGGCCTCATGGACACCTATGCCGCGCTCATCGTTCCCTATGCGGCCTTCAACCTGCCGATCGTGATCTGGATTCTGCGGAGCTCGATCCTGCAGCTCCCGTTCGAAATCCAGGAGGCCGCGATGGTGGATGGCGCGTCGAGCTGGAACGTGCTTCGCCGCATCATCCTGCCTTTGCTCGTACCGGCGATCGCCACCGCGGCAGTGCTGACCATCGTGCTCTCGTGGAACGAGTTTCTGTTTGCGCTCTCGTTGACGCGCAGCGATGCGAAAACCGCGCCGGTCGGCCTCCAGGAATTCACCGGCATGTATGGCACCGACTGGGGCAACATCACCGCCGCGGCAACCATGATCGTCGCGCCCATTCTGGTTCTCATGGTCGTTCTGCGCAGGCAGATGGTCGCAGGACTGAGCTTCGGAGCGGTCAAGTAAATGCAAGAAAGGAAGAATCACATGCAGGCTGTGTTGCTCCCGGGAGACAAGCGCGTCGTAGTGACCACGGTGGAGGTGCCGGCCCTTGGAGCGCATGACGTGCTCGTCAAGACCAAAGCCTCCGCAATCTGTCGTAGCGACATGAGTCTCTATTACGGCAATCCGATCGTCGGCGGAGAGGACGCAGGGCGGGGATCCATCGTGCCGGGACACGAGGCTGCCGGCGAGGTCGTCGAGATCGGTTCAGCGGTGACGGGAGTCGCCGTGGGCGATCGGATCGCGAGCTACCTCGCACTCGGATGCGGCGCGTGCGAGTACTGTGCCAGCGGATACCTGATGCTGTGTGCCAACTGGAAATGCTTCGGTTTCGACGTCGACGGAGGCGACGCGGACTACTTCGTGCTGCCGGAGCGCAACTGCCTTCCGCTTCCCTCGCAGCTGTCCTTCAAGGCGGGCGCGGTAATGACCGACATGATCGGCAGCCAATTTCACATTCAAAAGCAATTGGGCGTCAGCGGCGGCCAAACGGTAGCGGTATTCGGCCTCGGCCCGATGGGTTCGGCAGCGGTGCTCATCGGCAAGGCTCTTGGCGCCCGTGTCATCGCGGTCGATGTCGTCGACCATCGACTGAACCAGGCACAGGAACTCGGCGCGGACGAGATCATCAACAGCGCTGCAGTCGATGCCGTAGACCGCATTCGTGCTCTGACCGGCGGTCGCGGGGCGGATATCTGCATCGACTGCTCGGGAAATCCGGCAGGCCAGAACTCAGCTCTCGATGCCGCAGCGAAGCTCGGGTCGGTCGCGTTCGTCGGAGAATCCCGAGCCACGGAGATTCGTCCGAGCGAACAGATTCTCAGGAAGCTGCTGACCGTCGTCGGAGGCTGGTATTTCCCGCTGGGCGATTGGGCGGCGATCGTGCGTCTGGTGCTTGAACGCCAGATCCCGGTCGAGAAGCTGATCAGCCATGAGTTCGCCATCCAGGATGCGGAAGAGGCATTCAGGGCCTTTGACAACCGTGAGACGGAGAAGGCGGTATTCACGTGGTGACCCGGCGGATCCGACACAGGGAGGAACAGCAATGATCAAGTACGGCGCGGAACTTGTTCCTTACCATGACTATGGTTTCGAGGAGTCCGTCAGGGCGCTTGCCGAAATGGGATTCCGCCACATCAATCTCTGGTCATCGGCCGCGCCTCTTGCTCACCATGTCAATCCCGGGGACGACCCCCGGGACATCCTGTCCGTGCTGGACAAGTACAAGATGAGTCCCTCCGGCCTCACCGTTTACGGCAAGAGCCAGGACGAGATCCTGGAGCGGGTCGAGTTCGCTTCCGAACTCGGCATCGACACCATCATTTTCGATTGCGAGGCGGATTATCCAGACTTCGTCTCACACTTCCTGCCACCGATCGTCGAGGCCGCGGCTGCCCGCGGAATCAGGGTCGCCGTGGAGAATCACCTCACTGTCCCTTTCTCTTCGGACTTCGAGTCGGGAGCCAATGAAGAGAATCGCTGGAGCGAGGGGGTGGACAACCTGGCCCAGATAAAGAGACTCATCCGCGACATCGACCATCCATCGCTCGGAGTCTGCATAGCGCCGCCGCACTTGTGGGTTGAGCAGGAATCGATCACCGAGGTCATCACCTTCCTCGCTGAGCGCAAGAGGCTGTTCTATTACTACATCTGGGACATCGATCGCAGCTACGCTCACGGTGTCGACGGTCTCAACTTTGGACCGGGAGACCAGCAATTGCCGCGACCGGATGGCACCCTCGACCACGCCGTGCTTCTCGGAGCGCTCCGTCGAGTCGGCTACGACGGGGTTGCCAGTCTGAAGTGCCACGGCACTGCGGGCTGGAGCTTCGAGCAGATCAACGATCAGATTACGAAGTCCGATTCGTACGTGCGGTCAAGCATGGTGCGTGCCGAGATCGTGTAAATGAAGGAGCCGACATGAGTGATTCGCCTGGGAAGCACCCGGTGACCCTGTTCACTGGACAGTGGGCAGACCTGTCATTGGAGGAGGTAGCACGTCTCGCGTCCGGGTGGGGTTACGACGGCCTCGAAATCGCGGCGTCGGGCGACCACCTGGATCTGGAACGCGCGGACGAGGATGACTCCTATCTGGCTTCCCGTCTCGAAATCCTTGACCGCCACGGTCTCGGCGTGTTCGCGATCTCCAATCACCTCACCGGTCAGGCGGTGTGCGACGACCCCATCGACTTTCGCCACAAAGCGATCGTGAGGCCCTCTACCTGGGGCGACGGCGTACCCGAGGGCGTGCGCCAGCGTGCGGCTGAAGACATGAAGCGTTCGGCCCGGGTCGCACGCAAACTCGGCGTGGATGTCGTGGTCGGTTTCACCGGCTCAAAAATCTGGCCCTATGTCGCCCAATTTCCTCCGGTTCCGCCGCCAGTGATCGAGGAGGGTTTCGAGGACTTCGCCGCTCGGTGGAATCCGATACTCGATGTGTTCGATGGCGAGGGAGTCAGGTTTGCCCATGAAGTCCATCCTTCGGAGATCGCCTACGACTACTGGTCGAGCGTACGAGCGTTGGAGGCAATCGGCCACAGGAGCGCGTTCGGATTCAACTGGGATCCCAGTCACATGATGTGGCAGGACATCGATCCCGTGGGATTCATCGTCGATTTCAAGGACCGCATCTATCACGTGGACTGCAAGGACACCCGCCTCCGGCCGCGCAACGGCCGCGCTGGAGTGCTCGGCTCGCATCTGCCCTGGGGTGATCCGCGCCGAGGCTGGGATTTCGTCTCGACCGGGCACGGCGATGTGCCATGGGAGGACGCGTTCCGCGCGCTCGAATCGATCGGCTATGCGGGGCCGATCTCAATCGAGTGGGAGGACGCCGGCATGGACAGGCTGCACGGGGCTGCCGAGGCGATCGGATTCGTGCGCTCCCTTCTCTGGCCGCGACCGTCGTCGTCTTTCGACGCAGCCTTCGCCAACCAGTAGGCCGTCTCACGCTGCTTCCGGTCGGGTGGCGACCGCACGTCCATTTATGTCAAAAGTTGACAAAAGACTGATGCGGACTGGCATACTTCTACCAACAGGCGAGATTAAGCATCGTGCACAGCAAGCAAATGATGTGAGTGCATGACAGCCATCGCCTGTTAAGAGTGATTCCGACTCATATTCAAAGGAGAATATTCATGAAAAAACCACTTGCTGTCGCGACGATTGCTGTCGCGCTCGTCGTTGCCGTGGCGGGGTGTTCGACATCGGGGAGCTCCACCACCACGGGCGGCTCCCAGTCGTCGGCTGCGGTGAAGAAAGCCGAGAAAGCGCTCGCCGCAATCGGCCGCGGTCAGGTCCTCAGTAAGGGACCGCACGGCGAAACCGCCTCACCGGCGTCATCGGCCGATATCACCGCAGCTGAGGTCGACAAGGTCAAAGCCCTCAACGCGACCGCCGCGATCGTCATGCACTATGGCGGAAACGACTGGGCGACCGCGCAGATCGCCGGCCTCAAGAGCGAGTTCGGCAAACTGGGCATCAAGGTAATCGCAACCACCGATGCCGACTTCAAGCCGGACAAGCAGGTCTCCGACATCGAAACCGTGATGACTCAGAAGCCGAGCATCATGGTTTCCATCCCGACGGATCCGGTTGCGACCGAGTCCGCGTACAAGGCGGCCGCTGCCGCCGGCACAAAGCTGGTCTTCATGGACAACGTGCCGAACGGCATGACGGCAGGTAAGGACTACGTCTCCGACGTCTCGGCTGACAACTACGGCAACGGCGTCGTCTCCGCATATGAGCTGGCGAAGGCGCTCGGCGGTAAGGGGAAGATCGGCGTCATCTTCCACCAGGCGGATTTCTTCGTGACCAAGCAGCGCTATCAGGGCTTCAAGGACACGATCACCAAGGAATTCCCCGACATCAAGATCGTCGAGTCGAAGGGAATCGCTGGGCCTGATTTCGCAGGCGACGCACAGGGCGCGGCCGGGGCGATCCTGACCAAACACCCTGACCTCGCCGCGATCTGGGCAGTGTGG
This sequence comes from Microbacteriaceae bacterium, assembly GCA_025463565.1. GTDB lineage: Bacteria > Actinomycetota > Actinomycetes > Actinomycetales > Microbacteriaceae > Lacisediminihabitans. The sequence goes on from JAODAT010000053.1 coordinate 15,482, forward strand.
GACGTGCCGGCCGAAGGCGTCATGGCCGCGGCCCGAGCTGCCGGCCGCACCGATCTCAAGATCGCGACGGAGGACCTCGGAACGAACGTGGCGATTGCGCTGGCCAAGAACCAGCTGGTGGTTGGGCTGGGCGCGCAGCGACCGTTCGACCAGGGCGTGACGGAGGCTCGTCTCGGTGCGCTGGCGTTGCTCGGGAAGACCGTACCGGCATACGTCGCCGTGAACGCGCTTCCGGTCGACCACTCGAACGTACTGCAGGCGTGGAAGACCGTGTACCACGCAGACCCGCCTGCCGACCTTCAAAACTCCTACAAGAAGTAGAACCCGTGGGGCGCGGCCTCAGCGGCCGCGCCCCACCACGAAGGGAACCTTCAATGACGGCAGGCGAGAACCTGATCGAGATGCGGGCCATCTCCAAGTCCTTCAGCGGAACCCCCGTACTGAGGAATGTCGACTTTTCAGTGCTGAAGGGTGAAATCCACGCCCTCGTCGGCGGCAACGGCGCGGGCAAATCGACCCTGATGAAGATATTGCAGGGCGTCTACCAGCCGGACGAGGGTGAGATCCTGGTCGGCGGTCGCGCCGTGAACATGGGGTCCATTCAGGATGCCCGGGCCGCAGGAATCGGCATGGTCTTCCAGGAATTCAGCCTGGTCGCAACCCTCACGGTCGCCCAGAACATCTTCCTCGGCGTTGAACCTCTTCAGGGCATGCGCCTAATCGATGACCGCGAAGCAGTCCGGCGCGCGGTGACAATCTTTGCCGATATGGGAGTCGATCTCGACCCGCGGACGGAACTCTCGCATCTCGGCACCGCCTACTGGCAGTTGACGGAGATTGCCAAGGCTCTCGCGCAGGAGGCGAAGGTGCTCATCATGGATGAGCCGACGGCGAGCCTGGCGCAGCAGGAGACAGAAGCACTGTTCGCGCTCCTGGCGCGACTGAAGGAGCGCGGCATTGCGATCGTGTATATCTCGCACCGGATGGACGAGGTGTACCGCATCGGCGACCGCATCACGATCCTCCGAGACGGCACCAGATTTCTGACCGCAGCCGTCTCGGACACCACGCCGGAACAAATAGTCGAAGGAATCGTCGGCAGAAAGATCGAAGGGCAACTCACCTACCGTGAGCGGCCCGGAATAGCGCAGGAATCGTCTCCGGTATTGCTCGAGGCACGCGATCTGGTCGCAGGAACCAGGGTGCGAGATGTGTCGTTCGCGTTGCGCGCAGGCGAGATCGTCGGTATCGCCGGTCTGATGGGCAGCGGCCGTACCGAACTTCTGAGAGCCCTGTTCGGAATCGACAGGCTCCGGCGCGGAGAGGTGCAGGTTCGGGGAAAGAAGATCGACCTTTCGAAACCCAAGAAGGCCATCGCGGCAGGGTTGGCGCTCATCCCCGAAGATCGCCGGGCGCAGGGCCTGGTTCTCGACCACTCGGTCATCGATAACCTCCTGCTTCCCCTGCTCGATCAGATCGAGCGGGGCCCATTCCTCGACATGCGCGCCGGAAATACGTTGGCGGCCGCCCTTATCGCGAAGTTCGCTATCAAGACGTCTCGCCCCCAGCGCGCGGTGCGATTGCTCTCCGGCGGCAACCAGCAGAAGGTCGTACTCGCCAAATGGTTGGGGACCAACCCCGATGTTCTGCTCCTCGACGAACCGACGGCGGGGGTGGACATAGGCACCAAGAGCGAGATCCTCGAGCAGATTCGCGAACTCGCGAATGCGGGAAAGGGCGTCATCGTCGTCTCTTCGGAGTACCCGGAACTTCTCGCTGTAAGCGACCGGGTACTCATCATGCGCGCCGGCGCGATCGTCGCAGATCTCAAGCGAAGCGAGATCGCCGACGAGGAATCCCTTCAACTGATAGTCCAAGGAGTGACAGAGTGAGCAATCCAGCAACCGGAACACCCGATAGGGAGACGTCGACGAGCGTCCTCCGTCGTCTCGCGGCTATCGAATGGCGTCGCTACGTCATCTATATCGGCTTCGTCGTCGTCTTCATCTTCTTCGCGGTACTGCTCGGGAACGATGGATTCCTCAGCCCCACGAACCTGCTCAACATCTTGCGCCAGACATCGACCATCATGGTGATTGCGGTCGGGATGACCTACGTCATAGCCGCGGCCGAGATCGATCTCAGCGTGGGCTCCATTGCGGGCCTGTCCAGCGTCGCAGCAGCCATGGCCATCTCCCAGTGGGGGATCGTGCCCGGTGTGCTCGCGGGTCTCGCGGTGGGTGTCGTAGTCGGAGCAATCAACGGTTCTCTTGTGAGCCTGCTCGGGATCCCTTCGTTCTTGGTGACTCTCGGGATGATGGGGGTCGCTGTCGGCGTAGCCCAGTGGATAACGAACTCTGCTCCCCAGCCGATCCTTGACGACACATTCAACTTCGTCTTCGGATCGGGCAATTTCGGCCCCGTTCCCAGCCTCGTGGCGTGGGCAGCCGTTTTCGTCGTCGTCGGCACCATCGTGCTTCGCCGTACCCGGTTCGGCCGACAGGTGCTGGCAACGGGCGGTAATCGATCGGCCGCTGACTTCACTGGCATCAACACGAGGCGCATCAAGTTCCAGGTGCTCATGCTCTCCGCGCTTGCGGCAAGCGTTGCGGGCATGCTCTACGCGGGCAGACTGCAGTCCGGTCGTTTCCAATGGGGCGATGGCGATGAGCTGTCCGCGATCGCCGCCGTGATTCTCGGCGGGACGAGTCTGTTCGGCGGGAGCGGCACGGTCATCGGCACGGTCTTCGGAGCCCTTCTGATCGGGCTCATCAACAACGGCCTGATTCTGGCAGGACTCGACAGCAGCCAGCAGCAAATCGTCCGCGGCGCCATCATCATCCTCGCCGTGGCGCTTGCCCGCAAGAAGTAGCCGCGGACGCGAAGGGAAATTACAGTGCAATTCGGATACTGCTCGAATACCTGGGGCACCCTCGCGGGTTCAGCTGCCGGCGTGACGAGCGTCAAAGACCTCTTCTACGAGATCGACGGGTCGCTCGATCGAGCGGTCGACGACATCGCGGAGGCGGGATTCACGGGCCTCGAATTGTTCGACGGCAATCTCGTGCGGCTTGCCGGCAGCCGGGATTCGTTCGTCGATCGAATAGCGCAGGCAGGACTCGAACTGGTCAGCGTCTACACGGGAGCAAGCTTCGTATACCAGGACGCGCTCGATGACGAGATGCATAAGGTTCGAAGGGCGATCACCCTTGCCGCGCAGTTCGGCGCCTCGCGTCTGGTTGTCGGCGGCGGAGCTCCCCGCGCTGCGGGAACCCGACCCGACGATTACGAACGTCTGGGCAGAGCGCTCGACCGGGTCACCTCGATAGCTGAGGATGCTGGGCTGAGCGCAAGCTTCCACCCGCATCTGGGGACCATCGTCGAGTCGCCCGACGAACTGGAACGCCTGATGGTGCACACCAGAATCGGGTTCTGCCCGGACGTGGCCCATCTAGCGGCCGGCGGCGGAAATCCGGTTGCGATTATTCGGCGATTCGCGGACCGCATCACTCACGTGCATGTGAAGGATCTGCAGACCGAACCCTTCGAATTCCGCCCACTGGGCGAAGGCGAGTTGGACATGGCGGCCATCGTCAATGCAGTGCGCGAGAGCGGCTATGACAGCTGGCTCATGGTCGAACTCGATTCGTACGACGGTGACCCCAAGGTCGCCGCACAGATTAGCAAGCAATACCTCGACGAGATCGTGGCTGACAGAAAGTGACTACAGTGCAAAACCTCAATGTGGGACTTATCGGCGGTGGCTTCATGGGCAAAGCCCATTCGCTGGCTTACGCCGCGATGCCGATGTTCTTTTGGCCGGCGCCGGCCATGCCCGTTCGCCGGACGATAGCCGAGGCGACACCCGAGTTGGCGGCCGAAGCAGCACAGCGCTTCGGATTTCAGAACTCGACCGCCGATTGGCGCCAGATAATCGACGATCCGGACATCCAGGTCGTCGATATCGCAACTCCCAATCACCTTCACGCGGAGATCGCTATCGCGGCCGCCCAGGCAGGCAAGCACATCATCTGCGAAAAGCCCTTGGCCCGGACCGGGCACGAGGCAAAGGCCATGTACGACGCGGTGAAGGATTCCAATGTCGTGCACATGGTCGCTTTCAACTACCGTCGCACGCCCGCGGTCGCACTAGCCAAGAAGTTCATCGACGAGGGCGCTCTCGGACGAATTCTGAACTTTCGAGGAACCTATCTTCAGGACTGGAGCGCGGACCCCAATGCCCCGTTGTCCTGGCGGTTTCAAAAATCGCTTGCCGGATCGGGCGCGCTCGGCGACACCGCGACCCACGTCATCGATCTCGCGCGGTACCTGGTCGGAGAGTTCAGCCAGGTGAATGCCCTGGCATCGACCTGGATACCCGACCGGCCGGTTCAGTCCAGTGGGGCGGACAGTCTCGGCAATGTGCAGGCAGTCGATGGGCCGCGGAAGGAGGTCGACGTGGACGATGAGATCATGACGATGATCCGCTTCGCCGGAGGTGCCGTTGGATCAATCGAAGCGACGCGCAACGCGTACGGGCGGAACAACTACCTCACTTTTGAGATCCACGGCACGGAGGGCAGTGTCGTATTCAACTACGAGCGACGAGACGAGCTTCAAGTGCACTTCGCGTCGGACCCCGCGGACAGGAGCGGTTTCAGGACCATATACACCGGCCCGGCACATCCTTACGGGGGAGCCCTGTGGCCCATCCCAGCACTGGGTATCGGTTACGGCGAGACGAAGATCATCGAAGCGCACGACTTCTTCGAGGCGATTATGGGAAGCGGAACCGTCAGCCCGAATTTTGCTGACGGTTATCAGGTCGCACTCATCGATGACGCCATCCTGGAATCCGTCTCGACCGGAAAGTGGGTCGACGTCGCCACGGTGGTCGACTAGACAGGCATACCCCTCATCGTGTCGGACGGCTGTTCGGAGAACCGGCGACGGTAGCTGGCGGCGAATCGACCGAAGTGGGTGATGCCCCATCGTGCTGCGACTTCGGTGACTGTTACCGAACCCGGTTCGGCATCCGAAAGCTCCTGGTGTATCTGTTCGAGGCGCAGCTGGCGGAGGTACGCCATCGGGCTGGTGCTCATCGACCTGCGAAATCCCTCCTGGAGGCTGCGCACACTGACAGCTACATTGCCCGCCAGTTCGGAGACCGTCCATGCGTGCTCCGGCCTGGCCCGCAGCAGCTCCACCGCGTGCGCCACGGGTCGCGGTCCGGCGGGGGCGACGGACGAACCGAGGGCCGCGGAGTAATTGTGTGGTTGAGCCAACAAGAGAGATCCGATCAGCACCTGCTCAAGGCGCTGCGAGGCGAGAGGATGTCGGAGCAGCCCGCTTTCGTTGTTCGACTCGAGATCGATCAGGCGGAGTGTGTGAAGCACTGTGCGGCCAGGTCCCGTCGTCAGGTCCATTTCGGTGGAGAACACCAGCGGTTCGACGACGCTGGAACCGAGGAGACTTTCCAGTTCGAGATCCAGTTCCGAGCGAGGGATCATCAGCGACACCTGGGCAAAGTGCTGATCGCAATCCAGGTCGGCGGGATAGCCCGGCTGGAACACCGCGGCAGTCCGGGGTGTTCCGTAGACGGGCGCGTGCCTGCCTTCTCGCATGATGGCTCGGCCCGTCACGGGGATGTCGACGTGGTAATTCGTCGCTTCGCTGGTGCGAATCTGAATGGCATCCCCAAATCGAAGGTAGCCCGCGGTTACTCGACCCACCGTGATGACGTTCAGGCTGAGGTCCACCGCAGTGGATGCCGAGGTCGAGGGAAAATCCAGCGGCAGGAAGACTTCGCTGAGCACCTGTCGTGCGTGGTCGATGTCGTCGGACGCTCCGGCCGGGTGACTCTTGAACATCTCACTCGTGACGTGTGGCACCCGCAGAGTATAGGGCTCCCGTCTGGGCACGGTTGGGGTACTGCGTGGATTCCTCTTCCGCGCAAAGTGGATGTTCGACCGCGTCAGGCGGATTTCGCGGCCGGCCAGGCCGACTTACTTTTGAATGCATCGGTGGCCAGACGGCCGTCGAGATGCGAGGAGTCGATGGACAAGCCATCACGTTGGTTCACCGTCCCACTTCTGCGAGCATGGGTCGCCTCGAAGACGGAAGAGGTCAACCGCCTCCCGCGTCCCCGCGACCTGCCGGAGTCCCACTCGATCGGGTTCAACAGCGATCGCGTACTTATCTTCGGGGGAGGTCCCGCGGTCGGGTGGGGTGTCCTCAGCCATGAGGTCGCACTTCCCGGTGCCCTTGGTCGTGCGCTGTCACGTCAGACGGGTCGTGGGGCGACTGTGCAGGTGACGGCCATTCCGCGGCTGAAGGTCGGCTCAGCCGTCACCGCGCTCAGCGAAATCAAGCTGCATCGGTATGACGCGGTGGTCGTGACCCTGGGCGTGAACGACGCCGGAGCGTTAACGGCGCTCGCGTCCTGGCGACGCGACCTGACCAGCACGCTGCACGAGATACTCCAGCGGTCATCGCCGGTCGCGCGGATTTTCGTGGCCGGCGTGCATCCGATTCGTTCGATACCCGTCTACGACGGTCCGTTGGGTTCAATTGCAGACGCACACGCCCGAAAGATGAACGCTATCTCAGCAGAACTGTGCAGCCCGCTGTCCCGGGTGACGTTCGTGCCGTTGACGGCGCCCGAGGACTGCGGCGACCTTCGGTTCCGCGACGCGATGTCGTATCGGCACTGGGCCGAGGAGCTCGCAAGACCCATGGCGCCCCAACTGGATGCCGCGCGCCGTGTGACCGACTTCGACCGCACGCCAGGGAGCGAAGCGGGCTTCGATTCCCCGGAGGCGAGGGAAGCGGCTGTCGTGGAACTCGGAATTCTGAGCGACGATCGACGCTGGCACTTCGACGACGTCGTCGCCCGCGCCTGCGCGACCTTCGGGGTGCGATCGGCCACGGTGAGCGTTATCGATTCGGATCACCTTGTTCATAAGGCGCAGGTGGGCGATGTACCCCAGCTGATCATGCTCGGTGCTTCTTTTACCGGGCGTGTGATTCACGAGCGGGACGGCATGATGGTACCGGACGCGACTGCGGATGCCCGATTCCGGAATCTTCCGCACGTGGCCGGTGAACCTTACATCCGGTTCTATGCCGGATTCCCCCTGGAGGGCCGCGACGGAAGCCGGATCGGCACCCTGAACGTCTTCGATCCTGCGCCACAGCTCCCGGATGACTCCTCGGGGTTGTCCCTTCTCCGCCAGTTCGGTCTCATGGCACAGGCCGAGATACGTCGGGGAGGGGATCGGCGACCGACGGTCTGATTCAATGACCCTATGAAAGCGGTACCGAAGGCGAGCCCGGGTGACAGGGTCGCCATCCTGTCCCCGGCGTTCGCGGCACCCGCGGTGTCCGAGGCCATCCACGAGCAGGCCATGCGGCGCCTCACCGAAGCGACCGGCCTGATCCCCGTCGAGTATCCGACCACCCGGAAGCTGGGCGCGAGCGCCGCTGACCGCGCGGCCGACGTGACTGCCGCGTTCGCCGACCCCAGCATCCGGGCGGTCCTCGCCACGATCGGCGGTGACGACCAGGTCACCGTCATCCCGCACATCGACGCCGACGTTCTCGCCGCGAACCCGAAACCGTTCCTCGGGTACAGCGACAACACCAACCTGCACACGCTGCTCTGGACACTCGGGGTGCCGAGCTTCTACGGCGGCTCAACGCAGGTGCACCTCGGCCCGGGCCCGCACCTCGACGACATTCACCTGCGATCGCTGAAGGCGGCCCTGCTCGACGGCGGGAGCATCGAACTTGCCGAGCCGGGGGAGTCCGAGGACTTCGGCGTTCCGTGGACGGATCCGCGCTCACTGGTCGAGTTCGGCACGCGTGAGCCGACCGACCCGTGGGCGTGGGCCGGCCCGAGCACCGTCGCAGAGGGGCCGACCTGGGGCGGGTGTATCGAGGTGATCGACCAGATCGCGGTGGCCGGACGGATGCCTGCGGTTGCCAACCTCGAGGGCGCCATCCTCCTGCTCGAAACGAGCGAGGAACTGCCGAGCGCGACCGACGTGATGCGCTGGGTGCGAGCGCTTGGCGAGCGTGACCTGCTCGGCGCGGCGGCGGGCGTGCTCGTCGGCCGCCCCGCGGTGAGCGAACTCGGCTCGCCGGTGCCTGACGCGCACGAGCGTGCCGAACTTCGAAAAGCCCAGCGCGATGTGATCATCGAGCAGGTCGCCCGCTACAACCCCGAGGCAGTGGTCTGCGTAGGCGTGCCGTTCGGGCACACCCGCCCGCAGTGGATTGTGCCGCACGGCGGCCGCATGAGGCTCGACGGCATCACCAGGACAGTGACCGCCGACTACAGCTGACGGCTCAGTCGCCGATGTCGAGCAGCACGGTGCCCGAGGCCACCGTTGCGCCGACGACAGCCGTGATGTTCTTGATCGTGCCGTCTTTGTGGGCGACGATCGGTTGCTCCATCTTCATGGCCTCGAGCACGACAACCAGGTCGCCCTTCACGACGGCCTCACCATCGGTCACCGCGAGCTTCACGATCGTCGCCTGCATCGGCGCCTTGACGGATGCCCCGGTCGCCGACGAGACGGCCCCGGTTCCCGATCGCCGCCGGGGCGGCGCGCCCAGGGTGTCGCTCGACGCGGCTTTGCCGAGCCTGGCGGGAAGCGACACCTCGATGCGCTTGCCGTTCACCTCGACGACGATGCTCTGACGGGCGGCCGGCGCCGCGGCATCCGGAAGCGATCCGCTCCACGGTTCGATGTCGTTGACGAAGTCGGTTTCGATCCAGCGCGTGTATATCGAGAACGGGGACGTGGTGAAGGCCGGGTCGCGCACGATCTTGCGGTGGAACGGGAGCACGGTGGGGAGCCCGGCGATCTCGAATTCATCGAGAGCGCGTCGCGAGCGCTCGAGCGCATCTTCGCGCGAGGAACCGGTGACGATGAGCTTCGCGAGCAGCGAGTCGAAGGCGCCGCTGATCACATCGCCGGTGGTGACACCGCTGTCGACGCGCACGCCGGGACCGCCGGGGAAACGCAGTGCGCTGACCGGCCCGGGGGAGGGCAGGAAGCCGAGCCCGGGGTCTTCGCCGTTGATGCGGAACTCGAAGGAATGGCCCTCGGCAACGGGATCGTCGTAGTCGAGCTTTCCGCCCTCGGCGATACGGAACTGCTCGCGTACCAGGTCGATGCCGGTTACCTCCTCCGACACCGGGTGCTCCACCTGCAGGCGGGTGTTCACCTCGAGGAAGGAGATCGTGCCGTCTTTGGCGACCAGGAATTCGCAGGTGCCGGCGCCGACATAGCCGACCTCTTTGAGGATGGCCTTCGACGAGGTGTACAGCAGCGCGTTCTGCTCGTCGGTGAGGAACGGCGCGGGCGCCTCCTCGACCAGCTTCTGGTGGCGGCGCTGCAGCGAGCAGTCGCGCGTGGAGATGACGACGACGGTGCCGAAGCTGTCGGCGAGGCACTGGGTCTCCACGTGGCGTGGCTCGTCGAGGTATTTCTCGACGAAGCACTCGCCGCGGCCGAACGCGGCGATCGCCTCGCGGGTGGCCGACTCGAACAGCTCGGGGATCTCCTCGCGGGTGCGCGCGACCTTAAGCCCGCGACCGCCGCCGCCGAACGCCGCCTTGATGGCGACCGGCAGGCCGTGGATGTCGACGAAGTCGAGCACCTCCTGGGCGCCGGAGACGGGGTTGAGGGTTCCGGGTGCGAGCGGTGCGCCCACCTTCTCGGCGATGTGGCGCGCGGAGACCTTGTCACCGAGCTTCTCGATCGCGTCGGGCGACGGGCCGATCCAGATCAGGCCGGCGTCGATGACGGCCTGGGCGAACTCGGCGTTCTCGGCGAGGAAGCCGTAACCCGGGTGAACCGCGTCGGCACCGGAGCGCCGGGCGACGGAGAGCACCTTGTCGATTCGGAGGTAGGTGTCGGCACTGGTTGAGCCCTCGAGCGCGTACGCCTCGTCGGCGAGCTTGACGTGGCGGGCATCCCGATCCTGGTCGGCGTAGACCGCGACGGAGGTGATGCCGGCGTCTTTCGCCGCCCGGATCACGCGAACGGCGATCTCGCCTCGGTTGGCGACCAGGACCTTCGTGATGCGGGGCATAGTAAGTCAGCCTATTCGTTCGCGGAGGTCACCTTTTGGCTGAGAGGTACAAAACAAGTGGGTCGAGCTTGTCGAGACCTCACCAGCGACCGACTACGGCGAGGTCTCGACAAGTTCGACCCCCGTCTCGACCAGAGTGAGGGCCACTCCACTCCGAAGCGGAGTGCGAGCGAACGCAGCGTCGCGAGCGACAGCCCGACGACCGCGTGCGGGTCACCATCGACGCCCGTGATGAAGGGCGCACCGAGGCTGTCGATGGTGAACGCCCCGGCGACCTCGAGCGGCTCGCCGGTGGCGATGTACGCGTCGACTTCGGCGTCCGAGATGTCGGGAGCGAAGGTGACGGCCGCCGTCGAGACGGCGCCTTCCGCACCGCGGACGGCGCCGCCACGGTGGTCGACCAGCCAGTGGCCGGAATGGAGGTGTCCGGTTCGTCCGCGCTGCAGCATCCATCGTTCCCGCGCCACCGCGGGCAGGTGCGGCTTGCCGTAGACGATGCCGTCGAGCTCGAAGGCGGAGTCCCCACCGAGCACGAGACCGTCGATGTCGGGTGAGAGCACGGCCTCGGCCTTCAGCCGGGCCAGCAGCAGCACCATCTCCGTCGGCGAGAGCGGCCCGGCCGTCGCGATCGCCCCCTCCTCATCGACGTTCGACGGCAGAACGACCGGCTCGATGCCGGCGGCGCGCAGCGTCGCGAGTCGAGCGGGAGATGTCGAAGCGAGGTAGAGACGGGTCACTGGTTCCTCATGTAGCAGTCCTGTGAAAGATGGGGCACGCTTGGGGGCATGGGTGAATGGCTGGGCAGGCAGGTCGAGATCGAGGTTACCAACATCGCTCACGGCGGTATCTCGGTTGGCCGACTCGACGGACGTGTGGTGTTCGTCAGCGACGCGATCCCCGGGGAGACCGTGCTTGCCCGCATCTCGGAGGACTCCAAGAAGTCGTTCTGGCGTGCCGAGACGGTGAGCGTGCTGTCGGCGTCCCCGCATCGGCGTCCGCACATCTGGGGCGCGGCATCGCTCGACCGTGATCCCGATGACCGCGCCGGCGGCGCCGAATTCGGCCACATCGCCATCGATCACCAGCGTGAGCTCAAGCGGCAGGTTCTCGCCGACTCGCTTCAGCGCATGGCCCACGTCGAGCGCGACGTGACCGTCGAGCCGCTGCCCGGCGCCGAAGATGGCACCGGATGGCGCACCCGGGTGCGGCTGCACGTATCGGAAGACGGAACGCCCGGCCCGTACGCCGCGCGGTCGCACCGCGTGATCCCCGTCACCAACCTGCCACTTGCGACAGCGGAAGCGCAGACCATCGCACCGCTCGACGAGACCTTCGCGGGCGTTGACCACATCGACGTCGTCGTGCCGTCGACGGGCAACGCGTTCGTGCTGCAGGGGAGCGCCGACCGCCGTGAGAAGCCCAAGCGCCAGAACATCGTGGAGCGGGTGGGCGATCGGGACTTCCGGCTGGATGTCCGTGGCTTCTGGCAGGTTCACCGTCACGCCGCGGAGACCCTCACCCGTGCAGTACAGGACGCCATCGACGACACCCGCTTCGACGCGCGCGCGGCCAACCTCGACCTCTACGGCGGCGTCGGCCTGCTGGCGGCCGCGGTGGGCGACCGGTTCGGCAACCACCTGCGGATCACGACGGTTGAAAGCGACAGCCAGGCCACCGACCACGCTGCGGAAAACCTCGCCGAGTGGGTGGGGGCATCCGCGGTCACCGGTCGGGTGGAGAACTACCTGCGCGACCTCGCCCGAACGGCGGGGCCCGCCGAGCGGGAGCGACTGCGGCAGGGAACCGTCGTGCTCGACCCGCCACGGTCGGGCGCGGGGATCGCAGTGGTCGAGCAGCTCGTCGCCCTGTCGCCGCAGCAGCTGGTCTACGTCGCCTGCGACCCCGTTGCACTGAGCCGGGACGTCGCGCTGTTCGCCGAGCGCGGCTACGAACTTACGCGGCTGCGCGCGTTCGACCTGTTCCCGAACACACACCACGTGGAGGCCGTCGCAACGCTCGCGCGCGCCTAGCGGCTACCAGCTCCCGCCGCCACCGCCACCCCCGCCGCCTCCGCCCCCGCCGGAGAAGCCGCCGCCACCGCCGAAGCCCGAGCTGCCGGTCGATGCAGGGGTTGAGGTGAGGGTCGAGGCCGCCATCGCGTCGAAGCTGCCCATCGCATCGCCGATCGACGCGATCGATCCCATCGACCCGGCCAGGTAGCCGGCGGCGAACATGGTGCCATTGGATGTGTACCAGTCGGGGTTCTGGGTGTACTTGCCCTCGGCGGCCAGCTGCTTGAAGACGCCGGCCCAGTGATCCGCCTCACCGAAGGCGATCGCCCACGGCATGTAACGGCTGAAGACGTCGTCGGTCTCTTCGAACTTGATCTGGTCGGCCTCAGCGGTCGCGATGTACTCCTTGAAGCCCTGCAGCTGAAGGAACAGCGCGTGCCCGGTGGCGCTGCGTCTCGCCGCCTTGCTGGAGCGGCGAAGCGCGATGAACGAGCCGACGAATGCGCCGACCGGGATGAGCACCCAGGCGTTTTCGAAGAAGAACTGCATCACGATGAAGAGCGCCACCGACGCGACGATCGTCCACACCAACAGGGGGTGGGCGCGGTTCAACTTGTCGATGAAGTACTTCTGGGCGTTGATCCAGGTGTCGAGGGTGCTGGTGATCGAGCGCATGTTGCTCGCGAAAGTGTTGTTGAGGCTCGACAGGCTGACGCTCTTGGCGCCGCCCGCAAACAGGTCGGCGAGGAGCAGCGACTCGTGCGGAAGAAGCAGTGCCGCCTCGGGGGTGCCCGGTCGCGCGGTGGTCGCCTTCTGGGCTGCCTTTTCCGGCGTCGCGGTGAGCGTGTAGTCCTTCGCCTTGTGGCGGTTGCCGCCGTCGACCTCGTCGATGGTGAGGTAACCGCGCACGGCCAGGCTGATCATCGTCGCCGTGATGTCCACCGGTTTGCGCGCCTTGGTGAGAATGGTGTTCGCGGCTCCGACCGGCACGCCGTCCGGTGGGGTGTAGTACACGATGATCGTCTCGCCTCGCGGGGCCTTGCCCACCGTGGCGGTCGCGGCATCCGCGGGAATCGTCCCTGGGGTGACCCCGCTGAACTCCTGGTCGCGAGACCGCCAGGCGATCAAGGCGCCGAAGATGACGGGTATGCCGATGACCAGCAGGATTCCGGTGAGCCAGTTGCCCGGGTTCCAGAACGGGTCGGGTCCGTCGTTAGAGCCGCCCGTGACCGGTGAGGCATCGGCCGGCAGGGACGGCTTCAGCACCGGCTCCGTGTTCGCGATGGTCCCGTCCGGAAAACCGGTGTCGATCGTCAGCCCGCTGCCGGCCTCCAGAGTCGACGCGGCGAAGGTCGCGGTGGTCCCCGATTTCTCGGCCGACGTGCAGTGATCGCTCGTGCCGGTGACCCCCGCAAAGCAGACGACGGCGGCGACAGGCCCGGGCCCCGACACCGTGACGGTGGTCTTATCAATGGGGATCTGCCACTGGTCGCCTGTGGCATTCCAGAAGAACTCGTCGAGATAGCTGCCGTCGGTCTGCTTCGCGCGGTTGAGGGCGCCGGAGATGTCGTACTGCAGCACGTAGGTCTGTTTGCCGCTGGTGTTCGCGTTCGCGTTGCCGACCCGTACCTCCAGGTAGTTCAGCAGCGACGTGGAGAACAGGGCGGATGCCCCGGTGGGGCTGGAGACCTTTATGTTGCTGTACCCGTAAACGCGGTCGGTGCCCGCGGTATCGGTATCGAAGCGTGAGGCGAGAAACCGGTCGATACCGTGTCGGTCGCTGGTGTCGCCGAAGTCGTAGTGGATCGTCTCCTTCGCATGCACCGTGCCGTCTTTGTGCAGCGTGTAGCTGATCGCGAAGTCGTCGATCTGCTCTTCCTCGGAACCGGAGCTGCCGGCCGAGCATCCCGCAAGGCCGAAAACGGCAAGGGCGGCGACGACGGCGACTTTCAACACACGGACTCGCATGTGCAGACTCTATCCGCTGCACTGTGCCCCAGCCATTACCATGGTGCGAGAGAGAAGCGGGTGTGATCATGGAGCAGACGACGGTGGATGCGACGGATGCGGCAGTGAAGCCGACCGGCGTGAGGGTGTCCGTCGTGGATGACCACGAATCGGTTCGCCTGGGGCTCAAGGCCGCGTGCATCGAAGCCGGCTTCGATTTCGTGCTCGCCGCGGCCTCGGTCGACGAGTTCGTCGCCAACCTGAACGGTCGCGAGAACGACGTGGTGGTGCTCGACCTGTCGCTCGGCGACGGCTCGACCGTCACCGAGAACGTGAAGCGGGTGATGGCCACCGGTTCAGCCGTGCTCATCCATTCCATCGCCGACCGGGTCGCCTCAGTGCGCGAGGCGCTCGCCGCCGGTGCCGCCGGCGTCATCCCCAAGTCATCCGCCACGAAGACCGTCATGTCCGCTGTCGAGACGGTGGCCCGAGGCGACGTGCTGAACAACCTGGAGTGGGCGACCGCGATCGACGCGGACCGCGACTTCGCCAAGGCGCAGCTCGGTCGCCGGGAGCGGGAGATCCTGCACCTCTACGCTTCCGGACTTCCGCTCAAGCTCGCGGCCCAGCAGCTGGGTATCGGGTACTCGACGGCACGCGAATACCTCGACCGCATTCGCGTGAAATATGTGGAGATCGGCCGCCCGGCGCCGACCAAGGTCGACCTGCTCCGCCGCGCCGTCGAAGACGGCATCCTTCCGGGCCTGGACCCGGACGGCGGCGATGCCCGCTAGCCAGGCCTCCGCCGGCCCGGTAAGCGCGCAGGGATCGGCAACCGCGCGCGGATCGGTGGCGGCTCGGCAGCCCAACCAGGCGCGGCAGCCTCGCAATCCGATCAGCCGCAGGCTGATCGAGACGGTTGTCGCACGCTCCGTCGCCATCTTCGGGCTGGTGTTCGGAGCGCAGACCTTCCCGGTGGTGCTCGGGCAGATGGGCCAGGTGCAGCCGGTCTGGGGCTGGGTCTTCGCGGGCGTTCTCTACGGCGCTCTCTTGATATCCGTGGCCGCCTCGATGGCTCGCCGGCTGGTGCGCTTCGTCAACACGTTCATCGCCATCGTGTTCCTCGTCGAGATGGTGGCCTGGCCGCTGGTCCAGACCGACCAGTCGAGTGTGGCCGCCGACCGGCCGTGGCTCTGGTATCTCTGCACCGTCGCCACGGCGACCGCCGCCGTCGCGTTCTCCACCTGGGTCGCCACCGGCTATCTCATCCTCACCCCGGTCGCCTACGGAATCATCCGGCTCACGCCGTCCGGCGGCGGAAAGTCGCTCGCGTCCGCTTCGCTCGACGTGGCATACGCGATCATCCTCGGCGGCGCCGTGCTTCTTATCATCACCCTGCTGCGCCAGGCCTCCGGTTCGGTCGACAACGCGCAGTCCACCGCGCTCGACCGCTACGCGCACGCTGTTCGCCAGCATGCGACCGAACTCGAGCGCGTGCAGGTGGACTCGATAGTCCACGACAGCGTGCTCACCACCCTGCTCTCCGCCGCACGCGCTTACTCGCCCGAAGCGAAGGAGCTGGCCGCCAGCATGGCGAAGAACGCAATGGGGCATCTGCGCGATGCCGCCGCCGCGGCCCCCGATGACGATGCCGTCGTGAGCATGAGCCAGCTCGCACATCGCATCGTCGGTGCCACGGCGACGCTCTCCGCGCCGTTCGAGGTGCGCACCCACGACATCGACGGTGGCACGCTACCGGTGCAGTCGGCCGAGGCCGTCTACTCGGCGGCGGTCCAGGCGATGGTCAACAGTCTCCAGCACGCCGGTGATGGCGACAACGTGAAGCGCTGGCTGGCGGTGAGCGGGCTGGCCGACGACGGCATCCAGGTGGATGTCGGCGACACCGGTGCCGGATTCTCCGTCGAGTCCGTGCCGATCGAGCGCCTCGGGTTGCGGGTCTCCATCTTCGAGCGTGTCGCCAATGCGGGCGGCCTGGTCGAGATCGACTCCGCGCCGGGTGAAGGCACCATCATCACGATCCGCTGGCCCAACCCGAGACCCCAGCCGACCAGCGATTCGTTCCTCGAAGCCGAGGGAGTGACCCGATGATCAGCGTTCCCCGCTACCTCATCGTCGGCCTCGCCGCGGTGTTCTCCGCGTACCACGTGCTGCTCGCCACCGTCTCGCTCTGGGTACCCGCCGACAAGGGCCCATACATCGCGGCGATGGCGCTGTTCGCAATCGCGACCGCGATCAGTCTCTGGCCGTCGAAGAAGGCGCGGATGCCGGTCTGGATGGCCGCATTCGACGTCGCGATCGCCCTTGTGGTGCCGCTGCTCGTCACGAGTGTCGTGCACAAGGTGCCGCCGGACAGTTATGCGGCGTGGCACACGGCGGCGATCGGCACGCTGATGGTGATCGTGTCGACCCGCCGGCGACAGTGGTTCGCCTGGGTGGGCATCGGCATCCTCATCATCGAGACAGTTGTCTGGTCGGGTTTCGCCGGCCTCGTGACCTATGGGGTGATCGGCAGCACCGTGTGGGTGGCGATCGCGTTCGCGTTGTCGCTTTCGCTGGCGAGCGCCGACCGGGACGCCCGGCAGTACGCACTGGCCGAGCGCGAGGCCGTCGAGTGGCGTGCCGCCCAGGAGGCGCACGTGTCGGAGCGGCAGTTCCGTCTGGGGCAGACCAGCCGCATGGCGCTGCCCATGCTCAGGCAGATCGTCGCATCGAACGGCGAGCTGAGCGAAGGCCAGCGTCTCGAATGCATCTACCTCGAGGGAGCCATTCGTGACGAGATCCGCGGGCGCAAGCTGCTGAACGACCGGGTGCGGGAACAGATCATGATCGCGAGGCGTAAGGGCACCATCGTCACGCTGCTCGACGAGGGTGGTCTCGACGACCTGGACGACGACGACCTGGAGCGTGTGCTCAACCGACTGGCGGAGGCCATTCGCGATACGGAGACGCAGAAGCTCATCGTGCGGACGGTGCCGGAGGGCTCGGACACGGCCATCACCGTCGTCGGGCTCAGCTCACTCGATGACGGGCATTCCAGCGCGCTGGGGCACCATCCGGAGAACGACGAGGATGACGAGGACCGCGTCGACCTCTGGCTGGAGATCCCGCGCGCGCTGGTCAGCGCCTAGAGCCAAAAGCGGGTCGAGCTTGTCGAGACCTCACCGACGAGCAACCTGCTGGTGAGGTCTCGACAAGCTCGACCCGCTGTTGCGCATTAACGGGAAAACGGACCGGCCTCGAGGCCGGTCCGTTCCAAGTCCCGGGTCAGGACGATAACCCGAATATCGTCCTGACCCGCCCCCAATTCATTAGCCCGCTTACCCTAGTCGGCTAATGGTTGGTGGTGTAACTCGATGAGAGACACCTAGCACCATCAATAGTGCAATGAACAGACCGTATCGCATAGTCATCTCTTTGGGGGACCGTCGGGGGACAAAAACGTACCCCAAATGTAAAAAACGGACCGAGAAACGCCGATATACCGGGGATTTGGCTGCGGATACAGGGGTACAACGAGGGGTAGACAGACGATTACGCGCGCTCACCGTCGCGCCAGATGCTGTATCAGTCGAGTTTGCAACGGAATCAGTCGTATTTTGGCAGTGGGGCTTCGGGTTCCGAAGAAAGCCACCCGTTTGGGGGCCATTTCGCCAAAAAATAGGGCGCTATGCGGAAAAGCTGCGCCAGGCGCCGTAGCCGGGGGTCAGAGTCTCGCGGATCGAACGCTGCGACCGCTGCCAGGCGGACATCCCGCGCCCCCGCCGCGCGTCGTCGCCCTGCTCCTCGATCATCGCCTCGATGACCGCGGTAACGGCGGCGAGCTCCTCGGGCGAGGGGTTGCCCGAAATGACCGTGAAGCTCGCATCGAGCCGAGCAGGCACAGCCTGCTCGGAGCTGGCGTCGCGGCGAAGGTCCACCGGGCCTTCGCTTTCAGCTCCAGCGCTCACAGCGGGATGTTTCCGTGCTTCTTCGGCGGCTGGGTCGCGCGCTTGGTGCGCATCGCCCGCAGGGCCTTGATGACGACGACGCGGGTGGCCGCCGGCTCGATCACGCCGTCGAGTTCGCCGCGCTCCGCCGCCAGGAACGGGGATGCCACGTTGTAGGTGTACTCGTTGGCCAGCTTCGTGCGCACGGCCGCGACATCTTCGCCGGCGTCCTCTGCCGCCTTGATCTCGTTGCGGTACAGGATGTTGACAGCGCCTTGGCCGCCCATGACCGCGATCTCCGCGGTCGGCCAGGCGTAGTTGAGGTCGGCCCCGAGCTGCTTGGAGCCCATCACGATGTATGCCCCGCCGTAGGCCTTGCGGGTGATCACGGTCACGAGGGGCACGGTCGCCTCGGCGTACGCGTACAGCAGCTTCGCCCCACGCCGGATGACGCCCGTCCACTCCTGGTCGGTTCCGGGCAGGTAGCCCGGCACGTCGACCAGCGTGAGGATCGGGATGGAGAACGCGTCGCAGAATCGCACAAACCGTGCCGACTTCTCGCCGGCCTCGATGTTGAGTGTTCCGGCCATGGAGTTCGGCTGGTTTGCGATGATGCCGACGGCCCGGCCCTCGACCCGGCCGAAACCGATCACGATATTCGGCGCGAACAGGGGCTGCACCTCGAGGAAGTCGGCGTTGTCTACGATGTGCTCGATGACCGTCTTGACGTCGTAGGGCTGGTTGGGCGAGTCCGGGATGAGCGTGTTGAGCTTGCGGTCCTCGTCCGTGATCTCGAGCTCCACCTCGCTGTCGTAGATCGGATGCTCGGCGAGATTGTTGTCGGGCAGGAAGCTCAACAGGGTGCGCGCGTAGTCGAGCGCGTCATCTTCGTCGCTGGCGAGCCAGTGGGCGACGCCCGAAATGCTGTTGTGGGTGAGTGCGCCGCCGAGCTCCTCCATGCCGACGTCTTCGCCGGTCACGGTCTTGATCACGTCGGGCCCGGTGACGAACATCTGGCTGGTCTTGTCGACCATGATCACGAAGTCGGTGAGCGCGGGGGAGTACACCGCGCCGCCGGCCGCCGGGCCCATGATGATGGAGATCTGCGGGATGACACCGGATGCCGCAGTGTTGCGCTTGAAGATCTCGCCGTACTTGCCGAGCGCGACGACACCCTCCTGGATACGTGCTCCGCCGGAGTCGAGCATCCCGATGATCGGCACGCCCGTCTTGAGCGCGAGATCCATGACCTTGATGATCTTCTCGCCGGCCACCTCGCCGAGCGAACCGCCGAAGATGGTGAAGTCCTGGCTATAGACGGCGACCTGGCGGCCGTGGATGGTGCCGGTGCCCGTGACGACCGCGTCGCCGTACGGCCGCTTCTTCTCCATCCCGAACGCGTGGGTGCGATGGCGCACGAACTCGTCGAGCTCGACGAACGATCCGTGGTCGAGGAGCTGCTCGATGCGCTCCCTGGCCGTCTTCTTGCCCTTGGAGTGCTGCTTCTCGATTGCGGCTTCGCCGCTCGCCGTCACTGCCTCGTGATAGCGGTCCTTCAGGTCGGCGATGCGGCCGGCCGTCGTGTACATGTCATTGGAAGGCACGGTATTCGGTGCGCTGGTGTCGGTCACGGCTTCACTTTATCGTTGACGGTTCCGCCGATCGGGTGGCGGATGTCTACAAGGTTAACCTTGGACTATGCACCTTCCCCGCAGCGCGGCCCTCGCGTCCAGCCTTACCGTTCTCGACGAATGCGGCTCCACGAACAGCGAACTAGTGGCGCGGGCGGCGGTTTCGCCCGACTTCGCGGTGCTGGTGACCGACAGCCAGACGAGCGGTCGCGGGCGGCTCGGCCGCGAATGGGTGGCGCCGCCCGGTCGCACGATCGCGATCTCCGTGCTCCTGCGCCCCGTGCAGCCGGACGGCTCGCCGCTTCGGATCGAGCAGTTCGGGTGGTTGCCGTTGATCGCCGGGCTGGCGATGACCCGGGCGATCGCACCGATCGTGCCCGCACACAACGTCACCCTCAAGTGGCCGAACGACGTGCAGGTCGACGGGCTGAAGGTGTCCGGGCTGCTGGCGGAACTCGTCGGGCAGGCAGCTCCCGATGCACCGGGTGCTGTGGTGATGGGCGCCGGGGTCAACCTCACGTTCGAGGCGGCAGAGCTGCCGACGTCGGCCGCGACATCCCTCAGCCTGAACGACGCGGTAATGCCGGCCGACGAGCTGGCGGACGCCGTGCTCTCCGGCTACCTGGAGGAACTCCGACGGTTGGTCGACGACTTCCTGCAGCACGGTTCCGGCGGCGCCGAATCGCTCATTGCCGAGCTCTGCAGCACACTCGGCCAGCGCGTGCGGGTGGAACTGCCGGGCGGCGACATGCTGCTCGGAACGGCGGTGGATGTCGACGAATCCGGGCGCCTGCGCGTTCGCGACTCCAAAGATGGAGCGGTGCAGGCTGTCGCGGCCGGAGACGTGACCCACCTGCGGTATGAATAGCTCATGTCGACCGATGAGCAGTCAGGTGAGCGCGTCATCGCGCGGCTGCGCCCGCACGCTCGCGCGCTGTTCTGGCCGTCGATCGTGCTGATCGGCGCCGTCGGCGCGATGGCCTACTTCTACGGAAGCTTCGCCGACACCTGGCAGAACCTCGCCGTGCTGGCCGGCGGGCTGCTGCTGATCTTTCTGCTCTGGCTGCTTCCGCTGCTGTCCTGGCTCGGCAAGCGCTACATCATCACCACCCGGCGGATCGTGCTGCGGAGCGGGTTCTTCATACGGGTGCGCCAGGAACTCCTGCACAGCCGTGGCTACGACGTGACGGTGCGGAAAACGGGCTTGCAGTCGTTGTTCGGCAGCGGTGACGTGCTCATCAACACGGGACTCGAGAATCCGGTGCGCCTGCGTGACGTGCCGTCCGCAGACCTCCTGCAGTCGGCGCTCCACGACCTGATGGAGCGTAACCTCAACCCGATCGCGGCCCGCCGCCAGTCCGAGGCGTCACGCAATCCGGAACTCGCGCGCGACCAGAACCCGGATGAGACTACGGCGTGGGGGACTCGCTGACCTCTTCCTGGTCGGCGCGCAGGTCTTCGGTGCGCTCGTCGCTGAACACCCAGATGCGGTAGAGCCAGAACCGGAACGCGGTGCCGAGAACGAGCCCGATGACGTTGGTCGAGATGTTGTCGGCGAGCAGTGACGTAAAGCCGAGCAGATAGTGCGACACCCACAGGCAGGCGACTCCGATGAGAAGGCCGCCGCCGCTGACCAGCGCGAATTCGAAGCCCTCCCGCACGATGTGCGGTCGCCGACGATCGCGGAAGGTCCAGAACCGGTTACCGATCCAGTTGGCGATGATCGCCAGCACGGTGGAGATGACCTTGGCGAGGATCGGACCGTGCGGAACGGTGTCGGGCGAGAGCAGCGTCGTCCTCAGCAGGTTGAAGACGCCAACATCGATCACGAAGCCGACGGCGCCGACGAGACCGAATCTCACCAGCTGGGCGACAAGCCTGCGCACGCGTCTCCCCAGGTATAGGCAAGGATTGAGTTCCGCTGGGATTCTAATTCGTTGTGAGGTAATGATGCTGACAGTCGGTGTGATCGGTGGTGGACAACTCGCCCGCATGATGATCCCGCCCGCGATCGAGCTCGGTATCACCCTGCGCGTGCTCGCCGAAAACGAAGGAGAATCGGCCGGACTCGCCGTCACCCAGCTCGGCGACTACCGGAACGCGGCGGATGTCCTTCGTTTTGGGAAGAGCGTGGACGTCGTGACGTTCGACCACGAGCACGTTCCCCAGGATGTGCTGCGCGCACTCGTCGACGCCGGCGTGCGGGTGCGGCCCGCCCCGGAGGCCCTCCTGTTCGCGCAGGACAAGCTCGCGATGCGGGAACGGCTGGGCGCCGCCGGGCTGCCGATGCCGGAGTGGGCGCGGGTCACGTCCGCGGCCGACCTCGACGCGTTCCTCGCGGACAACGGCGGTCGGGCGGTCGTGAAGACAGCCACCGGCGGATACGACGGGCACGGGGTGCGCGTGGTGTCATCGTCGGCCGAGATCTCCGATTGGCTCGAGCGCGGTGACGTGCTGCTCGCCGAAGAGCTGGTCGAATTCCGTCGGGAGCTCGCCCAGCTGGTCGCTCGCCGCGACTCGGGCGAACTGGTGGCATGGCCGTTGGCGGAGAGCGTGCAGCGCGACGGGGTCTGCGCTGAGGTGATCGCCCCAGCCCCGCGAACCGGGGGGCGCGCCGCCGAGCTGGCCGAGAGCATCGCGCGCACCATTGCGGACGGCCTCGGTGTCACCGGGGTGCTCGCGGTGGAGCTGTTCGAGACCACGGACGGTCGCCTGCTGATCAATGAACTCGCCATGCGCCCGCACAACACCGGGCACTGGACGATCGACGGCGCCGTGACCAGCCAGTTCGAGCAGCACCTGCGTGCGGTGCTCGACCTGCCGCTCGGCGACACATCCACGCGCGAACCGTGGTCGGTGATGGTGAACATCCTGGGCGGCCCAGTGACGGGCACGATCGATGACCGATACGCATCCGCGTTCGCCGACCAGCCGGCGGCGAAGGTGCACGCGTACGGCAAGGCGCCGAGGCCCGGCCGGAAGGTCGGCCACGTCACCGCGGGCGGGTCGGACCTCGACGACGTCGTCGCGCGTGCGCGTGCCGCTGCCGCCCACTTCGGCGGCGGCGCTTTAGGCTGATCAGCATGTCCAAGCCGCTCGTTGCCGTCGTCATGGGGTCGGACTCCGACTGGCCGGTGATGGGCGACGCCGTCGCGGTGCTCACCGAATTCGGAATCGCGTCGGAGGTGGAGGTGGTCTCGGCCCATCGCACCCCCGAGAAGATGATCGCCTTCGGCAAGGGCGCCGCGGATCGCGGACTCCGCGTGATCATCGCCGGGGCCGGCGGTGCAGCCCACCTTCCTGGCATGCTCGCGTCTGTGACCACGCTGCCGGTGATCGGGGTGCCCGTTCCGCTCGCGAAGCTCGACGGCATCGACTCGCTGCTGTCCATCGTGCAGATGCCGGCCGGCATCCCGGTGGCCACCGTCTCGATCGGCGGGGCGCACAATGCGGGCCTGCTGGCGGTGCGCGTGCTCGCCAGCGGGGATGCCGCGCTCACGACCGCACTGGCGGCATACGCCGGTCGCCTCGAAGCCCTGGTCGCCGAGAAGAACGCGGCCCTCAAAGCCACGCTGTGAGCACGGCTAACGTCGTCCGCTACCCGGACACCGCTTCTCCCCGCGTCATGCGGGCCAGGGCCTGGTGGCTGGTCGCGCTCAATGTGCTCATCCCCGGCTCCGCGCAGCTCATCGCCGGCAACCGGCGACTCGGGCGTTTCGGGGTCTCCACCACCTTCGTGCTGTGGGCGCTCGCGGTGGTTTCGCTTGTCGTCTGGCTGGTTTCGCGCACGACCGTCTACGCGGTGATCACCAACGCCGTCGGCCTCACGGTGCTGCAGGTGCTGCTCGCCGCATACGCGATCCTCTGGATCGTGCTCACCCTCGACACGCTGCGGCTCACGCGCCTGGTGAAGACCGGGTCGGTCGCCCCCGCGATCGCCGCGATCGCCATCGTCGCACTGGTGGTCACGGCCGGAGCGGCCGGTTACGGCGCCGTGTCAGCGGGCGCCGCGCGGTCAGCGGTGTCGAAGATCTTCGCCGGGCAGAACTATGCGGCTCCCGTGAACGGGCGGTACAACATCCTGCTGCTCGGCGGCGACGCCGGACCCGACCGTGAGGGCCTGCGCCCCGACAGCACCTCGGTGGCGAGCGTCGACGCGACGACCGGCGCTGTGACGCTCATCGGCATCCCCCGCAACATGGAGCAGATCCAGTTCGCCGCCGGCTCGCCGCTCTACGGTCCCTTCCCGAAGGGCTACGTCTGCGGCGACCAGTGCCTCATCGACTACCTGTACACCTACGCCGAAAATAACCCGAACCTCTACCCGAAGGCGACGTCGGAGGGCTCGAGCCCCGGCATCGAGGCGATGCAGGATGCCGCGGAAGGCGTGACGGGCCTGAAGATCCAGTACTACGCGCTCATCGACATGCAGGGCTTCTCCGACCTCGTCGACGCGCTGAACGGCGTGACCATCGACGTGCCCGCCGCCCTCGCATACGGGCCGGTGACCGCCACGAAGCCTTACGGCACCTTCGCGGCGGGCACGCAGCACATGAACGGCTATCTCGCGCTCTGGTATGCGCGTTCGCGCTACGACGGCAATGACTACCAGCGGATGGCCCGCCAGCGGCAGGTGCAGGAGGCGATCATCAAGCAGTTCCAGCCCGCGATCGTGCTCACCAAGTTCCAGGACATCGCCGCCGCAGGCGCACAGGTGGTCAAGACCGACATCCCGTCGGGCATGCTTAGCCACTTCATCGACCTCGGTGATCGCGGGCGAAAGCTCCCGGTGCAGCAGCTCGAGCTGGTGCCGCCCACCTTCGATCCCGCACACCCCGACTACACGGCCATCCACGCGGCCGTCGCCGGAGTGACCGCGACCGCGTCCCCGA
>JAODAT010000078.1 GCA_025463565.1 Microbacteriaceae bacterium
GCAGGTGCGCTACCGGGCTGCGCCATGGACCCCGGTTGCCGTCCGGCGAGCCGGACAACTTGTAAAGATTACTACACATCGCGCGCGCACGCGTGCCGCAGCGACAGCATCCCGCGGACGGCGGAGCGCAGCTCCTGCAGGTGATGCTCGGGCAGGAACCGCTGGGTGAACTCGCCGAGATCGTTCGCGGCCGCGCTCGTGCCGACCGTCTCCACCGCGATGCCGTACCCGAGGCCGAGCGTCTCGACCGCCGCAGCGCCCTGATAGGGCACGTAGATCGGCGTCGTCACCAGGAGCGCGCTGCGTGCACCGGTTCGTTCGGCCCAGAACCGGAAGGTGTCCTGCGAGTTCGCGCGACGAACAGGGTCGGATGACGGAGCCGCCAGCACCGACAGCGAGCCCCATACGACCTCCCGCCATCGGTCATCCCCGGCCACTTTCGGCTCGCCCAATGGTCCGAACGCGAATTCCATGCCCGCGACCATCGCCGCGAACTCATCGTCGCCCTTCACCCCGAGCGCGTCGGCGAGCGGCAGCTCGTCCCCCGCGAACGGGCGGAACCCGCCGAGGAATACCACGCTGTCCGCCGTGATTCCGTTCTCGAGCAACGCGGCCACGTGCCGCGGCTTCACGATGCCGGCGCGGATCATGCCACCGGTCATCAGAATCGCGTCGTAGTGCGAGTGCGACGGCGTCTCATGTCCGGCGAGACCGAGTTCCGGGGCGAGGTCGATCACGAGCGCCTCTTGGCGCGCGGTCAGGACTGCCGGGTCGGCCAGGTTGCGCTCACGGCCCGCGCGGAAATCCCAGTGCTCGCTCGAGAACACATCGAGCCAGGGCAACGGGTCGGCCTGCGGCAGGCGCCCGCCGAACGCGGCGACTAGCTCGTGCATGGCCGGCTGCGATGCCCAGGCGTCGACCAGAGGGATCAAGCGGGACGGGTCATCCGTTGGGCCAAGCCAGGAAGGTAGCTCTAGGTGAGGTCTCGACAAGCTCGACCCGCCTTCACGCTCGACCCGCCTTCACGCTCGACCCGCTTCCACGGTCAGTCGGCGGACTCCGTCACCGGAAGATCGATCGGAATGACGGGGCAGTCCTTCCAGAGACGCTCGAGCGAGTAATACATGCGGTCTTCCTCGTGGAAAACGTGAACCACCAGGTCGCCGAAGTCGAGCAGCACCCAGCGGCCCTCCGAGCGACCTTCGCGCCGGATCGTCTTGACACCGGACTCGATGAGCTTGTCTTCGATCTCGCTCGCGATCGAGATGACGTTGCGCTCGTTGCGCCCCGTTGCGAGCAGGAAGATGTCGGTGAGCGGCAGGGGTCCCGACACGTCAAGCGCGACGAGATCGACCGCCTGCTTCGAGTCGGCCGCAAGAGCGGCGATCTTGAGAAGTTCGCGGGCGCGATCGGTCGCAGTCACATGGTCCTAACAGAGGGAAACGGGAAAGAAGGGGTCACGCGCGAGTGGATGCGCATCCGGTGACTACGCATCTAGTGAGAAAAGACGCCGAACACCAGGGCGCAGACGACGAGAACGACTACGCCGACAGCCATCACTGTCGCGGCGACACCGAGGATGAGGGGAAGGCGCGAGTTGCCTCTCGGCTTCTTCGCCTCCATGACCCCGCGGGTGGAGGTATGGGTACTGACGGCCCTGATCGCACGCACAGGCGCTGAATCGGGGTTCGACTCCGAGTCTTCACGGTCGCCGGCCTCGAGAAAAGCGTCGACATCCGAGTGGTCGTACCGACCGGGATGCGCGCCCGTGGAACCGAGACTGCGCGGTAGGTCGATCGTGCCGGTGACGAGGATCTCGCCGGTGCTGCCGAGCGGACGCGTCAAGCTGTCCGCCGGAAGGCTCGGCAGCACGAGCGCGCTGGTCGTGATCGCGCCGCTGGTAGCGCCGACGTTACGGCTGAGGGTGTTCTCCTGAACCTGCTCGTCGTCGTCGATCAGGGCCTGGGTCGACCAGTGACCGGTCGGCGGTGTCCAGGTGGACGGTTCGACGAAACCGAGCTCCTCGAACGGAGAAACGGGCTGGTCGACCGCCGGCTGGGCGGCCTGCTCGGCGAACGGCGGAAACTGCGGCGGGTTGTACTGCTGCGGTGCGCTCGACTGCTCCGCGTACGGCTGCTGCTGGGAGTATGACTGCTGTTCGGGCTCGACGGCTGCCGATCGGGTGCGGTCGCGCACAAGCGGCTGTTCGATCGGCGCCTGGTCGACAGTCGCCTCAGGAACGGGGTTCTTCGCGGCCTCCATTGCGCGGAGTTCGCGGCGCGAGAAGGTGCGCTCCTCGACGGCCGACTCAACCGGCTGCACCGGTGGCACGTACGCGGCAGGTGGAGCTGTGACTGGTGCTGCGGGCGGTGGAGTGCCCTGCGTTCGGTACTGGAGGTTTTCCGGAACGGCCCGCTCAGACGTCTCGGGAGTCGTAGACGAGAACGACGGCCGACCTTCCGGGCTGAAGTCGCGCACCCGGTAGCTCGGCTGTTGCTCGAACGGCAGCGGTTGCGCGGGCTGGGGAACGAACGCTGTCTGGGGAGCGATGCCGGGCTGGTCGACCGCCGGTGCGGAGCGACGACGGAGTTGCTGTCCGTCGGGGCTCTGCGCCTGCGGGCGAGCCTGGGTGAGATATTCGAGAGGCTCCGCAGCACCCTGGTTCGGGTCGACCGCCTGCAGCGAACGCTGCGAACGACGGCTGCTCGGCTGCTGTGCCGGCTGCTGCTGCGGCATTTGTTGTGAATTGAGCGGCGTTGCTGCGGCGATTCGGCGGGCCTCGGTATCCCAGCCCTCACGCGCGAAAGACGAGAAATCGGACTGCGCTGCTGGCTCCGCCGGGAGGTCGACGACGGCGCCGGTGGCGTCGCCACGCTCGTTCTGTCTCACCTGACGCCTGCTGAGCGGCTTGTTGCTCTGCGGCGGCTGATCCTGCCACGCTGTCATGTCGAACTCCGATACAGATGGTGCTTGGAGATGTACTGGACTACACCATCGGGAACCAAATACCACACCGGGAACCCCCGACTGACCCTGCTACGGCAATCCGTTGAGGAGATCGCAAGGGCCGGCACCTCCAGCAAGCTTACGTCCGAGTGTGGCAATCCGGAAATAGTGAGCACGTGCCCAGGTCGGGTGACAGCCACGAAGTGCGCCAGCGACCAGAGTTCTTTGACGTCTTTCCAGTCAAGGATCTGCTGGATGGCGTCAGCCCCCGAGATGAAGAAGAGATCGGCGTCCGGGTGCATCGCATGCAGATCGCGGAGAGTGTCGATCGTGTAGGTCGGCCCGTGCCGGTCGATGTCGACCCGGCTGACCGTGAAGCGCGGGTTCGCTGCCGTGGCGATCACCGTCATCAGATAGCGGTGTTCGCTCTCGGTGACATCGCTCTTCTGGTACGGCATGCCGGTTGGCACGAACAGCACTTCGTCGAGGTCGAAAGACTGCTGGACCTCGCTCGCGGCCACGAGGTGGCCGTTGTGGATGGGGTCGAATGTTCCGCCCATCACACCGATCCTGGGGCGGCGCTGCCCGGCCTCGCCCACGATCAGGCCTAGTGGTCCGTGGTGTGTCCGCTGGAGGCCGTGTGATCGGTCTTGTGGCTGTGGCGGTTTGCCACGTCACGGAAGCTGTGCATCACGAAGGCCAGAAACCCGAATACGACGGCGGCGATGAGCGGAAAAACCCAGTTCGGCCAGATGAGGGCGTGCTGCGTCTCTTCAGCTGCGCGTACGACTTCGTGAAGCACCGAGTTCCACCTATCCCTAATGCGTGATGACTACAGCAGCCTACCAAGGGCTAAGCGCGAACCTGCCCACTGCCGCGCACGATCCATTTGGTGCTGGTGAGCTCGCTGAGCCCCATCGGACCGCGGGCGTGCAGTTTCTGCGTGGAGATGCCCACCTCAGCGCCGAAACCGAACTCGCCCCCGTCGGTGAACCGCGTCGACGCGTTTACCATCACGACCGCCGAATCGACCTCCGCGAGAAAGCGCTCTGCGTTACCCAGGTCGTTCGTGATGATCGACTCCGTGTGCTGCGTCGAATAGCGGCGAATGTGCTCGAGCGCAGCGTCGAGACCGCTGACCACCCGCACCGAGAGGTCGAGCGTCATGTATTCGGTGCTCCAGTCGTCCTCCGTCGCCGGGACGGCATCCGGGAACAGCGCACGTGTGCGCTCGTCCCCGTGGATCGTGACGCCGGATGCCGCCAGGTCGGCGAGCACCGTCGGCAGCAGCCGGTCTGCCGCGGCCTCGTGCACCAGCAGCGTCTCGAGCGCGTTGCACACGCTCGGTCGCTGCACCTTCGAGTTCTGCACGATGTCGATGGCCCATTGCCGGTCCGCGGACTCATCGAGGAACACGTGCACGACGCCGGCGCCGGTCTCGATGACGGGCACCTTCGATTCGGCGACGACAGTGTTGATGAGGTCGGCGCTCCCCCGCGGAATGAGCACGTCGACGTAACCACGGGCATGCATGAGCTGCTTCGCCCCGTCGCGACCGAACTCATCGATGGTCTGCACGGAGTCGGCAGGGAGCCCGACGCTCGCGAGAGCTTCCTGGATGAGCTCGACGAGCACCCGGTTGCTGTTCTCCGCGGCACTCCCCCCGCGCAGCACGACGGCGTTGCCACTCTTCAGCGCGAGGGCCGCGATGTCGACGGTGACGTTGGGACGGGCCTCGTAGATGACCCCGACAACGCCGAACGGAACCCGCACCTGGCTGAGCTTCAGCCCGTTCGGCAGGGTCTGGCCGCGCACGTTCTCGCCCACCGGGTCGACCAGCGCCGCCACCTCGCGCACCGCGCTCGCGAGACCCCTCAGCCGCCCTTCGTCCAGCCGCAGGCGGTCCTGCAGGCCGGAACTGAGACCGTTCTCGCGTCCGTTCGCCAGGTCCAGGTCGTTGGCCGGGATGATCCGGTCAGCATTCCGCTCGACGGCGACGGCGATGGCCTCGAGTGCGCGGTTCTTCAGCGCGGCATCCGCGGTCGCGAGCGACAGCGAAGCTGAGCGCGCGGCAACGAGCTTCTCGGTGAACGAGCGCGTGGCGACGATGGTCTCTGGCATGCGACGAGTTTACTTCTGCCCGTGAGGCACCACCTCGCGCTCGAGACCGCAGAAAACGCGCCAACGCGTGGTGCATGGAGCAGAAATTGCGGTTTCGAGGGGGGGAAAAAGGGCGTCAGGCGCGGGGCGCGGAGTCGAACCAGGTGCCGAGCTCGGCGCCGGCGAGGGCATCCGCCACCCGGTCCGTCGAGGTGAGCAGCACCGACGTGCCCGCACGGGCCGCGAGTTTCGCCGCGGCCACCTTCGTGGAGGCGCCGCCCGTTCCCACACCGGTCTGCACGACATCCCCGAATTCGACGCCGATCAGGTCGTCATCCAGAGCGACGGTGTCGATGCGGCGTGCCCCGGGGAGGTGCGGCGGGCGGGTGTAGAGAGCGTCGACATCAGAGAGCAGAAGCAGCAGGTCGGCACCGACGAGCTGGGAGACCAGGGCGGCGAGCCGGTCGTTGTCGCCGAAGCGGATCTCCTGGGTGGCGACCGTGTCGTTCTCGTTCACGATCGGCAGGATGCGGAGGTCGAGCAGCCGCTCCATGGCACGCTGGGCGTTTCCGCGGTGGGTGGGGTTCTCCAGGTCGCCCGCGGTGAGAAGAACCTGGCCGGCGACGATCTTGAAGCGGTCGAGGCTGTCCTGGTAGCGGTAGATGAGCACGTTCTGCCCGACGGCGGCCGCGGCCTGCTGGGTCGCGAGGTCGGTGGGGCGCGAGTCGAGCTTCAGGTACGGCATCCCGGTCGCGATGGCGCCCGAGGAGACGAGGATGACCTCGGCGCCGCGTGCGTGTGCCGAGGCAAGCGCATCCACGAGCGGTTCGATCTGGCCCACATTGTCGCCGCTGATGGACGACGAGCCCACCTTCACCACGATGCGACGGGCATCGACGACAGAGCTGCGGGTCATTCGGCTTCGGTGTCTTCCATGAGGGAGTCTTCCATGAGCGTGTCGTGCACCGGTTCGTCCTTCGGCACGACCGCGAAACCGTCGTCGTCCTGCCAGATGCCGGCCGCGCGCTCGCGGGCGAGCTCGGCGCGAGCCTCAGCCTTGGCATCCATCTTCTCCAGGTAGTGCTCGCGCCGGGTTTTCGACGTCGGGCGGTCCTGCTGGAGCAGACGCGGGTCGGTGCCGCGAGGCGCGGTCATGAGCTCGGCCTGGGAGGTGAGCGTCGGCTCCCAGTCGAATGAGACCGGGCCGATGATGACGGTGGATCCGGCGACGGCCCCCGAGCGGAACAGTTCGTTCTCGACTCCCGCCTTCGCGAGCCGGTCGGCGAGGAAGCCGATCGCCTCCTCATTGCTGAAGTTGGTCTGCGCGACCCAGCGCTCCGGCTTGCCGCCGACGACGCGGTAGATGTTGCCGTCTGAGCCGCCCTCGACCTTGATCGTGAACCCCGCGTCGCCGAATGCCTTCGGGCGCAGCACGATGCGCTGCACGATAGGTGTCGCGGCGATCTTCGCGCGGCTCGCGTCCACCAGTTCGGCGAGGGCGAACGAAAGGTCTCGCAGGCCTTCGCGACTGACGGCCGAGATCTCGAACACCCGGTAACCGCGGCCTTCGAGCTCGGGGCGAACGAAGTCGGCGAGTTCGCGACCCTCCGGAACATCGATCTTGTTGAGCGCAATCAACTGCGGGCGCTCGACGAGGGGCGTCTGCCCTTCGGGAACCGGATACGCGGCCAGCTCGCCCAGGATGATGTCGAGGTCCGACAGCGGGTCACGTCCCGGTTCGAGGGTTGCACAGTCGAGAACGTGCACCAGCGCGCTGCACCGCTCGACGTGCCGCAGGAATTCGAGGCCGAGCCCCTTGCCCTCGCTGGCGCCCTCGATGAGGCCGGGCACGTCGGCGACGGTGAAGCGGGTCTCCCCCGCCTGCACGACACCGAGGTTCGGGTGGAGCGTGGTGAACGGGTAGTCGGCGATCTTCGGCTTGGCCGCCGAGATCGCGGCCACGAGGCTCGACTTGCCGGCCGACGGGAACCCGACGAGCGCGACGTCGGCGACCACCTTCAGTTCGAGGTAGACATCGCCCTCCCAGCCCGGGATGCCGAGCAGCGCGAAGCCGGGAGCCTTGCGCTTAGTGGTTGCGAGCGCCGCGTTACCGAGGCCGCCCTGGCCGCCCGCAGCGGCCACATAGCGCATGCCCGGCTCGACGAAGTCGATGAGCTCGTTGCCGTCGATGTCTTTGACGAGGGTGCCGATCGGCACCTCGAGTTCGATGGTCTCACCGTCGCCACCGTTGCGGTGGTCGCCCATGCCCTGGCCGCCGCGCTCCGACTTGCGGTGCGGCGCACGGTGAAAGCCGAGCAGCGTGGTGACGTCGAGGCTGGAGACCAGCACGATGTCGCCGCCGTCGCCGCCGTTGCCGCCATCCGGGCCGGCGAGTGGCTTGAACTTCTCCCGCTTGACCGAAACGCAGCCGTCGCCGCCGTCGCCGGCACTGAGGTGAAGTGTTACTTGGTCAACGAAGGTTGCCATGGTGATGGGTTCCCTTCTTGATGACTGGTTAAAAGGCACAGGCGAGCCGAAGCTCGCCCGCGCGGATCGGCCGAAGCCGGAGGAACTAGTTGGCTGCCGCCACGATGTTGATGACCTTGCGGCCACCCTTGTTGCCGAACTCGACGGCGCCCGCCGCGAGGGCGAACAGCGTGTCGTCTCCGCCACGGCCGACGTTCACGCCGGGGTGGAAGTGGGTGCCGCGCTGGCGGACGATGATCTCGCCGGCGCCGACGACCTGGCCGCCGAAGCGCTTGACGCCGAGACGCTGCGCGTTGGAATCGCGACCGTTACGGGTGGAGCTTG
The DNA here is from genome assembly GCA_025463565.1 of Microbacteriaceae bacterium. Classification (GTDB taxonomy): domain Bacteria; phylum Actinomycetota; class Actinomycetes; order Actinomycetales; family Microbacteriaceae; genus Lacisediminihabitans. The sequence continues at coordinate 7,858 of JAODAT010000078.1, forward strand.
CGCCCTTTTTGTGTGCCATTGTCTCAGCCCCTACTTGATGTCTGTGATCTTGATGCGGGTGAGCTCCTGGCGGTGGCCCTGGCGCTTCTTGTACCCGGTCTTGTTCTTGAACTTCTGGATGACGATCTTCGGTCCGCGAAGGTCGTTGAGCACCTCGCCGGTCACCGTGATCTTCGCGAGCTTGTCGGCGTCGTGAATGATGGTGTCACCATCGACATGAAGCACCGGGACGAGCTGGACGTTGCCGTCTTTGTCGGCCTTGATGCGATCGAGAACGACGATCGTTCCGACCTCGACCTTTTCCTGGCGGCCGCCGGCGCGCACAACTGCGTAAACCACTTGTAACCCTAACTATGTGACCGGAGAAGATTCCGGAAGAAGTTTGGTGTGCTGTGTCTGACAGGCACTGCCTAACAGAAACTGTGAACGGGCTTGGCCCAGCACACACCAAGGGTCAACAATACTCGATGCGGAGGGGGTGGGTCAAACGCTGGTGACGTTCGTGCGCCGACGCTGCCAGATCCAAAGCAGGACGACCGCGAGGATTACGAGCGGGGCGCCGAACGCGAAGGAAGTGGCGGCCGTCAGCAGCGCGCCGCCGACACCGTCGGCAGCCACGCGCCCGTCGAATCCGGTCATGCTCCCGAGCGGCCCGACGAAGGCCTGGAAGAGGGAGATCAGTGCCGCAATGACGAACAGCAGCGCGGTCGCGAGAGCCGAAATGCCGAGTCCCCTCAGCACCACACGCGTGAGACGGAACTCGGCCGAGACGGGCACAATCAGCCAGAGCGCCAAAAACACACCGAGGGCGAACAAGATGCTGTACAGCACAGTCGGCGAGCCGAGGGTGTCGCTGAACGACAGGGTCTGGCCGAACAACGGAGTGGCGATGACCGTGGCTACCCCGACGATGAGCTGTTGGGCGTACAGGACGGCCAGTACGCAGGCGGCTGCTGCGAGGGCGGGAAGCGGTCCGCGACGAATGGGCATTCTGCTCCCTACAATCGGTGGATGACCGTGTTGATCGACGTGCCCAGGTGGCCGGCGCACGACATCCTCTGGTCGCATCTCGTGAGCGACAGTACTCTCGACGAGCTTCACGCGTTCGCGGCGCGCATGGGTCTCCCCCGCCGCAGTTTCGATCGTGACCACTACGACGTGCCCGACTACCGCTACGCCGAACTGGTGGCGGCGGGCGCGGAGCCCGTGACGATGCGCCAGCTCGTCGAGCGCTTGCGAGCCAGCGGACTGCGAGTCACGCAGCGCGAGCGCCGCGCGCTCTAGTTCCAGGACTCGTCGAAACCCGCCACGCTGCGCACGATGGCACCGCTCGAGACGTCGATGAAGTCCGTGGTGATGGATGTCGCTTTCGGATTGATGAAATAGCCGTCCGAGACGGCGGTCGCATAGTCGGCAACCACGTTGGCTGCCACATACTGCCCGTTCGGGGACACGGTGAATCCGTCGATACTGCCCTTGTAGTCCGCACCGCCGAACAGGATGCGGGCGGCGTCACCGTCCTGGTAGATCAGGTAGCTGCCGTACTCGCCGGTCGCATCATCCAACACCGCCACCTGTTGCACGCTTGCAACCCCATTGCCGAGCAGCTGCAGCTCACCCCCGTAGGTTTTCGATCCCCCGACCTGGTGCGTCTCGAGGCGCGTTGTCTTTCCGGTGGCGATCGTCAGCAGGATGCGGCTGAAGACATCGGCGACCACGATCGACTTTCCATCCGGCGATGATCCCTCGAGCGACGCGTACACGCCCAGCGGTGTCGATGCCGACGGCTTCTTCGGGTCGATCAGCAGCACCGACTGGTCGTAGGCCTGCGCGACGACACTGGTGGTGCCGCTGAGGAAGAGCCAGTCCAGCACGCTGAGCGGCTTCCCATCGAGCCCGAGCACCGGCGTGACGGTGTGAAGAGCGGTGAGGTCCACGGTCATCAGGTCGCTCGAGTACTCGGGGTCGGCGCTCCCGCCGGCACTCGTGAACACGAAGCCGAGTACGCCGACATCCGGTTCGGCCTGCAGCTTGTCGATGGTTCCTGCGGTCGGCAGAAGCAGGTGCTCGATGTGGGTCGGGTTTGCGATACTCACCAGCGAAAGCGAGTCGGTGTGATCGTCATTGAGGGTCACGACCGCGAGCACGGCGGGGAATACCGTGAACTCCTGGATGTGGCGTGCCGAGTAGATGATTTTGCTCGCGCTGCCAGCAAGGCCGGTGCGGATGATGCTGTCGTCGGTCTGGCCCGCCTGCGTCGGATCCGCCCGGTCGAGGTAGTACAGCGATGCCGGCGCCGTTGTGAACGAATAGCCGAGGTCGCCGGTGACCTTCGCGTAAATGCTCGACACGTTGCGCACGGTCACCGTGTACCGCGTCGCGTAGTGCAGCCGCTCGGAGAACTGCACGGCGATGGCCTGGCCGGAGCTGGTCACGGTGAATGGCGTGGACGGTGACACGCTCACCTGGGACGACCGTACCTTTGCCACGTTCTGGTTGGCGAAGAGCCGCACCTGCTGGTCGGCCTGTCGCACCACCTGGGTGGTGTCGACCGTGGCGCTCGACAGCTTCGGGCCCTGCCCATAGCTGAGCACCACAAGACCCGCGCAGACCAGCGCGAGCACGACCACTGTCGCGATGATGCCGTTGCGGAAGCGTCGGGTGTCCGGGGACGCAGCAACGTCAGTAGAGGTATGGGTCACTGGGCTGCGTGGTCTTCTTGGTCGCTGTGGGCAGCAACACGATAGGCTGCTTGCTCGATCGGCTCGGATCGGTGTCGAAGCTCCCCGTCACCTGTACCCAGGCTCCGCTTGCGAAGGCGCTCTTCCAGTTCGGCAGGTAGACGGGAACGCCCACCGGCTGGGCATCCACGGCGCAGCAGGTGATGACGAAACGGGAAACGAAGAAGACGTTGTCGGGGTCATCCGTGTCGGCGCTCACGAAACCGATGACATCCGCCGCCTTATTGCGGTAGAACGTCTCGTCACTGGTCTGGCGCAGCAGCGACGCCCAGTCTGCGACGGTGAACTTCGCCGAGGCGCCGGTGGGAGCGGATGCGGCGGAGTCGACGGTCTTCGTGCCGGCGGTCAGCGACCCCGAGTTGATCACTCGCTGGTCGGCGGTGGCGGTGGTCAGAGTGGCGGGCGGCACCACGATCAGCCCGACCGCGAGGGCCAGCGTGAGCACGGTCGCGCCGACGGACAGAACGACGCCGAGCCGGCGCGGCTTCTCCTCGTCCTCATGATCGTGGTCGTGCCGTGTGACGAAGCTGCCGATCACGAGCGCGATCCCGATCACCGCCATGATCACCGTGAAGACGATGTACCGGGGGTGAATGTAGAGGATCAGCTGGTTGGTGACCCCAAGCCAGATCGTGGCGACAAGAGCGGCCACGACGAGGATCACGCCCTGCCAGCGTCGGAGCTTCTTCCAAGCACCGTTACGCGACATAATTCACGACCAATCCGATGACCGCCGCGAGAAGCCCGACCACGACGGTGAGGATCACGAGCACTCGCGTAGAGAACGTGGTGCGCATGAGGGTAAGCATCTTGATGTCGACGATCGGCCCGAAGATGAGGAACGCCGAGATCGACCCTGGCAGGAAGGTATTCACGAACGGAAGGATGAAGAACGAGTCGACGTTCGAGCAGACCGAGATCACGAAGGCAAGCGCCATCATCGCCAGGATCGACCAGATCGGGTTGCTTCCGAGCCCGAGCAGGAGCGCCCGCGGCACCGCCACCTGAACGAGTCCGGCCACGAGCGATCCGAGAAACAGGGCCGGCATGATCGTCGCCGCCTCGTGCTGGAAGATCTCGATGCTCTTTTTCCACCTCGACTCCCCCGTCTCGTGGGGATCCGGAAGTCGGCACTCGGCGGCGAAGCGCGGCGTCATCAGGCTGTCCTGGTCGGGGTGACGCGAGAAGAGCCAGCCGACGATGTTCGCCACCAGGAAGCCGCCGATGATGCGGGCGATGAAGATCGGACTGGAGAAGCCGAAAGCCTGGCCGGTGGTGACGATCGTGATCGGGTTGAGGATGGGCGCCGCCAGCAGGAAGGTGATCGACTCCGAGACGGTGAAGCCCTTCACTATCAGCCCGCGGGCGAGCGGCACGTTTCCGCACTCGCAGACCGGCACCAGGATGCCGATGAAGGAGATGACTGCGCGGCGGAGCACCGGATTGCCGGGCAGCACGCGCATGATCCAGCGATCGGGAATCCAGATTTGCACGAGGATCGACAGCAGGATGCCGAGGATGACGAACGGCAGCGACTCGATGATGACACTGATGCTGAGCGTCAGCAGGTCCTGCACCTGGTTCGGCAGGTCCCACTTTCCGAGCGACGGGGTCAGCGCACGAATCGCGAAGACGACGATTATCGCGACAGCGCCGACGGCGAGGCCGACCCCGATCGGCACGCGGCCGGTGCGCGGCGAGCGCTCGGTGCTGTTCCGTTCGAGCAGGTGGGTGGCCACTCGCCGAATCCTATGTCGCCCCGACTAATCTTTTCGAGGCGACACAGGGTTTCCGGGGCGACACAGGCTGAAGATCTATTCAGACGGCTGCTGGTCGCCCGTCGTCACGTTGCCCGCGCTGGATACCCGGCGGGAGACACGTGTGCGCCCCTGTCCGGGCTGCTTCGGCTCCGGAAGCGCGTCGAGCACTGAGTCGAGGATCTGCTCGGCGTCGTGGGTCGAGATGCGGCGGGGCTGTCGCTGGGTGCGCTTTACCGGGATGTCGAGGATGGCCACGGCCGCCTCGGCCGCGGCGACGGACGCCTCCTCGATGCGAGACGGCTCACCGGTCGAGTGATCGTGCGCCGAATGATCATGTGCCGAGTCGTCGTGCGCGGGTGTATCGCCGTGCGGAATGGTGGATGCCGCGATCTGGGCCAGCGCGTTCTTCACATCGTCCGTGATGGCGTGCGTACCGTTCGTGCCCTTGTTCGCGGGACCGTTGTTCGACGAACCGCGGTCGCCGCCGTTGCCGCCGCCGCCGTTGCCACGGCCGCCGCGGCTGCGACGGATCTCGGGCTGCGCGGACTGGCGGTGCTTCGTGACCGGGTCGTGGTGGATGACGATGCCCCGGCCCGCACAGACCTCGCACGGCTCGGAGAACGACTCGATCAGTCCGAGACCCAGCTTCTTGCGGGTCATCTGCACCAGTCCGAGCGAGGTGACCTCGGCCACCTGGTGCTTGGTGCGGTCGCGGCTCAGGCACTCGACCAGGCGCCGCAGCACCAGGTCACGGTTCGACTCGAGCACCATGTCGATGAAGTCGACGACGATGATGCCGCCGATGTCTCTCAGGCGCAGCTGGCGCACGATCTCTTCGGCCGCCTCCAGGTTGTTCTTGGTGACGGTTTCTTCGAGGTTTCCCCCTGAACCGACGAACTTTCCGGTGTTGACGTCGACGACCGTCATCGCCTCGGTGCGGTCGATCACCAGCGAGCCACCCGACGGCAGCCAGACCTTGCGGTCCAGTGCCTTCTCGATCTGCTCGGTAATGCGGTACTCGTCGAACGAGTCGACAGTGCCTTCGTACAGGTGAACGCGTTCGGCGAGATCGGGGGCGACGGCCGAAAGATAGGTCTCGATCGTCTCCTTGGCGTCTTCGCCCTCGACGACCAGCGTGTGGAAGTCCTCGTTGAAGACGTCGCGCACGATCTTGACCAGCAGATCGGGCTCTGAGTGCAGCAGCGCGGGCGCCTGCACGTTCTCGAGCGCCTCGCTGATGGCGGCCCACTGGGCGGTGAGGCGATTGACGTCGAGCGTCAGCTGCTCCTCGGTGGCGCCCTCGGCCGCGGTGCGCACGATCACGCCCACGTTCTCGGGCAGCACCTCCTTGAGGATCTTCTTGAGGCGCGCGCGCTCGGTGTCGGGAAGCTTGCGGCTGATGCCGTTCATCGACCCGTTCGGCACGTAGACGAGGTAGCGACCGGGCAGCGAGACCTGGCTGGTGAGCCGGGCACCCTTGTGGCCGACCGGGTCTTTGGTGACCTGCACGAGCACCTTGTCGCCGGGCTTCAGCGCCAGTTCGATGCGACGCGCCTGGGACTTGCCTTCCGCCGAATTCTCGGCGGCGGCATCCCAGTCCACCTCGCCCGAGTACAGCACGGCGTTGCGCCCGCGTCCGATGTCGACGAAGGCGGCCTCCATGCTCGGCAGCACGTTCTGAACGCGACCGAGGTAGACGTTGCCGATGAGACTCGCGTCCGCGGCCTTCGCGACATAGTGCTCGACCAGCACGCCATCTTCGAGCACGCCGATCTGGATGCGGCTGAACTTCGACCGCACCACCATCTTGCGATCGACGCTCTCGCGCCTGGCAAGAAACTCGGACTCGGTGATGACCGGGCGACGACGACCGGCGTCACGCCCATCGCGACGACGCTGCTTCTTCGCTTCGAGCCTCGTGGATCCGCGGACCTTGGTCGGCTCATTGCTCGGCTCCGGCTGGGGACGCGGCGTGCGAACGCGCACCACCGTGTTGCTGGGATTGCCGTTGGCGGGTGTGCCGTTGTCTTCGTCGCCCGCGCGGCGACGGGAACGGCGCCGGAGGGTGCCGCTCTCTTCGCTGTCGTCCTGGGCATCCTGCTGCTGGCCGCGCGAGTTCTGGCGCGGCGGCACGATCGTCGGAAGGTCGGGCGCCTGGAACAGCAGGGATGTCGTGGGCCGCACCGGCGCGGCGGCGACGTTCTCGGTCGCTGAGCTGGTCGAAGCGTCGGCCTCGACCGGCTTCTTCGACCGCCCGCGGGAGGACGCCTTCGGAGCGTCGGACACCGCTTCTGTGGCGAGCCCCTCATCGTGCCCGACCGCTGTCGCGGCGGACTTCGGCGCGGTGGTCTTCCTGGCCGGGGCGCGCTTCTTCGCTACGGGCGCCGATTCGGTCGGCGCTTCGACGGGCTCAGCGACCGGAGTCTGCTCAGCGACCGGAGCCGCGGCCGGCTCTGCTGCGGCCTTGTTGCGGCCGAACAGGCGCGAACGCTTGGGTGAATCGACATTGTCTTTATTTGTATCCACCATTGCTGGTGCACTCCTAGCCGGCCCGGGCGACCGCGCCACCCGCCGGGTACTCTCTAACGCGACATCTCGCTCTGCGAAATCCCGCTAATCCTTACGCTCCGCGACCGGCTCTGGCCTGTACCTAATAAGCACTCGGCTTCATAAGCACGGACTCTCACTCGTGGTCCCGCACGTTTTTGGTACTGCATTCGAAACTGGCTATTCGACGCGATCTCTGCACGCGGCCCGGTTCAGTGCCCGGTAAGCATTCTCTGGTGTCTTTCGGAGCGCGGCTCCTGTGACTAGCTCAAATTATCGCACGCATTGCCACCAAGCCCGCATTTGGGCCATGCAATAATCCGAGCATGGTCACCACGACACCGGAAACGACCCGGCAGACGAACACCCGCGCACTCGCTTTCGCCGTGCCAGGAGCGATCGGTTTGCTCGTAGCTTTCATCACGACTGTCGTGAGTTTCGCGGCGATCGAGGCCGGCGGCGCCGGTACGAAACTGATCGGTGCCGATAACGAACTCGGTGCCCCGTCGTCCGCCTTCGGAATGCTGTTCTTCGTGATCGTGCTGGCGGTCGCGATGGCCGAATTCAGCGGCGCGACGATCGGTCCCGGATGGTGGCGCGCACTCCTGCCGGTGCTCGTCCTCGGCGTGCTCTACCAGGGCTGGACGCTCTACCTCGGCCTGCAGGGCGGGTCGTCGCTCTGGCCGCTCATTCTCGTTCAACTGGTCACGGCCATCGGAGCGCTCGTCATCGGCCTCATGCGAGCGCCGCGCGGGATTCCCAACACGGCCATCGGCGCCACCCTCGTCGTCGGCTCCGTCGTCGCCTTCTTCGCCGCGTTCCGTCTCACCGTCGACAAGGTCGGCACCTTCATCGACCCGACCACAGCGCCGAGCTGCAATTACAGCGTCATCGTGCAGTGCGGCGTCAACCTGCGTTCCTGGCAGGGTTCGCTGTTCGGGTTCCCGAATCCTGTGCTCGGCGTCGGCGGCTGGATCGCCGTGCTCGTGATCGGCATCCTCATCCTGTCGGGCGCGCGCCTGTCGCGCTGGTTCTGGATCGCGCTCAACATCGGCATGCTGGGTGCGCTCGCCCTCATCGGCTGGCTCATCTACCAGAGCATCTTCGTGCTGGCGACCCTGTGCCCGTGGTGCATGACCACCTGGGCCGTCGTCATCCCGCTGTTCTGGATCGTCACATTCCATAACTTCAAGGAGGGGGTGTTCACGTCATCCCCTCGCGTCCAGCGCGCCTTCCACCACCTCTACGGGTTCACACCGCTCATCACCCTGCTGAGCTTTCTGGTCGTGCTGCTGCTCGCGCAGGCCGGACTCGACCTGCTGAGCTTCCTGTAATTTCTCAGCTTCCTGTAAGCACAAACTCGACGAATATCCTGACTTCGGCCCCTCTGACCTCATAGAGTCATGAGTTGCCCGCCATCCTCCAATCCCCGGAAACGAGCCAAGCACGAATGACCCCAGCAGCGACCAGCGGAAACCCGGCCGGCAAGAAGGATCGCCGCGAACAGGCCCGTGAAACGGCACGCGTCGAGCGCGAGGCGCAAAAGCGCCGTGAGCGCCGCAACCGTGTCTTCCTGCAGGGTGGCATCGGCATCGCGGTGATCGCCATCATCGCGATCATCGTGCTGGTCATCGTGAACGTCAACAAGCCAGCCGGGCCGGGCCCCAAGAACATGGCGAGCGACGGCATCGTGCTCAGCGGCGCCAAGCTGGCTGCCGTAAAGACCCCGGCGATCAAGGCCGGCGGCTCGCCGGTGGTCACCGACACGAAGAAGCTCAAGGGCGTCGCGCACATCGTCACCTACATCGACTACCAGTGCCCGTACTGCCTGCAGTTCGAGACCACCAACGAAGACCAGATCTCCACCATGGTGCAGTCCGGGGAGGCGACCATCGAGATCCACCCGATCGCCATCCTCGATACCTCATCGCTTGGCAATAAGTACTCGACCAGGGCAGCCAACGCCGCAGCCTGCGTCGCGAACTACGACCCGAACGACTTCTACGCCGTCAACACCGCGCTCTATGCCAACCAGCCCGCCGAGAACACCTCGGGCATGAGTGACAAGCAGCTGCTCTCGATTCTCAAGGGGGCCGGAGCGAGCAGTTCCGACATCACCTCGTGCGTCACCAGCCAGAAATTCGCCGGCTGGGTGAAGTCCGCGACCGATCGCGTGAGCGTTGGCACCTTCAAGGGCATCGCAGCGACGCCGGCTGCCTTCGCTGGAACACCCACCGTCTACGTGAACGGGCAGAAGTACGGCGGCTCGCTCACCGACGCCGACGCCTTCGCGTCGTTCGTGCTTTCGGCTTCCGCCTCGAGCTAGCGGGTAGCGGGTCGAGTTCGTCGAGACCTCACCAACGAATTGCGCCGGTGAGGTCTCGACACGCTCGACCCGCTCTGCTCCTAAAACCAGAGGGCGAGCTCGCGGGCGGCCGACTCGGGCGAGTCTGAGCCGTGCACGAGGTTCTGCTGCACCTTGAGTCCCCAGTCGCGGCCGAGATCGCCGCGAATCGTTCCGGGCGCGGCGGTCGTCGGATCCGTGGTGCCGGCGAGCGAACGGAACCCCTCGATGACCCGCTCCCCCGCGATACGCAGGGCGACGATGGGGCCGCTCTCCATGAACTCCACGAGCGGCTCGTAGAACGGCTTGCCCTGGTGCTCCTCGTAGTGGCTCGCGAGCAGTTCGCGGCTCGGCTCGACGAGCTTGATGTCGACCAGTTGGTAGCCCTTCGCCTCGATGCGGCGCAGGATCTCGCCGGTCAGGTTGCGCGAAACGCCATCGGGCTTGACCAGCACGAGGGTCTCCTGGATGTCGGTCATGAGTTCTCCTTGGTTTGTTGACTGAGCAGGCCGGCGTTGCGACGATCGAGCCGTCGACCGGTGATGAAGCAGTAGATCCAGATGCCGAGGAACACGGCGCCGATGAAATACATCAGGGGCAGCAGGATGCCCAGGGCGACCAGCGCCACCTGCAGCACCCAGCCGAACCAGACGCCCGCCGGAAAGCGCAGCAACCGGCTGTCGAGCACGAGCAGCACGACGAGCGCGGCTCCCCCGCCGAATGCGACGCCCGGGGACAGCACTCTCAGCCCGAAGGCGACGAGCACGATGAAGAACACCAGCACGGCTTCGAGTACGAGAACGATCGAGAGCAGCGACTCCTCGGCACCGCGCCGGCGACGCGCCCGGGGCTCCGCGGTCATCGCTTCCAGCCTTCGGCCTCGGCCAGGACCAGCGCGTCGCCGATGAGCGTGATCGAGCCGGTGATCACCACGCCCCGCCTCGGCGCCTCGGACGCCCACTCACGGGCGGAGGCGATCGCCTCCGCGACCGTCGCGAACCGGTAGGTGGCGTCTTCGTCGGTGAGCTCGAGCACCAGGGCGGCCAGCTCGTCCACCGGCACCGCGCGGTCGGAGCTCGACGCGGTCACATGGAAGCGCTCCGCAAAGGTGGCGAGCGCGCCGATGATGCCGCGGGCATCCTTATCGCCGAGCACTCCGAGCACCACGGCCACCTCGTCGAAAGTGAAATAGGTGGCGATGCCCTTTGCCAGCGCGATCGCGCCGTCGGGGTTGTGGGCGGCGTCGATGATGACCGTCGGCTCGATGCCGATGACCTGCATGCGGCCGGGTGAGGTCGCTGTGGCGATGCCCTCGGCGAGCACGTCGCCCACGAGCGGCTGGCTGCCGCCGCCGAGGAACGACTCGACGGCCGCGATGGCGACCGCGGCGTTCTGGGCCTGGTGATCGCCGAACAGCGGCAGGAACAGGTCGCGGTAGGTGGACGCGAGCCCGCGAACCGTGATCACCTGTCCGCCGACTGCGACGGTGTTGGATTCGAGAGCAAACGCGGTGCCCTGCACGGCGATCGTCGACTCGGTCAGCTCGGCGGCACGCTCGAGCTCGGCGAGGGCCTCCGGCACCTGGGTCGCCGTGACGACCGCCGCGAGCGGCTTGATGATGCCGGACTTGGTACGGGCGATCTCGGCGACCGTGTTACCGAGTCGCGCCATGTGGTCGAGCGAGATGGGGGTGAAGACGGCCACCTGGCCGTCGCCGACGTTGGTGGAGTCCCACTCGCCGCCCATCCCCACCTCGATGACCGCGACATCCACGGGGGCGTCGGCGAAGCTCGCGAACGCGAGCGCGGTGAAGGCCTCGAAGAAGGTGAGCGGAAGTTCGCCGGCACCGATGAGTTCGGCGTCGACGATCTCCAGGTAGGGCTGGATGTCGCGGTAGTTGGCGACGAACGCCTCGTTCGTGATCGGCTCGCCGTCGATCACGATGCGCTCGTTCACCCGCACGAGGTGCGGGCTGGTCAGCAGCCCGGTGCGCAGGCCGTATGCACGCAGGATCGACTCGGCGATGCGGCTGGTACTCGTCTTGCCGTTGGTTCCGGTGATGTGGACGATCGGGTACGCCCGCTGCGGGTCGCCGAGCAGCTCGACCACGCGGCGGGTAGGCCCGAGTCGCGGCTGGGCGTTGGCCTCGCCGATGCGGGAGAGCAGTTCCGAGTAAACGCGGTCGGCGTCTTTCTGGAAGAAAGCGTCGTCACCGAGCTCTGGATCGTCGGTGAGGTCAGACATCAATTCCCGTTCCGTGTATCGCGATTTCGACGAGCACGTCGCCCCCGTTAGCGTATTGCCCCGCGGCGACGAGTGACCTGAACGAGCCGGCGCGACCGTGCTGGGCAGCGTACGCCTGCACGTCCTCCGGTGACTCGATCACGAGTTCGAGCGCGAGCGTCTCGCGAGCGACGCTGTCGAGGAAGGGTTCGACGGCCAGCCGTTCTTCCTTCGAGGCGAAGTAGAGGGTGAGATCGATGCGATCACTCACGTCGAGCCCCGCCGACTTGCGGGTGTCCTGGATGGCGCGGGTTAGGTCCCGCGACAGTCCCTCCGCTGCGAGCTCGGGCGTCACCTCGGTGTCGAGGATGACGAAGCCGCCGTCGGCCAGGAACGCGATCGCGCTCTCCCCCACCGGCAGCTCGAAGCGCAGGTCGAACTCGCCGGGAAGCAGCTCGAGGCCGCCGACCACGACGTTCTCCCCTGAGGCGCTCCAGTCGCCGGCCTTCGCCGACTGGATCGCCGCCTGCACCTGCTTGCCGATCCGTGGGCCGGCCGCGCGCGCGTTCACCGTGAGGCTGCGGGTGATGCCGAACGCCTCCAGGCTGTCGGCGGCGAGCGCGATCGATTCGACGGACTTAACATTCAATTCGTCGCTCAGGATGTCCGCAAAGTCGTCGAGTCCGCGCGGGTCGGCGCTGACCACGGTCAGCTTCCCGAGCGGTAGCCGCACCCGGAGGCCCGTGGACTTGCGAACACCAAGGCCGACCGAGACGACCTCGCGAACGCGGTCCATCGTCGCGACCAGCGCGTCGTCTTCGGGGAACAGGTCGGCGACCGGCCAGTCCTCGAGGTGAACGCTGCGACCACCGGTGAGGCCCTTCCAGATCTGCTCAGTCACGAGGGGCAGCAACGGCGCGGCCAGTCGGCAGAGCGTCTCGAGCACCGTGTAGAGGGTGTCGAAGGCGTCTTCGTTGTCGCCCGACCAGAAGCGGTCGCGGCTGCGACGCACGTACCAGTTGGTGAGCACGTCGGCGAAGTCGCGCAGCGCGAGCGCCGCCAGCGGGCTGTCGAGGTCGTCGAGGCGCTCAGTGACATCGGTGACCAGCTGCCGAGTCTTCGCCAACAGGTAGCGATCCATGACGTCGGTCGAGTCCGTGCGCCACTTCGCGCTGTATCCCTCGCCAGGCACAGCGTTCGACGCATTCGCGTAGAGCGTGAAGAAGTACCACGTGTTCCACAGCGGCAGCATGAGCTGGCGCACGCCCTCGCGGATGCCCTCCTCCGTCACGACGAGGTTGCCGCCGCGGATGACGGACGACGCCATGAGGAACCACCGCATCGCGTCGGCGCCGTCGCGGTCGAAGACCTCGCTGACATCCGGATAATTGCGCAGGCTCTTCGACATCTTCTGGCCGTCGTTGCCGAGCACGATGCCGTGGCTGATCACGTTCACGAACGCCGGCCGGTCGAACAGCGCGGTCGACAGCACGTGCATCACGTAGAACCAGCCGCGGGTCTGGCCGATGTACTCGACGATGAAGTCGGCCGGGCTGTGGGTGTCGAACCATTCCTGGTTCTCGAACGGGTCGTGCACCTGGGCGAACGGCATCGAGCCGGAGTCGAACCAGACGTCGAAGACATCCTCGATGCGGCGCATCGTCGACTTGCCGGTCGGGTCGTCGGGGTTCGGACGCGTGAGTTCGTCGATGTATGGGCGGTGCAGATCGTCTGGACGCACCCCGAAGTCGCGCTCGAGCTCGTCGAGCGAGCCGTAGACGTCCACCCGCGGATACGTCGGGTCGTCGCTCTTCCAGATCGGGATGGGTGAACCCCAGTAACGGTTGCGCGAGATGGACCAGTCGCGGGCGTTCGACACCCACTTGCCGAACTGGCCCTCTTTCACGTTCTCGGGCACCCAGTTGATGGGCTGGTTGAGCTCCTCCATGCGGTCGCGGAACTCGGTGACCCGCACGAACCAGCTCGAGACCGCCTTATAGATGAGCGGGTTCTTGCAGCGCCAGCAGTGCGGGTAGCTGTGCTCATAGCTCGCCACGCGCAGCAGGCGACCGTCGGCGCGCAACTTCTTGATGAGCACCGCGTTGCCGTCGAAGACCTGGAGGCCTGCCACCTCGACGATGTTCGGAAGAAACTTTCCGCCCTCGTCGATGGAGACGATCACCGGGATGTCGTACCGGGCGCAGGTGAGCTGGTCGTCCTCGCCGTAGGCCGGCGCCTGGTGCACGATGCCGGTGCCCTCGCCCGTCGCCACATAATCGGCCACCAAGATCTGCCAGGCGTTCTCGGTATGCCAGGTGTCGGCATCCGCGTAATAGTCCCAAATGCGTGCGTACTTCACGCCCTCGAGCGCCTCCCCCGGGAGGGTGCGCGAGACCGCCTCGGTCGCCGCCTGGGGCGAGCCGTAACCGAGGTCTTTCGCGTACGCGGCGACGGTATCCGCAGCGAGCAGGTATTCGGCGACACCCTCCGCCGAGCCATCCGCGGCTCCCAGCGGCCCGCTCGGAACGACCGCGTACTGGATGCCCGGCCCGACAGCCAGCGCGAGGTTCGTCGGCAGGGTCCACGGCGTCGTCGTCCAGGCCAGGGCCTTCACCCCGGTGAGGCCGAGGCTCTCCGCCTTGGGGCCGTCGAGCGGGAAGGTGACCGTCACGGACTGGTCCTGCCGCATGCGGTAGACCTCGTCGTCCATGCGCAGCTCGTGGTTGGAGAGCGGCGTCTCGTCGTGCCAGCAGTACGGAAGCACGCGGAAACCCTCGTACGCGAGACCCTTGTCGTAAAGCCGCTTGAATGCCCAGATCACCGACTCCATGAAGGTGATGTCGAGGGTCTTGTAGTCGTTCTCGAAGTCGACCCAGCGCGCTTGGCGGGTGACGTACTGCTCCCACTCCTCGGTGTACTCAAGCACCGATTCGCGCGCCTTCGCGTTGAAGACGTCGATACCCATGTCTTCGATCTCGTGCTTCTCATTGATGCCGAGCTGGCGCATCGCCTCGAGCTCGGCGGGAAGGCCGTGGGTGTCCCAGCCGAAGCGGCGGTGCACCTGGCGGCCGCGCATGGTCTGGTAGCGCGGAAAGAGGTCCTTGGCATAGCCGGTGAGCAGGTGGCCATAGTGCGGCAGGCCGTTGGCGAACGGCGGACCGTCGTAGAACACCCACTCCTCGCAGCCGTCGCGGTTATCGATCGAGGCCCGGAAGGTCTTGTCGCCCTTCCAGAACGCGAGGATGCCCGTCTCGACGTCGGGGAAACGCGGGCTCGGCGTGAGAGGGCTGTCGCTCTCGTATCTCGGATAGGTCACTGGTGCTCCTGCTCGTTGCCACTACAGGGACGACATTTCTGCCGCGGTACCACCCTGTTTGCAACCTCAGATGAGGAGCCCCTCTTGCACAACACCCGGGTCTAATGATTCTCGCGCTGCGACGAGCTCAGCGACCGAGAGGGTTCTTCCGGAGGCTCCCCGCCGATAACGGATCACTGCCTGTGCTTCTACTTTACAGGTTGTGCGACGAGCGCGGCCAGCACGCCGGCGGCCCCCTGCGCGTCGTCGATGGTCACGACCAGAGTGCGACCAGACTTGCGGAGCACCTCGATCGCGTCGCCACTGCGGATCATCACGATGGTGCGACGCCCGGGGGTGAAGCGGGTGCCGTACCCGCCGGTGTCGACGAGGCCGTTGACGGTCACGACGCCCACGCGCGCGACATCATCGAGCGGGATGCGAATGGTGGGAACGCCGATCGCCCCGCGCACCACAAGCCCGCGGCGGTCGATGGTCATGTGGATGTCGAAGGTCGAGAGTCCGAAGCCGAGCACAATTGAGAGCGGCACGATGACCCAGCCGAACGGCCGTCCTTCGACGATGGTGAAGATGCCGAAGACCAGGAGCAGCGAGATGAGCACCGTCGCGAGCACGGTGACTCCGGGCCGGATCGAGACCTGGCCCATCCAGACGGTGCGCTGGCCTGGCTCGATCGGCAAGGGCTTCGCCTCCGGGCCCTCAGCCGTCTTGACGACCGCTTTGGGCCGCGGAAGCAACAGCCATGCCCCGCCGGATGCAGCGGCGGCGATGCCCAGCGACGCGAGCGCCCCCACCCAGGGATGCCCGATCTCGGACGGACCATTGCGCTGTGCTCCGAGGAGCACCACTGCGCTGCCGGTGATGAAGATCGAGATCCACAGCGGAACTACGGCGAGCACGATCTCATAGACGCTCGGTGCGCCGGGATGAACCGCCCGCGCGAGCAGCCCGCTGATCAGCGCCGAGATGGCGACGACGATGATTCCGACGGCGAGCGGGTAAAACCAGGCCTCTCCCTGCCGATTGCCGTCGAGGCCCCAGTGCACGATGACCGAGCCGGGGATTCCGGGAAGCCAGCTGAGCATGATCGCAATGCCGATCGCGCCGACGACCAGCGGAACGAACGCGGAGCTGATAAATAAGCGGAACAACAGGGCATTGCGGCTCATGATGCGAACTCCTTGCGAACGAGTGAGATGACGGAATCTTGATCAAGGCCGAGGCGGGTCGCCTCGGTCACGAGTTGGGTGACGATGGCGGTGACCGGCGAGTAGCCGGCAGCCTGTGCGGTGACCACGGCCCCGCGCCCGCGGCGCAGGTCGACGAGACCCTCGTCGCGCAGCAGTTGGTACGCACGGAGGACGGTGTGGATGTTGACTTCGAGCGAGCTCGCGAGGTCACGTGCAGCCGGCAGCCGCTCGCCCGCCGCGAGGCCGCGACCGAGTTCGGACCGAACGCTGGCGGCCAGCTGTTCGAACAGCGGTACCGGCGACGACGGGTCAACGGTGAAGATCATGAGTTGATCATATTGTTCTATTACTAATAGAACAAGTGCGCCGACGGCTAACCTTACTCTCATGACCGTCGTCATCGCCCTCGGCGCCAACCTTCTCGTCGCTCTGGCGAAGACCGTGGCGTCGATCCTTACGGGGTCGGCGTCCATGGTGGCCGAGGCAGCCCACTCCTGGGCCGACTTCGGCAACGAGATCTTCCTACTCGTCGCCGATCGCCGGTCGGTGCGCGAGCGGGACGAACCGCATCCCCTCGGCTACGGACGGGAGGCGTACGTCTGGTCGATGTTCGCGGCCTTCGGCGTCTTCACCGCCGGCGCCGTTGTCTCGGTGCTGCACGGCATCCAGCAGCTCACGGTGCCGGAGCGCGGCACCGATTATCTGGTCAACTACCTCGTGCTCGTGGTGGCGTTCGTGCTCGAAGGCATCTCGTTCTCGCAGGCCTTCCGTACGGCTCGCGCCGGCGGCAAACGCCGCGGGCAGGGCACCGCATACTTCGCGCTCACCAGTTCCAACGCGACGCTGCGGGCCGTGTTCGCCGAGGACTCCGCCGCTCTCGTGGGGCTCGTGCTGGCGTTCGCGGGCATCCTGCTGCACCAGCTCACGGGGCTCGCGGTGTTCGATGCCGCGGGATCGATCGCGATCGGCCTGCTGCTCGGCGTGGTCGCGATCGTGCTGATCGACCGCAACCGGCGGTTCCTCGTCGGCGAGGTGCCGGATGCGAAGCTGCGCGGTGAAGTGCTGACCCGCATCCTCAGTCATCCCGATGTCGACCGCGTCACCTTCCTGTTCATGGAATACGTCGGGCCGGCCAGGCTGCTCATCGTCGCGGCGGTCGACTTCACCGGAAACCAGGCCGAATCGGATGTCGCCGAGACGCTGCGCAAGGTCGAGAACGTGATCGAGGAGGACGAGCACGTCGAACGCGCGGTTCTCACCCTCTC
Source organism: Microbacteriaceae bacterium (assembly GCA_025463565.1). Classification (GTDB taxonomy): domain Bacteria; phylum Actinomycetota; class Actinomycetes; order Actinomycetales; family Microbacteriaceae; genus Lacisediminihabitans. The sequence goes on from JAODAT010000078.1 coordinate 25,244, forward strand.
GACCGCGGACCAGCCGTCGCTCGCTCCACCCGCCGTCTAGCGCGCGGCGAGCCCGGCGAGCACCTCGGCAGCGGCCGTGGCGTCGGGCATCGTGATCACGAGCGACCCGGCAGATTTACGCAGCACCTCGAGCGCCCGGCCGGTGCGCAGCACGATCCCGACGCGCTTGCCGAGGCCGAAGCGGAGCCCCCATCCGCCGAAGTCGGCCAGCGGATTGATGTCAACAACGGCAGTATTCGCCACGTCGTCGAGCGGCACGCGGTATCGGGGAAGCCCGAGAAGTCCCCTCGCAACCAACCCGCGCTCATCGATCGAGACGTGCCACTCGAGAATGGTGGACGAGAGACCGAGAATGATCGCGGGGACCAACAACAGCAGGCCCGTCGTCGAGACGAAAAACGTCACCACTATCGCCGCGGCGAGGAGCAGGGCGGCGAGGGCCACAACCGGAATCACGGTTGCGAGCGAGGCCGACGTGCGGCCGAGCCAGGCCACCCTCTCGCCCGCGGCGACCGTGCGGGCCTTCACGGGCATCCGATTAGGCGACTGTGTCGCGGCGGGCGGAAGGAGGAACCACCCGCCGAACGCGATGACGATTCCGGCTCCGAAGGCGACCAGTAGTTCCGGTGCCGGATTGTCGACCAGGTGGGAGCCTCGCTGCAGGAACAGCAGCGCTGCCGACGAGCCGGTGAGGAACACCGACAGCCAGAGGGGGATCACGGCGATGAACTTCTGCTGCACGCTCGGGCTGCCCGCGCGCACCGAGCCGACGAGAATCGCAGTGAGCACCACGACGAGGGGAACGACGATGGCCGCGATGAGGATCGGGTACGCATCGGCCGGTCCGACGCTGTGGCCGGACACGCCCCAGTGCACCACGATCGGGCCGGTCACCTGCGGCAGCCAGTCGAGCATCAGGGCGATACCGATACCGGCGACGACGAGCGGTGCGACTGCCGAGACCGCCACCAGGCGGATGGTAAGTGAACTGCGGGTCATGAGGATAGGTCCTTTCGTGCAGCTCGGGTCTACCCCGGGAGCGCGGTCCACCCCTAGTATGAGCAGCAATCGCCGCGCAGACCCCCCGTTCGGGGCGCGCGCCGAGACCTGGGCGGGGAGACAAGCATGAGCGACGACACACCGACACAGCGTTTCGACCAGCCGGCTACGACACCGTTGCCTGCTGCGACAGGCACGCCGACACCCGGTGTGCCGACGCCGGAGGAGAAGAAGTCGCGCACGCTGCTCATCGTCGTCGGAGCGGTGCTGCTCGCCGCGATCATCGTGATTCTCGTGCTGCTGCTCGGGCGGCACGGCACGCCGAGCGGGCTACCGACCAAGACAGCAAGCGCGTCGAGCACCCCTACCCCCACGCCGACTCCGACGCCAACCCCCACGCCTACGCCCACCGCGACGCAGACCGTCGCCCCGCCGCCCCCGGCAACGCTGACAATCAACTCTTTCTCAGCTGGCTCCACCAGTTCCGTTAAGTGCAACAACCAGACCGGCAACGCCATCCCGATGTCGTTCAGCTGGACCAGCACCAATGGTTCCCAGGCATACTTCGGCGTAAATGTACCGACCGGTGGAAACGCGAAGGACATGGGCCAGGGTTGGAACCTGCCCCCTACAGGTACCCAAGCCGACTTCCCGCAGCCCTATAACTATCCCTGCTACAACGCCACCACGACCTTCACCATCACGGTGGCTGACGCCCACGGCAACCTCCAGAGCAAGACCATCACCGTCACCAACACGGGAGATACCCATAGCTGACGAGCCGTCCTCCCTCGGCCGCCACACCGATTATGGCCAGGAGAGCCTGGCCGAGACGGACGTCGATCCCGACCCGTTCACCCAGTTCCGCGGCTGGCTGGGCCACGCGGAGGCGACGGGCGTCTACGAGCCGAACGCCATGGTGCTGGCGACGATCGACCCCGATGGGGCGCCGAGCGCACGCACCGTGCTGTTGCGCGGCATCCACCCAGACGGCTTCGAATTCTTCACCGATTACGGTTCGCGCAAGGGCAGGGCGCTGCTGGCGAATCCCGGGGCGAGCATCGTCTTCCCGTGGTATTCGCTGCATCGACAGGTGCTCATCTATGGCACGGCGACACCGACCAACGCCGAGGTGAGCGACGCGTACTTCGCCTCGCGCCCCCACGGTTCGCAGATCGCGGCGACCGCGAGCAACCAGTCGCAACCCATCGCGGATCGGGGCACGCTCGAACGGCGCGTGCGCGAGCTTGAGGCGCGCTACCCGGAGGGCACTGACGTTCCACGCCCGGCTGACTGGGGCGGCTTTCGCGTAATGCCGCACCGGATCGAGTTCTGGCAGGGGCGCACCTCGCGGCTGCACGACCGCATCCGCTACACCGCGACCGCCGACGGCACCTGGGCGATCGACCGCCTGCAGCCCTGACTGCGGACTAGGTCAGGTCCCTCAGGCGCGATCCCGCGCTGCGGCCATTCGCGGCGCGGCGCTCGTAGGTGACAGCGATGACCAACAGCACGGCACCCGCGGTGGCGAGCGTGATCCACCACGGGTTCGCGCCGATGGTGCGGCCGATCTGCACGATGAAGACGACAGCATTCTCGATCGGAAGCACGATGATGCCGAGGATGAAGGGGGATGCGAGGCGCCGCAGCGACCCGATGAGGATCACGGCCAGCGCGAGCGCGATCACGAGAATCGCCCGCCAGGTAAGCGGATCGGTGCCGGTCGACAGGATCGACGGAACCAGCGTCACCAGGATTCCGGGCGCGAGCAGCTGCCACGACCCGCTGAAACCGATCGGCCACGAGGTCGGCCCACGACCTGCCTCTTGCTCGCTCGGACGCAGCAGCACGATCGCACCCACCGCGAGCAACGCCAGGCCGAGTGGGAGCGAGAACACTTCGACCCGAAGCATCCTGGGGCTCCATGCCGCGACGGCGGCACACCAGGCGACGACGAACAGCACCCACACCGGCGGAAGAGTGACCGCTCGCGTTCTTGCCCTCAGCGTGGTCACGATCATCAGGGCAAGCAGCGCCGCCGCGAGGGCTCCGAGCACGAGAACCGAGAGCCAGCTGTGGCGCACCGCCGTGATCGGGCCGACCACCAGGTAGAGCACGGCCGGAACGTAGCTCCAGCGCGACTGCCGGGAGTTGAGCACGAACGCCGCGCCCGCCGCGACGAGCGCCGCCAGCGCACTCAGCCCGAGCGCGGGCAGCACCAGCAGGTGTGTGTCGGTCACGCCCGACGCGTCGAGCACGAAACCGAACCGCACGGCCTGCACCGCTCCCGCCGCGGCGGCGACCATCGCGAACACGAGGGTGGGCGCCCGCAGCTTCGCTGCTGCGGAGTCCGCTCCCCTCGATCGGAAGACGACGCCGGCGACAACCAACAGGGCCGCGGCGACGAGCAGCCCGACGGGCCGCCAGACGCCGCCCACCACCGCGAAGATGACAAGCGATGGCACGATCGCGCAAGCCAGACCGAGCCAGTAGAGCACGGTCACGCGCCTGCCACGCAGAACGAGGATTGCCGCCACCACGGTGGCCGCGACGGCCGGGGGCACGACGTATGGCTCGACCACTGTGATGCCCAGAATCGCCCAGAAGCTCCAGAGCGCACCGCTCCAGCACGCGCCCGCGACGACCCAGAGGTAGCGCCGTTTCGCGAGCAGGGCGCCGAACATGCTTCCGAAGCCGAGGATGACCAGCACCTCGAGCGTTGTGTCGAGGCCGGCGGCGGACCGTAGCAGCGCGATCAGCACGGCGAGCGCACCGGTGAGAAGCGACGAGATCTCGATCCACAGCCGCGCGGCGGTCGCGTCTGCGGCGGGCACACCACGCCGACCCAGGGCCGACTGGATGCCGCCCATGCTCGGCAGGGTCGCGGCCACGATGGCGGCAATCACCGGCAAGGTCACCGGGGACGCGCTGATCACAAGCACCTGCGCACCGAGGCAGACGATGACAACCGCGAGCGAGGGCACGAGGATGGCCGCCGCGAGGCTTCGGACGACCCGATTCAGTCCGGGACGGCTGGTAAGCGTGAGGGTCAGCGCCAGCGCGAAGGTGACGGCCGTCGACAGGGCGGTCCAGCCGCTGCGCTCGACGAGCACCGACACCACGGCAATCGCGAACGGGATCGCGGTCACGGCCAGAACGGCGTACCAGAACCGGGCGGGAAGGCGCCTGATCAGAGTCGCGGCGAGCGCGCACAGTGAGGCGAGCGAAGTCGTCAGGCAGAGCACAGCAACGGTGTCGACGTCTGCGCGGGCGAGAGCGATGGCGAAGATCACCAGGGCGTAGGCGTACCCGACCGCCGCATGGATCGTGCGCCAGCGTGGTGGCACCGTGAAGGCCACGGCGACGAACGCGACTATGACGAGGGTGTTGCCGACGATGGTGATGGAGGGATTCGCCCACGCGATCACGGCTGCGAAGAACAGCGCGACGTGCGCGCCAACCGCGGCCTGTGACAGGTAGGCATTGCTGGGGGTGGGCCGCCACGGTTGACGGACGAGCACTACGAGCACGAGTGCGACCACGATCCCCGCGAGCACCTGCGCCCAGGGCGGCAGGGCCGACCATGTCGTCAGGCAGATCGCCGCGGCGACCGCCAACCATGCGGCGAACACGCCGATCACGCGGCTGTGCCGCAGGGTGGCCACCACCAGTCCGGCGATCGCTGCGGCGGCGAGCCCGAGGAGCGCGCTGAGCCCGTCGGCCGCATCGACGACACGGGCCGCAGCGGTTGCCCACCCGAACAGCGCGAATGCGACCGCCGGTGCTGTCGCCACCAGGGTCGTCGTCCAGCCGCCGGCGAGCAGGATGTCGTGACGCAGCGAGCGCACCGGTCCGCGATTGCCAAGGAGCCCCAGCAGCACGAGCGCCAGCCCTCCCGCGAGCGGCGCAAGAACCAGGAACCACGCCGCTCCCACGGGCAGGGCCAGCGCGAATACGGTTGCCGCGGCGGAGAACAGTGCGCCGGCGGAAAAGCTCCAGAACCGTGGCAGCTCGTGGCGCGCACCGAGCACGGCCAGAACACTGAGCGCCAGCAGCGCGGCACCCGCGAGCGCCGGCTGCGTTCCGGATACTCCCATGACGATGAGCTGCAGAGCGACGACCACCACCACGATGAGTTGCAAGACTGTTGCCGTCACCGAGTACGGCTTCACCGATCCACCCACGCGCCCGACGAGCCGGCCGGCCACGGGTTGCAGGGCCAGCGAGACGAAGCCCGCGAGAACCTCCCCCGCGATCATCACCCAACGGTCACCGACGGCGAATGCGAACAGTGTGGGGGTGATCGAGACGCCGACCAGCCCGAACCAGAGCCAGCATCGAACGCGTGCCAGTGCAGAGAGGGCCAGTAGCACTCCGGCGCATACCAGCGTGCCGAAGGCGGCGAACACCCAATCGCTCACCGCAGCGGGTGCCGACTGGGCGAAGGCCCAGACATCCAGCACGACGAACACGACACCCAGAGCGCCCACCGCTTCGGCAGAGAAGCCGAGCGCCCGTCGTGCCAGCAGCCACGCGCCG
>JAODAT010000081.1 GCA_025463565.1 Microbacteriaceae bacterium
GGGACGGCGCGGCTCACCGCGGCGCGCGTCACCCGGCAGGGGTCGCGAGCGTCGGCCGTAGATGAGGGTCGACGAGTCGAGCAGCCACGGCACGAGGGCGATCACGACGCCGTGCACGAGCGCGAGCTTCTGGCGGATCCGGCGGGCCTTGTGGTTGTGCAGGAGGCTCTCCCACCAGTGCCCGACGATGTACTGCGGCGTGTAGACCGTCACGACCTCGGAGCCGTGCTCCTCGCGGCGGTGCTTGATGTACTTCGCGAGCGGCGCGCTGATGTCGCGGTACGGCGACTCGAGCACGTTGAGCGGCACCTTGATGTTCTGCTCGAGCCAGTCCTGCTCGAGCCGCTCCGTCGCGTCGTCGTCGATCGACACGTGCACTGCCTCGATCGAGTCGTGGCGGGCGGCGATCGCGTAGTCCAGCGCCTTCAGGACGGGCTTCTGCATCCGGCCGACGAGCACGATCGCGTGGTCGCCCTTCGCGCCGAAGCGCGTGGTCGGGTCGGCCTCGATCTCGCGGTCGACGTCGCGGTAGTAGCGGTTCACGCCGAGCATGAGCAGGAACAGGATCGGCATGATGATGAACACGATGTACGCGCCGTGCGTGAACTTCGTGACCGTGACGATGATGAGCACGCTCGCCGTCATGACGGCACCGATGGCGTTGATGACGAGCCCGCGCCAGACGGCGCCCCGGTCGTCGCAGCCGTTGCGGAGCATCCGCAGCCAATGGCGCACCATGCCCGTCTGGCCCAGCGTGAACGAGACGAACACACCGATGATGTAGAGCTGGATGAGCGTCGTGACGTCCGCCTGGAACGCGACGAGCAGCACTACCGCGGCGATGGAGAGGGCGATCACGCCGTTGGAGAAGATCAGGCGGTCGCCACGGGTCGCGAGTGACTTCGGCGCGTAGTGGTCGGTGGCCAGCACCGAGCCGAGCAGGGGGAAGCCGTTGAACGCCGTGTTGGCGGCGAGGAGGAGCACGGCGGCCGTGACGGTCTGGATCAGGAAGAAAGGAACGCTGCTGTTGCCGAACGTCGCCGACGCCATCTGGGCGATGAGGCTGCGCTGCGGGGTGCCGTCGGCCGCGCACGCCTCGAGGATCTTGAAGGCGTCGTGGGTGCAGTCGATGTAGTGCACGCCGGCGATGAGGGCGATGGCAACCAGGCCGGAGAAGAGCAGGATGGCCGTGGCGCCCATGGCCATGAGCGTCTTCTGGGCGTTCTTGACCTTGGGGCGGCGGAAGGCAGGCACGCCGTTCGAGATCGCCTCGACGCCGGTGAGCGCCGCGCAGCCGCTCGCGAACGCGCGCAGCAGCAGGAGGATGAAGGCGACGCCGGCGAGATCCTCGCCCTTCACGCTCAGGCCCGCGCTCTCGGCGACGGGGGCGTCGCCCGAGAAGGTGCGCACCAGTGCCACGACGACCATGACGGCGATCGACCCGATGAAGAGGTAGGTGGGAACGGCGAACGCCTTGCCCGACTCGCGCACGCCGCGCAGGTTGACGGCCGCCAGCAGGATGACGAAGAATACGGCGATCTCGACCCGGTAGGGGTTCAGGAACGGGAGCGCGGAGATGATGTTGTCGACGCCGGATGCCACGGACACCGCGACCGTGAGCACGTAGTCGACCAGCAGGGCAGAGGCGACGACGAGCCCGGCCTTCTCGCCGAGGTTCTTCGACGCGACCTCGTAGTCGCCGCCGCCGCTCGGGTACGCCTTGATGAGCTGGCGGTAGGAGAGCACGACCACGATGAGGAGGATGACGACCGCCGCCGCGACCCAGGGTGCAAAGGAGAGGAATGCCAGCCCGCCGAGCAGCAGGATCATGAGCAGCTCCTGTGGCGCGTAGGCCACGGAGGAGAGCGGGTCGCTCGCGAAAATGGGGAGGGCGAGGTGCTTGGGGAGCAGCTGTCCCTCGAGCTTTTCGGAGGCCAGCGGCTCACCGATCAGCCAGCGCTTGGGCGACCGAGCTTCGTTTGTCACGAGGGGCGAGCCTACTCCTAGCGGTCAACGTGTCAACTCCGTTGCCCACCATAGAATTCCCTCATGCCCGAAACCCGCCGCCGCCGTCGCTGGCCGTGGATTGTCGGCGCCATCGTGGTCGTGCTGCTCGTCCCGATCGCGATCGTGGTGGTCCCGATCCTCACCCACCAGAGCCAGGGCGTCTCCCACCAGGATGACGCCGCGGTCGAATGGCCGACGTCCGTGACCGCCCAGGGCGACGACGGGCGCACCCGAGAGCTCATGGTCGTCGCGCCCGACCCGGGCGGCGACCTCGACACCTCCGCGCTGACCCCGGGGGAGCAGCTGGTCGTGAGCGGCACCGGCTACGACGGCTCCCGCGGCATCTACGTGGCGATCTGCGTGATCCCGGATGACCCGGCGACGAAGCCCGGGCCGTGCATCGGGGGCGTTCCGGACCAGGAGCAGGAGACCGTCGAGGCGGGAACCGTGCAGTACGCCCCGAGCAACTGGATCAACGACGACTGGGCCTGGAAGCTGTTCGGCGCCCGCAGCTACGACGACCTCGCCACCGGCACCTTCACCGCCTACATTGAGGTCGGCGACGCCGACGTGTGCGCGAAGCAGGCCTGCGGCCTCTTCACCCGCAACGACCACACGGCGCTGAGCGACCGGGTGCAGGACCTCTACATCCCGGTCGCCTTCGCTGGTTGAGTAGGCCGCCCGCGCCCGTATCGAAACCTGGCTTCGATACGCGCGCCAGAGCGCGCTACTCAACCCGCCTACTTCCCGAGGATGCTCTTGCGCAGCTCCTCGAGCCCGACCCGGAGCACGTCCACCGTCTCCTTGGTGAGCTCGTTGCCCCGCGCGATGCTCATGCGCAGCTCCGAGCGCAGCGCCGACCGGAACTCGTTGATCGCCGCCTCGGCCTGCTGGAGCTGGCCGCGGCTGCTGGAGTCCGCGGCGTCGGCGCGCACCGTGCGACCTGCCTCACGGGCATCCGTACGCGCTTCTCGTGCCGCCGCGGCGAGCTCGGCCTTGAGGGTGCGCATGGCGTCGTTGACCGAGGTCCGCACCTCGTCGGCGAGCCGGCGCACCGAGTCGGTGACGTCGTTCTCGATGTCGCCGAGCTCGCCCTCGCGGTCCGCGAGCTCTGAGCGGCCCGCGCCCGTGATCGCGTAGACGGTCTTGCGGCCGTCGGCGACCTTCGTGACGAGCCCTTCTTCCTCGAGCTTCGCGAGCCTCGGGTAGATCGTGCCCGCACTCGGGACATAGGTGCCGCCGAAGCGGTCGCCCAGGGCCTGCATGAGCTCGTAGCCGTGCATCCCCTCCGCCGACTCGGCGAGCAGGCTCAGCAGGTAGAGGCGCAGGTGGCCGTGCGCGAAGACCGGTGGGGTCATGCCGACACCTGGTGCAGCACCGAGATGTTGCCCGAGACCGTGTTGGCCTTGAACTCGAGCCACTGCTTGTCGAGGGTGCCGTACTTGCTGGTGTAGCTGCCGCGCACGCCGCTGATCTCGGCGTTGTCGAGCTGGATGCGCCCGCTCACGGTGTTGATCTTGTACTGCGCAGCGACGTCGCTCGCGAGACGGGCGGTGACGGCGCCGCTGACGGTGTTGACGCGGATCTCGTCGGGCAGGCCGCTCACGTCGAGGAACACGTCGCCGCTGACGGTGTCGGCGGTGAAGCGCATGATCTCGCCGGCCGCGGTGATGTCGCCGCTGATCGTGTGGGCGTTGAGCTTGCCGTAGTGGTTGCGCACGGAGATCTCCCCGCTCACGCTGTTGAGCTGCACGTCTCCGTAGAGGCCGTCGACGACCACCTCTCCGCTGACGGTGCTGATCGAGGCATCCTCGGTCAGGCCGCTGATGAGCGCGCTCGCCGACACGACGCCGAACTTGAGGGCGACGTCGCGCGGCACCTTGATGCTGATGTCGACGCTCGCCGAGCCGCGGAACGACTTGAACACGTCGATGAAGTTGTCCCACTTCCACTGGGCGTGGTCGATCTCGAGGGTGTCTCCATCGACGTTGACCAGCAGGTCCTTGCCCTTCACCGAGTGGACCTCGATGTGCACGTGGGGCTCGTCGTGCCCGACGATGTTGACCTGGCCGGCCACGAGGCCGACCTTCAGCTTGCGGATGTTGTCGATGTCGATGACCTTCTCACCATCGATGAGCCACTTCTCCTGGGCCACGGTGGCCCTCCCTTCTCGCGTTATATCGCGTGTGTTGGAAGTCACGTTATATCGCGTCTCGGAGGAAGTCAAGCTATATCGCGAGTTGGCAAGGCGGGATTGCGGATTGCGACGCTCATGCGGAGGTTCTGACAGCATGCGCCTGCCGAAACCTCCGCGTCGGCCCGAAACCTCAGCACGGGCATCCGGCCGGGGTAGTTCGGTGCCCGCCCTTGACATTGACGCAACGTCAACGTTTAACGTGGTGGTAACGGAAAGGGACCCCATGGACTGGTCGATCCAGGAGATCGCGCGGCTCGCGGGGACGACCTCGCGCACGCTCCGGCATTACGGCGACGTGGGCCTGCTCGAGCCGAGCAGGATCGGGGCCAACGGCTACCGCTACTACGACGAGCAGGCGCTCGCCCGGTTGCAGCGGGTGCTGCTGCTCCGTGACCTGGGGCTGGGCATCCCGGCGATCGCGGAGGTGCTCGACGGCCAGCGCGACAACGCGCAGGCCCTCAAAGACCACTTGCAGTGGCTCCGACAGGAGCGCGGCAGGGTCGACCGGCAGATCACGTCGGTCGAGACGACGATTCGGAAGATGGAGGGAGGTGAACAACTCATGGCAGAAGAGATGTTGAACGGCTTCGACCACACCCAGTACAAGGAGGAGGTCGAAGAGCGCTGGGGCACGAAGGCCTACGCCGACAGCAATCGCTGGTGGTCGTCGCTGAGCGCCGACCAGAAGGCGGTCTGGATGCAGCAGCAGAAGCAGCTCGCAGCAGACTGGGCAGCGGCCGCCGAGGCGGGTGAAGACCCGACCGGCGGCGCGGCGCAGGCGCTGGCGCAGAGGCACGCGGACTGGCTCCGCGGTATCCCGGGCACACCCGGGTACGCGAGCGGAGCGCCGGCGAAGGCGTACTTCGTCGGTCTCGGCGAGATGTACGTCGCAGACGAGCGCTTCGGCGCCAACTACGGCGGCATCGAGGGCGCGACCTTCGTGCGCGACGCGATGAAGGTCTACGCAGAGAAGCACCTGTAGGACAACCGCGGATCGAGCTTGTCGACACAAGCTCGATCCGCGGAAGGCATCACAGCCCCGCGAAGAACTCCCGCACGTCGGCCGCGAGCAGCTCGGGCTCCTCGAGCGCCGCGAAGTGACCGCCGCGGTCGACCTCGGTGAAGCGCACGACTGTGTTCTCCAGCTCCACGTAACGCCGGATCGCGATGTCGTGCGCGAAATTGATGATCGCGGTCGGCACCGCGGTCTTCTCCTTGGCGGCGCCCCATCCGCCGGCCTGGGCATAGACGGTCAGCGCCGCCGAGCCCGCGGTGCGCGTGAACCAGTACAGCGAGACGTTGGCCAGCAGCAGATCGCGGTCGAGTATCTCGAGCACGTCCTTCTCCACGGGCCACGTCCACGCCTGGAACTTGTCCATCATCCAGGCCAGCTGCGCCACCGGGCTGTCGGCGAGCATCGTGCCGACCAGGCCGGGGCGGGTCGACTGCAGCGAGATGTACCCGAACTGCTGCCACAGGAACGCCTGGATGTCGTCGACAGCCCGCTTCTCGCGGGGGCTCAACTGAGCCAGCTCCTCCTCGGCCAGGGGCAGTTGGGGCGCCGGCCCCGTCGTGCCGTTGACGTGCACTCCGATCACCCGGTCGGGCGCGACCCGGGCGATCTCGGGCGCGATCCCCGCGCCGTAGTCGCCGCCCTGGGTGCCGAACCGCTCGTAGCCGAGCCGAGTCATCAGCTCGGCGAAGGCGCCGGCCACACGGGTGTCGTTCCAGCCGCCGTCGGCGAGCGGGCTGGAGAAGGTGAATCCGGGCACCGAGGGGATGACGAGGTGGAAGTCCGCGGTCAGATGCTCGATGAGCCCCGTGAACTCGAGGAAGGAGCCGGGCCAGCCGTGGGTGAGGAGGAGGGGCGTTGCATCCGGGTTGCTCGACGGCACGTGGACGAAGTGGATACGCTGCCCGTCGATCTCGGTGGTGAACTGCGGGATCTCGTTCAGCCGCTGCTCGAACGCGCGCCAGTCGAAGTCGTCGCGCCAGTAGTCGACGAGGTCGCGCAACCAGGCGTCGGGCGCGCCGAGCGCCCAGGGGGAGGGTTCGCCCCACTCCGAGACGGGTGCGGGAAGCGCGGGTGCGAAGCGCGCCTCGGCAAGCCGGTGGCGGAGGTCATCGATGTCGGCGGCGGGGATCTCAATGCGGAACGATGAAATGGTCATGAGCCATGGTCTCGACCAACGCGGACAGAGACAGTCCTCGATCTCGACTCCGCTCGATCACCGAGTGGGCACCCTCCGGTGGCCGTCTTTCACGACGAGCCGGATGGTGCCCACGATCCCGATGAGGGCGAGCAGCCCGAGCAGGAGCATCATGCGGGTACCGGGGTCTCGACGGGGTCGACCACCGGCAGCTCCGGCACCCGCAGCAGGGGGAGCGTGAGGTTCACGAGCGGCCCGATCAGCAGCGCGAACGCCACAGTCCCGAGGCCGACGTTGCCGCCGAGCAGCCAGCCGATCGCGACGACGGTCACCTCGATCGACGTCCGCACGATCCAGATCGGCCAGCCGGTGCGGCGGTGGATGCCCGTCATGAGCCCGTCACGCGGGCCCGGGCCGAACCGCGCCCCGATGTACAGCCCGGTCGCGACGGCGAGCAGGACGAGCCCGCCCAGGAAGAGCAGGATGCGCGGCACCAGGTCGTCCGGGGTCGGCAGCAGCCACAGCCCCACCTCGATGCTCGGGCCGATCAGCAGCACGTTCGCGACGGTGCCGACGCCGGGCTTCTGCCGGATCGGGATCCACAGCAGCAGCACGAGCGCGCCCACCACGTTGGTGATGACGGCGTAGTTGAGGCCGGTGTGCAGCACGATGCCCTGGCTCAGCACGTCCCACGGCGAGATGCCGAGAGCGGCGCGGATCATCATCGCGATCGCGAAGCCGTAGGCGAACAGGCCAACGAGGAGCTGGGCCACTCGGCGGGTCATGAGCAGTGCTGGGGTCATGACGGCAATCCAATTCCCTAATTGGACTGGGAACAAGATGCCAATTCCGCTATTCTGGCCGGATGGGCTCCCTTTCCGCACGCCAATTGGTCATCCTGCTCGCCGGTTGGCGTGACGTTGGCGTGGCGTACACGGCACTGGCCGACCGCATCCGCCTGCTCGTGCTCGACGGCCGAGTCGCCACCGGCACCCGTCTTCCCGCCGAGCGCGAGCTCGCCGCCCAACTTGAGGTGAGTCGTACGACCGTGACCGCCGCCTACGCCGAGCTGCGCGACGCGGGCTACCTGTCGAGCGTGCGCGGCTCAGGCAGCGTCGCCCAGCTGCCGTTCAAGGCGATCGCCGCGATCGAGCCCATGCCCGGATACCTCGACTTCAGCAAGGCGACGATGCCGGCCATCCCCGGGGTGGTCGCAGCGGCGCGCGAGGCTGCCGACCTGCTGCCGGCCTACCTCGGCGACTCCGGGTTCGACCCGGTGGGCATCCCGGTCCTGCGGGAGGCCCTCGCCGACCGCTACACCTCCCGCGGCCTGCCCACGACGCCCGACCAGATCATGGTCACGATCGGCGCGCAGCACGCCATCGCACTCATCGCCCGAACGATCATGGCGCGCGGCGACCGCGCCCTCATCGAGAACCCGACGTATCCGCACGCGCTCGACGCGCTCAAGGCCGCGGGCGCGCGCATCGCCCCGGTGAGCGTGACCTCGGAGGGCGGCTGGGACGAGGAGGCGCTCGAGCAGGTGATCCAGCGCACGAGCCCGTCGCTCGGCTACCTCATGCCCGACTACCACAACCCCACCGGCGCCTCGATGCCCGACGACGTGCGGGAGCGGGTGCTCGGCCTCGCCGCGCGCCACGGCACGACGCTCGTGGCCGACGAGACGATGGGCGAGCTAGGGTTCGACGGCCCCGTGCGCACCCTCCCGTTCGCGGCCCTCGGCAGCGCGATCACGATCGGCTCCGTGGGCAAGAGCGTCTGGGGCGGCGTGCGCATCGGCTGGATCCGGGCGGATCGCACGGTCATCCAGCGCCTCATCCGCGAGCGCACCTCGGGCGACCTCGGCACTCCGCTGCTCGAGCAGCTGATCGTCACGAACCTGCTCCGCGACTACGACGCGATCCTCGACTCCCGCCGCGCCTACCTGCGGGCCGGCCGCGACCACCTCGAGCGGCAGCTCGCCGCGAAACTGCCCGAATGGAGCGTTCCCCGCGTGAACGGCGGCCTCACGGCCTGGATCAACCTCGGGCATCCGGTCAGTTCGCAGCTCGCACTAGCGGCCCGCAACGAGGGGCTCATCATCACCGCGGGCCCGCGCTTCGGCATGGACGGCGCGTTCGAGCGGTTCGTGCGCATCCCGTTCTCGCACTCGGCAGAAGAGACAGAGCGCGCGGTGGATGCCCTGGCCAGGGCCTGGGCGGCGGTGGGCCGTCACCCCATGCCTGAGACGAGCGCCGACCTGAGTTCGTCGGTCGTGTAATCCTCTAGGAGTACGCGCGCTCGGGGCCTCCCGGGGGATAATTCGATGAAAGCACGCTGGCGTGCACCGACATGTCCTCGCAGCAGAGAGTAACCACGTGCATCTTTTCTCCGTCTTCAGCCTGCGCAACCGCGCGCTCATCGCGCTCGTCACGATCGTCATCGGCGTGTTCGGCGGTATCTCGCTCACGTCGCTCAAGCAGGAGCTCATCCCCTCGCTGAGCCTGCCGCAGATCTTCATCATCACCAGCTACCCGGGCGCATCGCCCGCGGTCGTCGACAAGGATGTCTCGACCCCCATCGAGGCGGCGATCCAGGGTGTTGCCGGCCTCGACTCGACCACCGCGACCTCGAGCGCCAACGTGTCGAGCATCACCGCCGCGTTCGAGTACGGGACGAACATCGCGACGGCCGAGCAGAAGACGCAGCTCGCGATCAACCGGATCCAGTCGACGCTGCCCGACAGCGCCGAGACCCAGGTGCTGACGTTCAACTTCTCCGACCTCCCGGTAATCCAGATCGCCGTCTCGAGCGACCTCGACCCCGACGACCTCTCCGCGAAGCTCGAGAGCTCGACGATCGTGGAGCTCAAGAAGATCGACGACGTGAGCGACGCGAGCCTGCTCGGCACCACGGCCCAGCGCGTCGTCATCACGCCGGACCCCGCCAAGCTGTTCGCCAACGGGCTCAGCAACCAGGCGATCCGCGACGCCCTCGACAACAACGGCGTGCTGCTGCCCGCCGGCCAGATCACCGAGGACGACAAGACCCTCACGGTCCAGGCCGGCACGCGCCTGGACTCCTCCGACCAGATCGCGGCGCTTCCGCTCATCGGCGGCAGCTCCGGGTCGCTGGTGACCATCGCGGATGTCGCAACCGTCGCCATTACGAACGACCCGGTCACGGGCATCTCGCGCGTCAACGGCGAGCCCGCCCTCACGATCGCGATCACCAAGACTCCGGCCGGCAACACCGTCGCGGTATCGCAGGCGGTGCGCGACCTCATCCCCTCGCTGGAGAAGTCGCTCGGCGGCAACACGAAGTTCACGCTCGCGTTCGACCAGGCGCCGTTCATCGAGGAGTCCATCAACTCGCTCGCGACAGAGGGCCTGCTCGGCCTCGCGTTCGCGGTGATCGTGATCCTGCTCTTCCTCCTCTCGGTGCGCTCGACGCTGGTCACGGCGATCTCGATCCCGGCCTCCGTGCTCATCACCTTCATCGGCATGCAGGCCGCCGGCTACACGCTGAACATCATCACGCTCGGCGCGCTCACGATCGCGATCGGCCGCGTGGTCGACGACTCGATCGTCGTCATCGAGAACATCAAGAGACACCTGACTCTCGGGGAGGAGAAGCTCCCCGCCATCCTCACCGCCGTGAAGGAGGTGGCGGGCGCCGTGACGGCGTCGACAGCCACCACGGTCGCGGTGTTCCTGCCGATCGCGCTCGTCGGCGACATCACGGGCGAGCTGTTCCGGCCCTTCGCGCTCACGGTGACGATCGCGCTCGCGGCATCCCTGTTCGTGTCGCTCACGATCGTGCCCGTGCTCGCATACTGGTTCCTCGGGAACAAGGCGCACAAGCACGTGCCGACCGCGGATGCCTCGGCCCCTGACGAGCTGGAGAAGCCCTCGCGCCTGCAGAAGGGCTACCTGCCGGTCATCAACTGGACCCTCAAGCGGCCCGTCGCGACGATCCTCGTGGCGGTGCTGCTGCTCGGTGCCACGGGCGCGCTCGTGCCGTTCATGAAGACGAACTTCATCGGCGACAGCGGCCAGAACACGCTCACCGTCTCGCAGAAGCTGCCGCTCGGCGCCTCGCTCGAGGCGCGCGACGACGCGGCCAAGAAGGTGGAGTCCGCACTGCTCGACGTCAAGGGCGTCGAGACTGTGCAGCTCTCCATCGGCTCGAGCGGCAACTCGCTGCGCTCCGCCTTCAGCGGTGGCGGTGCGTCGACCTTCTCGCTCACCACCGACCCCGATGTCGACCAGGTGAAGCTGCAGGCCGAGGTGCGCAAGACCGTCGAGGGCATCGACGACGCCGGCGAGGTCACCCTCCAGGCCGCGGGCGGCGGATTCGCCTCCTCGAACATCGCCATCAACATCACGGCGACGAGCGAGAAGGAGCTGCAGGACGCCTCGGACAAGGTCCTCGCCGCGGTCAAGGACCTCGACGTGGTCGCCGAGGCGACGAGCAACCTCGCCGCAGACCTCCCGTTCATCGCGATCAACGTCGACCGGGACAAGGCCGCCGAAGCGGGGCTGAGCGAGATCGCGGTCGGCGGCATCGTCACCGCCGCGATGAACCCGAGCGCGGTCGGCAGCGTCGTGATCGACGAGAAGACGCTCTCGATCTACATCCTGAACGACAGCGCCCCGACGACCGTCCAGGAGCTGAAGGACTTCGTCATCCCCACCGCGACCGGTCCGCAGCCGCTGTCGAACATCGCCACCGTGGAGCAGCAGAACGGCCCCGCGAGCATCACGACGATCAAGGGCGTCCGCTCCGCGACGGTGACCGTCACGCCCGGCAGCGACAACGTGGGCACGGCGTCGCTCGACGTGCAGAACGCGGTCGACGACGCGAACCTCCCGGCGGGTGCCTCCGCGACCCTCGGCGGCGTCACCTCCCAGCAGAGCGACGCGTTCAGCCAGCTCGGCCTCGCGCTGCTCGTGGCGATCCTGATCGTCTACGTGGTCATGGTCGCGACGTTCAAGAGCCTGCGGCAGCCGCTACTGCTCCTCGTCTCGGTGCCGTTCGCCGCGACCGGTGCCATCGCGCTGCAGGTCATCTCGGGCATCCCGCTCGGTGTCGCCTCGCTCATCGGCGTGCTCATGCTCATCGGAATCGTGGTGACGAACGCCATCGTGCTCGTCGACCTCGTCAACCAGTACCGAGAGCGAGGGATGACCGTGCGCGACGCGATCGTCCACGGCGCGTCCCGCCGCCTCCGCCCGATCCTCATGACCGCGACGGCGACGATCTTCGCGCTCCTGCCCCTCGGCGTCGGACTCACCGGCAACGGCGGCTTCATCTCCCAGCCGCTCGCGATCATCGTGATCGGCGGCCTCGTGTCGTCGACGCTGCTCACGCTGATCGTGCTGCCGTCGCTGTACTACCTCGTGGAGGGCTCGCGCGAGCGCCGCGGTGAGCGCGGTCTCGCGCCGCTGCCCGCCTGGCAGGTCGTCATCGGGATCATCGCGACTCTCCTCGGCGCGGTCTCCGTCGCGGCGGGTGTCTTCCTGCTGCGCTCGCAGGACACGCTCGACACCGACCTCCTCGACGGCACCCCGTTCACCGACTTCGGCACCGCCGGGCTCGTGTCGGCCGTGGTCGGCGCCGTGCTGCTCGCGGTCGCCGCGGTGATCGTGGTGGTGCGGCTCGTGGCCGACCGCCGTACTTCTCGCGGGTTGCGTAGCGCCCTCTAGGGCGCGTATCGAAACCTCCGTTCGCGGGTGTGAGGTTTCGATACGGCCGTGGGCGGCCTACTCAACCAGCCAGCACCAGCTCCATGCACACGCTCGAGGCCGAGTCGGCGTACTCGCCGAAACGGGGGATGTGCACGTAGCCGCGCTTCTCGTAGAGCGCGACAGCGGCATCCGAGCGGTTGCCGGTCTCGAGACGGATGACGACGGCGCCGGCATCCCGGGCGTGCTTCTCGAGCGCGTCCAGGAGCTGGCCGGCGAGGCCCTGCCCACGGGCGGCCTCGCTCACGAACATCCGTTTGAGCTCGTAGTCGGGCCCGTGCTGCACGAGCGCCGCCATCCCCAGGGCCTCCCCGTCGACCCGCGCGACGAAGACCGCAACGCCCGGCTCCTCGAGGGCCTCGAGGGGGAGGATGAAGTTCTCCTCGGCGGGGTAGAGCGCCTCGGCGAACGCCTCGCCGCCGCGCAGCAGCTCCGCGATGCCGGGGTTGCGCGGGGACTCGATGGTGACGGTCATCCCACTATTCTCCCGGCAGCGGGCTCGGCGCGAGCTCGACCGCGTTCTGGTCGAGCTTCTCGCGGAAGAAGGCGATGATGCGCGTGCGCAGGTCGTCGTCGATCATCGCGATCGAGTGCAGGCTGCCCGCGACCGTCACGTAGGTGGTGTCGACGCCGTGGTCGCGCAGGGCGGCGACGAGCTCGTCGGACTGCTTGATCGGGATGAACTCCTCCGTCGAGTGCGCCACGAAGAACGGCGGGTCGGTCTCGTCGGTGAGGAACACCGGGGATGCCTTTGCCGCCCCCGGGCAGTCGGCGTAGGTCGTGCAGCCGAGGTAGTCGAGCACGACCTGCGCGAAGTCCTGGTTGTAGCTGTCGGTCGTCCTGATCGGCTTGCGGAGGTCGACGGGCCCGCTCAGGTCGGCGACGGCCGCGACGCGCGCGTCGTCGGTCCAGGGGCCGGATCCCACGGTCCCGAGCAGCGCGGAGAGATTCCCCCCGGCCGATCCGCCGAACGCGCCGATGTGGTCCGGGTCGAGGTTGTACCGCTCCACCTGGGCCGGGTCGCGGAGCCACCGCACGGCAGCCTGCACGTCGTCGAGCTGCGCGGGGAAGGTCGCCGCGGGCACGAGCCGGTAGTTGACCGAGACGGCGACGAAGCCCTCCGAGGCGAACCACTGGCACACGCTGCGCCAGTTGAGGTTGGCCTTGTCGCCGTGCTGCCAGCTGCCGCCGTGGATCACGACGATCGCGGCACGCGGGGCGAGGCCCTCGACGGGGCCGGCGGGCAGGCACGCGTCGAGCAGGAGCGGCTCGCCGTCGGCGGTGCCGTAGGGGATGTCGGCGGCGACCGGGATGTCGGGGTAGCTCGTCGACTCGGGGTAGGCGGCGGGCGCTGTGGGTTCCACGGCCGTGGACTCGGTGCCGGTGGGCCCGCACGCTGCGAGCGCGAGGAGGGCGGCTGCGGCCAGCGCGGCGGCTGCCGCGCGTGCGATGAGCCGTGTCATCCCGCCAAACCTAGTGCTTTGACCTGCAATGCAGTAATGTCGGAAGGTCGGCTCAAGACAGCGCTAATTGCAGCGCATGGGTTTGTAAGTCTTGCGGGCCGGATCACCCACTACTTCCAGTGGGTGACATCACACGAATGTATGTGACGGCCTCGGTCAAAGACTGCCCGGGTATCCAGTAGTGCGTGTTCCACGGCGCCTACCTTCATGCGCTCTGTGAACTACAGAACACAGAACCCGGAAAGAACTATGCCTAATTTCAGCAAGCCCTCCAGTGCCGGTAAGAGCACCGGAGGCAAGAAGCCCTACAAGTCCGCAGGCGCCCCCAAGGGTGCGCAGCGCGAGGGTCACCGCGGTTTCCGCGCTGACGCCGCGGCCGCTGCTCCCAAGAAGCGCTGGACCCAGGATGACCGTGCCGCGCGCACCGGCGACCGCCCGACCGGCGGCGACCGCCGTCCGGACTGGAGCCCCCGCGACTCCAAGCCCGCCACCAACCGCGCCGACCGCCCGGCCTACGGCGACCGCCGCCCGGAGCGTCCGTCGTACGGCGACCGCCCCGCGGTCGAGCGCCCCTCCTACGGCGACCGCCCGGCCCGCACCTCCGGTGTCGGCGGCTCGAACAACGAGCGCCCGGCCCGCCCCGCGTACGGCGACCGCAACGACCGCCCGGCGCGTCCCGCGTACAACCGCGACGACCGCGCTCCGCGCACCGACCGCCCGGCGTACAACCGCGACGACCGTGCCCCGCGCACGGACCGCCCCGCGTACAACAACGACCGTCCGGCGCGACCCGCGTACAACCGCGACGAGCGTCCGGCGTACAACGACCGCGCGCCGCGCGCCGAGCGCCCGGCCTACAACAACGACCGTCCGGCCCGTACCGAGCGTCCCGCCTACGGCAACGACCGTCCCGCCTACAACGACCGCGCACCTCGTACCGAGCGCCCCGCGTACAACCGCGAGGACCGCCCGGCCCGCCCCGCCTACGACCGTGCAGACCGCCCGGCCCGCAGCTACGACCGCGACGACCGTCCGGCACGCCCCGCGTACAACCGCGACGACCGCGCCCCCCGCTCCTTCGACCGCGACGACCGCGCCCCGAAGCGCGAGAGCGACTTCTACACCCGCGCCACCACGAGCGGCCCGGTCGAGGACGTCGTGCTCGAGCGCCTCGAGGCGGCAGTCATCACCGCGAGCGATGTCGAGGGTGTGACGTTCGGCGACCTCGGTCTCGGCAACAACATCGTGCGCCAGCTCGCGTCGATGGGCGCCGAGGCTCCCTTCGCCATCCAGGCCGCGACCATCCCGGATGTGCTCGCCGGCAAAGACGTGCTCGGCCGCGGCAAGACCGGCTCCGGCAAGACCATCGCTTTTGGCGCACCGCTCGTCGAGCGCCTGATGGAGAACATGGGTGGCGCGGGCCGCAAGCCTGGCCGCAAGCCCCGCGCGCTCATCCTCGCCCCAACCCGCGAGCTCGCCATGCAGATCGACCGCACTGTGCAGCCCATCGCCCGCAGCGTCGGCCTGTTCACCACCACGATCGTCGGTGGCGTGCCGCAGTACAAGCAGGTCTCCACCCTGCAGCGTGGAGTCGACATCGTCATCGCGACCCCCGGTCGCGTGGAGGACCTCATCGAGCAGGGTCGCCTCGACCTGAGCGAGGTCTTCGTGACCGTGCTGGATGAGGCCGACCACATGTGCGACCTGGGCTTCCTCGAGCCGGTTCAGCGCATCCTGGAGGAGACGAAGAAGGGCGGCCAGAAGCTGCTGTTCTCGGCAACCCTCGACAAGGGTGTCGCAACCCTGGTCAAGCAGTTCCTCAAGGACCCGGCAGTTCACGAGGTCGCCGGTGAAGACCAGGCCTCCTCCACGATCGACCACAAGGTGTTGCTCATCGAGCAGCGTGACAAGGTCGCGATCATCGAGCAGCTCGCCGCCGGTGAGGGCAAGACGCTCATCTTCGCCCGCACCCGTGCGTTCGCGGAGCAGCTCGCCGACCAGCTCGAAGACGCCGGCATCCCCGCCACGTCGCTTCACGGTGACCTCAACCAGTCCCGCCGCACGCGCAACCTCCAGCTGCTCACCAGCGGTCGGGTCAACGTGCTGGTGGCGACGGATGTCGCGGCTCGCGGCATCCACGTCGACGACATCACGCTCGTGATCCAGGCCGACGCACCCGACGAGTACAAGACCTACCTGCACCGCTCCGGTCGTACCGGCCGCGCGGGCAAGGTCGGAACCGTCGTGACGCTCATCTCGCGTGCGCGCCGTCGTCGCATGGACGAACTGCTCGGCCGCGCCGAGATTAAGGCGTCGATGGTCGACGTGCGTCCGGGCGATGCGCTGCTCGAGGAGCTCGCCGCCCTGTAGCACCACTTAAGCGGGTCGAGCTTGTCGAGACCTCCCGAACGAATGACGTCGGTGAGGTCTCGACAAGCTCGACCCGCTTGTGGGTGCGGGATGATGGAACCATGGACATCCGGCCCTTCCGCACCGAAGACACCGAGCAGGTGGTCGCACTCTGGACCGCGAGCGGCCTGGTGCGTCCGTGGAACGATCCGCGTCGGGACATCGAGCGCAAGCTCACCGGACAGCCCGAGTTGTTCCTGGTCGGCGAATTCGATGGCGCCATTGTTGCAACCGCCATGGCCGGTTACGACGGTCACCGCGGCTGGGTGCACTACCTCGCGGTCGACCCGGGGCGGCGACGCGAGGGGCTGGGCCGGCAGCTGATGGCCGCGGTCGAGACGCTCCTGATCGAGCGAGGATGCCCGAAGCTGAACCTGCAAGTGCGCAGCGACAATGCTGCCGTCCTCGGTTTCTACCGCGGACTCGGTTACGGCGAGGACCAGGTCGTCTCGATGGGCAAGCGCCTGATTTTGGATGAAAGCTAGTCTCGACGAGAGTCAGGCCAGCGCGAGCAGCGCGGCCGCGACGAGCGCGACCGCCAGTCCGATCCACTGCACCACGGCGATCCGCTCCCGCAATAGCACGGCCGCGAGCACGATCGTGCCCGCTGGCGCCAGAGCATTGAGCACCGACACGACCGAGAGGTCTCCCGCACGCAGCGCCAGCAGGAAGAGGAATGCGGCCACGCCATCCGTCAGACCGCACAGCAGCGCGAAGACGACGGCCCGTCGAGGGGGTCGTTTCGTGTCACTGGAGTGTGACCGCGTGCGGCGGATGAGTAGCACCGCGGCCATCACGAGACCGGTCACGGCGAAGCAGACGACGAGCGGTGCGGGGCCACTGTCTGTCGGCGAAAGGTCGATGAAGACCAGGTAGAAGCCGATCCCGATGCCGGAACCGATGGCCATCAGGATGCCGCGCAGCGACGGCCGCACCACTTTCGACCCGGGCACGAAGCAGATGAGCACCACGGCGATGAGACCGACGACCAGCCCGACATCGCCGAAAACGCTGAGTCGCTCGCCACGGGCGAAGCCGATGATGATCGGAACGATGGCGGCGACCAGTCCCATGATCGGCGACAGGATGCTCATCGGTCCGAGCGCGAGACAGGCGTAGAACAGCACGAGCGCGCCCGCTGCGGCGAGGCCGCTCAGCGCTCCCCAGAGCAGGGCATCCGTGCTCCATCCGGTGGGGATGACCAGCGACCCGAGCAGGAGCACGGTGAAGCCGACCACAGAGTTGAGTGCGGTCACCCGGGTGGAGCTCATCGCTTTCGCGGCGAGGCCGCCGAGAAAATCGCTGCCGCCGTAGATGATGGCGCCGACCAGGCCCAGCGAGACGCTGATCATGAGAGCGCCCAACTCATGCGATCGCCAGCATCCCGGCCGCGGCCACCGCGAGCACGAGTCCGAGGTACTGCACCGGGGCGATACGCTCCCTCAGCACGATCGCGGCGAGGATGATCGTGCCGGCAGGGTAGAGCGCGGTCAGCACCGACATGACCGAGAGGTCGCCCAGCCGGAGCCCGAACAGCAGGCCGGCGTTCGCGATCGAGTCGATGATCCCGCAGGCGATGGCGAAGGGAAGGCCGGGGCGCCATCCGCGCGGATCGACACCCGCACCCCGTCGCCTGGCGAGAAGGGCGATCACTCCGACGGTCGCGAACATGATGATCGCGTTCACCGCACGGTTGAAGACGAGCGGGATGACGCCCGAGTCGGTGGGCGTGAGGTCGATCACGATGAGGAAGACGCCGATCATCGCGCCCGACCCGATGGCCATCAGGATTCCGCGCAGCGACGGGCGCACGGCCCCCTTCTCCGGAACGAAGCCGACCAGCACTACGGCGACCAGCGCGATGCCGAGGGCGACGTAGCCGATCGGGTGCAGTCGCTCGCCGCGGAGGAGCCCGACGGTGAGAGGCACGACCGCGGAGATGACAGCGGTAAGCGGGGACAGGATGCTCATCGGCCCGATCGCGAGGCAGGCATACAGCAGCGAGATGGCGAGCGCGCCGCTCACGCCGGACAGCGCTCCGAACAGCACCGCGCTCCAGGACCAGTGGCTCGGCACGACCAGGAGTGCGAGGAGCAGCACGACGAGGCCGGCGACCGCGGCAATGGCGGTGACCCGTACGGCGGCGATGCGCTTCGACGCGAGGCCGCCGAGAAAGTCGGCCGACCCGAACACCAGGGCGCTGGCGACGCCGACGATGACTGCGAGCACCCGTCCACGTTACCGGGTCGCCTATGCTCGGGGCGTGAAACTGACCACCGCCCGGCTCACGATCGAGCCGCTCGCCGAGCGCGACATTCCAGACTTCGTCGCGTATCGTCAACGCCCGGAGATCGCTCGCTACCAGTCGTGGTCCCCCGACTTCGCGTCGCGCGACGCGCAAGAGCTCGTCGCGTCGAATCCGGCGGAGCTTCCCCCGCTCGACGGCTGGGTGCAGCTCGCGATGCACCACGACGGCCGCCTGGTCGGCGACCTGGCCGTCCACACGCTGGCGGTCGGCTACGAGCTGGGGGTGACCGTGGGCGAGCAGCGGCAGGGATATGCGACCGAGGGGATGTCGGCTCTGGTCGCGCATCTGTCACCGTCGCCGCTCTTCGCGTTCAGCGATAGTCGCAATGACGCAGTGGCCGCCCTGCTGACGAGGGTCGGTTTCGTTCGAGACGGCCAGGAGCCCGACTTCTTCAAGGGCGAGTGGACCACGCTCGACGGCTGGACATTGCTGCCCGATTAAAAGAGCCGCTCGGCCTTCGCTAGCTCCGGCTCCTCGAGTTCGAGCAGGAACCGCTTGCGCTCGAGACCGCCGGCGAACCCGGTGAGCTTGCCGCTCGTACCGAGCACGCGGTGGCACGGGATGATGATGGAGACCGGGTTGTGACCGACGGCCTGCCCGACCGCCTGTGCGAGAGCCCGATTGCCGAGCCGTTCGGCCAGGGCCCCGTAGGTCGTGGTCTCACCGAACGGGATCTCCCGCAGCATCGCCCAGACGCTCTCCTGCAGCGGATCCCCGCTGGTCGTCACCTCGAGGTCGAAACCCGTGCGAGCGCCGGCCAGGTAGTCTCGCAGCTGCGCGGCTGCTTCGTCGATCAGCCCGTCGTGTTCGACGCGCTCGCCGAGCGCCTCGCGCGGCGGCAGGTACCAGTGACCGGGAAAATACAGGCCCACGATCGCGTCTCCCGACGCGACGACGGTCAAATCGCCGAGCACTGTCGGGACGAGAGCGTGGCGGGTGGTCATGTAATAAGTCTCTCCCTCACAGGGCGCACCCCGGCCAGGATCGGATGGTCATGTCGCATTCCCGCTAGTCGTGTCATGGGCCGCGGTTAGACTCGCCCGGTGACATTCGGAGCAGAAGAAGAGATCCCGTGGGACCTGACCCCACCCGACGACTTCGACGCACCGCCACCTCCCGCCGAGCGCGAACTCGTCGCGGTATCTGCTGTCGCACCGGCTCCGTCGCGCTATGCGGACCCGGCGGATGCCCTCCACACGGTCTTCGGCTACGACGCGTTCCGCGGCGACCAGGCCGAGATCATCCAACAGGTCGTGGGCGGCGGCGACGCGCTGGTACTCATGCCCACCGGCGGCGGCAAGTCGCTCTGCTACCAGATCCCCGCGCTCGTGCGCGAGGGCACCGGGGTTGTCATCTCGCCGCTCATCGCCCTGATGCAGGACCAGGTCGACGCGCTCTCGGCGGTGGGCGTGCGGGCGGCGTTCCTCAACTCCACGCAGGATGCCGGGCAGCGCATGGCGGTCGAGCGGGCATTTCTCGAGGGCGAGCTCGACCTGCTCTACCTCGCGCCGGAACGCCTGCGGGTTTCCACCACGGCCGACCTGCTCGACCGCGCGAAGATCGCCCTGTTCGCGATCGATGAGGCCCACTGCGTGTCGCAGTGGGGCCACGACTTCCGCCCCGACTACCTGCAGCTGTCGATGCTGCACGAGCGGTGGCCAGACGTGCCACGCATCGCTCTCACCGCCACGGCGACGGAGCAGACGCACAAAGAGATCCAGAAGCGCCTGCAGCTCGAGAACGCGAAGCATTTCGTCGCGAGCTTCGACCGGCCGAACATCCAGTACCGCATCGCCCCGAAGAACGCACCGCAGCAACAGCTGCTCGAACTGCTGCGTAGCGAGCACCCGGGCGATGCCGGCATCGTCTACTGCCTGTCCCGCAAGTCGGTCGAGCAGACGGCCGAGTTCCTGAACCAGAACGGCATCTCCGCCCTGCCGTACCACGCCGGCCTCGATTCCAAGATTCGTGCCGCCAACCAGTCCCGCTTCCTTCGCGAAGACGGCATCGTCATGGTCGCGACCATCGCGTTCGGCATGGGCATCGACAAGCCAGACGTGCGGTTCGTGATGCACCTCGACCTGCCGAAGTCGGTCGAGGGCTACTACCAGGAGACCGGTCGAGCGGGCCGCGACGGCCTGCCCTCGACGGCGTGGCTCGCCTACGGGCTTCAGGATGTCGTGCAGCAGCGCCGCATGATCGACACCTCCGAGGGCGATGACGCCCACCGTCGCCGCCTCGGCCAGCACCTCGACGCGATGCTCGCGCTGTGCGAGACGGTCGAGTGCCGCCGGGTGCAGCTGCTCAAATATTTTGGTGAGACCAGCAAGCCCTGCGGCAACTGCGACACCTGCCTGAACCCGCCCGAGGCATGGGACGGAACGATCCCCGCGCAGAAGCTGCTGTCGACCGTGGTTCGGCTGGCGCGGGAACGCAACCAGAAGTTTGGCGCGGGGCAGCTGATCGACATCCTGCTCGGGCGAACCACTGCGCGCATCACGCAGTACGGGCACGACACTCTCTCCACCTACGGCATCGGCAGCGAACTGGGCGAGCAGGAGTGGCGTGGTGTCGTGCGGCAGCTGTTGGCACAGGGCCTTCTCGCCGTGAACGGCGACGGTTTCGGCACGCTCATCACCACCGAGGCGAGCGCTGCTGTGCTGTCGGGCTCGCGCCCGGTGATGCTGCGACGCGAGCCGGAGCGCCAGGCGCGCCCATCCAAAGCCCGCCGCACCGCTCTCGCCGACCTGCCGGACGACATCGTTCCCATCTTCGACGCGCTGCGGGCCTGGCGCGCCGCCGAGGCGAAGGAGCAGGCCGTGCCGGCATACGTCATCTTCCACGACGCGACCCTGCGCGAGATTGCGGCCGGCAAACCGACCACGCTCGCGCAGTTGGGCACCATGAGCGGCGTCGGCGAGAACAAACTGGCGAAGTACGGCGAGGCGATTCTCGAAGTGCTGGCGAACTAGCTTCGCGCCGCTGCTTCGCTGGCTCGTTCAGCGCCGACAGCCACCAGACGTCGGTACTTCCGGCGGAACGAGATGGCCGTGTGGATCAGATTGAGGCCGAACATCGCGGTGTAGACGATCACGAACACCACTGGCGCTCCCCAGAAAACGAAGATCAGGCAGAGTGTGCCCATGTCGGTCGGGATGAGGATCACCGACTGCCGCACGCCGGCACCCTCCGACGTCGGCTTCGCGGCGCCCGACAACTGTTCGGACAGGATCTGGCTCATGAACTGGCCGACGCTCACGAGCGTATAGAGGAGAGCGATGATGAGGGGCCAGCGACCGACCCCGGGGTCACGGAACAGGGCCACCAGCACGGCGAGATGGATGGCCGGGGTGCGGATCGCGTCGATGACGTGATCGAGCCATTCCCCGGCCGGCCCACCGCGCTGGCCGAGTCGAGCGACCTGCCCGTCGGCGGAATCGAGCACATATCCGACCGCCAGCAAGAGAGCGACGAGAAGGCCGCTCCCGATGGTGGGGGGAAGCACCACGAGCACGGCGAGGCCGATCGCGGAGAGCACCGCCGAGATCGCGGAGACGGCGTTCGGTGAGAGGCCGGCCGTGTACGCCGCTGCGGCCACATAGCGGGCGAGCCGACGGTTCACCCACCGCGTGTACGCGGGTACACCGCCGCCCGGTTTCTGTGCGCTTCGCACAGCCACCAGGGCGGCGGTGAACTTCCGCTCAACCGCCACTAGCTCACGATCGCCGAGAGCTCGAAGCTGGCGCTCGGTGTCGACTTGTAGTTGGAGTGAACCTCGGCAGAGATGACGTTCGTGCCCGCCAGGAGAGCGGAACTCGGGATGTGGATCTTCACCGGATTGGCGAGCGCGTTCGCGGCCGAGACGGCGGCATTGGCATCCGTCGTCGACGTCACCGCGCCCGGGTCCATGTTCACCCGCGAGATCTCGACCCCGTTCAGGTAGAGGATGATCCCGTCGTCGGCACGCGTGGTGATGTCGATTCCGGCCGTGATCTTGGTCGGGTCGGCCACCGTGAACGACTTTCGGTAGTACGTCGTCACCAGCTTCGACGCGTCCGTGCTGAGCGTGGTTCCGAGCACGGCCTGGCCCCAGCCGAGAGGAGCCGCTCCGACCGGCCACGAGGACGAATCGAACGCGTTGCTGTTCCACGTCGCATCCGGGGCAGTCGCGTTATAGAGGTACGACCAGTTCGACCCGGTCGCCACCAGGGCGGTTCCCGCGGGGACCGAACCATCGGCGGGTGGGTTGGCCGGCGGGTTCGCCGGTGGAGGCGTGCCGCCCGGCTGGGTGCCGAACGTCGCCATCGCGGTGAGCTCGAAACTCGCGCTCGGCGTGGTGTGGTAGTTCGAGTGCACCTCGGCCGTGATGACGTTCGCCCCGGTCACGAAGGCCGAGCCCGGCACGGTGACCGTGATCGGATTCGCGACGGCGTTGGCGGCGGAGACCGCGACGTTGGCGTCGGTGGCCGATGTCACGGCGCCCGGATCGATGTTCTTCCGCAGCACCTCCGTGCCGTTCACGTAGACGATGATTCCGTCATCCGCGCGGGTGGTGAGCTGCACGGAGGCGACCTTCGTCGCGTCGGTCACGGTGAACGTCTTGCGGTAGTACGCCGTGATCGGCTTGGGTGCCGGCGCGGTGAGCGTCGTGCCCAGCACCGGCTGCCCGAATCCGATCGGCGCCGCGCCGACCGCCCAGCTGGATGCGTCGTAGCCGGGCGCCTGCCAGCCGGCGGCGGGGTCAGTCGCGTTGTAGTAGTAACTCCACGAGCTGCCCGCCGGAATGTAGTTCGGGTTATCGCCGGGAGGAGTGACCGCGACGGTCGCGTCGGGCGTACTCGCCGACCAGTTGCCCGATGGATCGGCCGCGCGAACGAAGTATTTCGTCCCGGTCGGTGCAGCGGGCAGCGTGGCGGTCGTCGTCGTCGAAGTGGCCACGACCCTGTCGTTTCGCAGGATCTGGTAGGTCACCGCGCCGCCGGCATCCGTCGAGCCGGTCCAGCTGAGCGAGTCGTTGGTGCCGTTGGTGGTCACCGAGAGCGCCGTCGGTGTCGTCGGCGCCGTCGAGTCGTTCGGCGCGAACCGCACGAACCCTCCCGACCACTGGTTGGTCGATCCGGCCTTGAACGATGCGGTGTAGTCGCCGCCCGTCCAGAGCACCCCGGTCGAGTCGACGAACAGGGCCCACGACCCGGCACCGTGGCGCTGGCTCACCGTCGGGTTGAACTGTGCCTCGTACTTGCCGGTCGCCGCGTTCCAGGCTCCGAACGAGTTGATCTTGTTCGCCGATGTCCACGCGGTGCCGATGTTCGGCCACTGGCTGGCGCCGTCGTACTCCGTCCAGAAGCAGTGGCAGCCGGCGTAGATGGTGGTTCCGTCGGTGGCGATGGCCTGGCCGTCGCCGCCGCTGGAGCCGAGGATCGTCGTGCTGGCCGGCGACATGTCGGACCGGTTGTATCCGAACAGCATGTGCTCCGATCCGGCGATGTAGACCTTGTTGCCGACCTCCTTCACCGCCTGCTGGTAGTTGGCGGAGGCGGAGAACGTGATATTCCACGGGATGTCCGTCGCGCCGGTCGTCGAGATGGCGGCACCCTTCACCGCGGTGGACGTCTTGGACTTATCGAAGAATCCGGCGAAGTAGACCCGGTCGCCCTGGCTCGACGCGTCGAGTGAGATAACGGTGCCGTTGAACTCCGGGTTCCAGCTGGCGTCAGGGGTTCCGTCGGTCACGGAGATGCGGCCCGCCGCTCGGGAGTAGACCGGAGAGGTCGCCGTGCCGCCGGTGATGTGGGTGAACTCGCCGCCGAGGTAGAGCCAACCGCCCTGCACATCGAGCGCCCGAACGAACGGAACTCCGCCGCTGAGCGCATCGATCAGCTGGGTCGAGTACGCGGGGTCGACCGCGCCCGTGGTCGGATTGAGGATGGCCAGTGCGGGATGGGATGCCCCGTCGACGGTCCCGAAGAATCCGCCGACGGCCAGGTCGCCGTTCGGCAGCACGGCGAGAGCTTTCACCTGTTTGTCGAAGGTGGGTCTGAACGACGAGATGAACTCACCGGTATGCACGTCGAAGGCGGCCAGGTAGGACTGGTTCACCTGCGATGCGCCGGCCGCGCTCTTTTGCACGGTGAGGAAGTTGCCGCCGACGTAGACGATGCCGTTGCCTTCGGCGAACGCCGAGACCTCGTTGCTGCCTTCGACGCTGTTCGGTCCGGCGCCGATTCCGGAGACACCCCAGTTGGTCGGAAGTGCGGCACTCTCGGCGACGGGCGACTGCTCGACCTTGGTCGTGCCCGTGTCGGGGATGGTGGTGAAGATCGAACTGGTCAGCTGCGGGCGGAGGAACACCTGGGTGAACGGGCGCGCGTAGCCGGCGGTGGAGCTCTGGGTCCAGAGGTAGCTGCTCGCGTCGGTGCTTCCGTGGGTGGACGAACCGAATCCGAAGCCCGCCTCCCAGCCCTCGGTCGCGGCGGACTCGGTCAGAACCTGGTTCGTGCCGTTGCCGCTGCCGAAGCTTTGGGTGCTGCCGCCGGATCCGGTGACTCCTCCGACGTTCCAGTTCCCGACGCGCTGCTGGTTGTCGAATGCCCAGCTCCAATCCGGGCGGGGAGACGTGATCGAGAACGTGACGTCCTGCCAGGTCGTGCCGGCGATATTGGTGGCCCGATGCAGGCGGATGCCGTCGGGTAGCGACGTGACGGCGCCGCCGTTCAGCAGGCCGCCGATCACCTTCGCCGAGAGCTCCTTCGGGGAGAACGCCGCGGTTCCCGTGATGGTGCTGCTCACCTGGGCGGTCGTGCCGACGCCGGTGGTCTCGTCGCTCCAGCCCTCGCGGCCGCGGCCGATGAGCACCCAGCCCCCGCCGCTCGTGGTCTGGTCGCAGTAGAACTGCGCCGGGGCGCCGAGTGTCGGCGTGACCAGCCAGTAGACGCCGCTCGGGGCGCTCGGGGTCAGCTGCTTGATCTCATAGCAGGATGCCGCGGCGGTGGCGGCGGACAGGCCGTCCGGAGAAGGCAGGCCGGCCGCCGTCGCCGCCTGCGGCACGATGACCGATGCGACGAGGGCGACGACGGTCGCGAGCACGGCGATGCCGCCTCGGCGACTTCTCACTGAAAGGGTGCGGGTGGGCATCGGGTCTCCTGGATTTCGGGGCATCAGCAGGTGGGATTGTTCGGGAAGGTTCGCGCGACGACTTTCCAGCCGGCTGCGTCGTATTCGAGGGTGTAGATGTTGAGCGCCCGCGTGAGCGAGGCCGTGCCAAGAGGCTTTCCGTCGCTGTCGAGGGTGACGACCTTCGACGAGTCGACGCAGGCCTGGACCGTCGCGGTGGGCGGGTTGCCGGTCGTCTCGCTGACGACCGAGAGCGAGGCGATGGTCGGCGTGCCGGTGACCTCCCAGCCGTTCGCCGTCAGCTCCTGGCGTTCGTTGGCGATCTCGTCGACGATCGCGCCGGCCGCGATACCGGCAAGCTGCGTGGTGGGGTCGGCTTTCGACGAGTCGACGATGGCGACCGCGCTGAGGAAGGACGCGATGGAATTCGTCGCGACGGCGGGTGTGATCGTGCCGGTCGGAGCTGCCACGCTGGCCGACGGGTTGGGCGCGATTGTCGCGACCGACGTGCCGTGGGCGGTCGATTCCGAGTGTGTGGTGCCGATGAACGCGGCGGGAACGATCACGGCAGCGGCGATCACGGCGGCGATGGAGAGCACCACGACCCCGCCGGCGAGTATGCCCGGGCGGCGCCACCGCGGGGTCGGTCGATCGGAGGCCTCGACGCCGATGGGCACCGCGCTGCGCGCTTCATCGGGCGACAGGGGGCGGGTAGGGGTCACGGGTAGAACCTGCGATTTCGGGATCTTCGGCGCTATTCGGGGGTAAACGCCATCAGGTATCCAGAAAAATACTCCCGACACGCCGAAGAAACTACCCCTAACGGGAAATTTCTTGCTATGGTCCTCGATCTCGCTTAGATCGACAGCTCAGCGTCGCGCGAGCAATGCCAGCCCGTCGAGCCGTAGCCGACGGCGGTCGAGGTAGCACCAGGCGACAAGCAGAACACCGCCGACGACGATCGACGCGATCATCGAGCCAAGGGTCGGCCCGATCACGAGCAGCAAGACCAGTGACGGCACTCCCACCGTGACGAGCGGCACGAGCAGTGCGTATCCGATCGCGCGGATGTCCATTCCGACCCCGATGAACCGCTTCACCTCGATGGCGGCGAGCGTCGCATCCACCAGCATGCTCACCGCCCAGGTCAGGGCGGCTCCGTCGATGCCCCAGATCGGAATCAGGGCGAGGTTGCCCACGACGTTGATCCCGAGCACGATCGCCTTGTTGAGCGCGCCCCATCCGCTTCTGCCGCTCATCAGCAGCACGGAGTGGATATTGCCGGCCGTGAAGGTGAGGATGGCGCCGGCCGACAGGATGGCGAGCGACGCCGACCCGGCGGTGAAGTCCGGGCCGAGCCAGCCGAGCACCACCGGGGCGAAGGCGGCCAGGATGATGTAGATCGGAGTACTGAAGACCACCAGCCAGGTGGCCGCTGTTCGGTACAGAGATTTCACGTCGCCGATCAGCTTGCCGGCGAGCAACGTGCTGAATCGCGGTGAAATGACGACCCGCAGCGACGTATCGATGATGAGCCCGGCCGAGACGAACCTGCTGGCCCCGCCGTAGATGCCGGCCGCCGCTGGCCCGCTGATCAGCCCGACGAGCAGTACGTCGAGCCAGAGCACGGACTGTTCGAGTCCGGCCGAGAGCACCCGGGGCAGCGAATAACCCCAGATCGTGCGACGCAACGCGGGATCCACCCGCCATCCCCCCCGCACGCCGGCGCTCCGCTCGTGTCGCCTGACCTGCACCACGAGCACGACGATCGCTGCAACCAGGGCCAGCGGGAGAGGGATCGACCAGCCGAGGGTGACGAGTGCGAGCGATCCTCCGAAGCCCGCGATCGTCGCGACGATGATCGGTCGACTCACCGGGAGAGCGATGCTGCCCACCGCCACGTACGGCACCACGCCACCCAGGCCGCGAGTGGCAGACAGCCCGACGAGCATGAGAGCCCCAGCGGGAAGGAACCAGCCGACGATGGCCACGGCCTGGGCGAGTTCGGCGGCGGCGTGCCCGCCGGTCGCGAAAAGCGGTGCGAGCAGCACGGTGCCCGCCCCGAGCACCACGCTGACGATCGCGGTGGAGGTGAACAACACCCGCAGGGCCGGTCGCAGCTGCGCGGCGTCGGAAGCGGCGAGCCTTGGCATGATCCAGACCGCCGTCGAGTCCATGCCAGATCGCGCGAAGCTGAGAACGATCGTGAAGACGGCGATCGCCTGGAGCACGATTCCCGATCCGATGTCGCCGAGCGCGCGCGCCAGCACCACGGTGAGCGCGAATCCCATTGCGGCGCTGATGATGGCGCCGACGAAGCTCGCGGCACCCCCGCGGGCGAGTTCGCGGGAATGCTGCGGGTTGGCCGCCTCGATCGGGGTCGCGGGCACCGTCAGGACACCGGCCGCGTGCGAGTGCGCAGCAGTTGGATGCCGAGCCTGGCGACGAACTGTGGGTTGCCGAGCAGATAGCGCGCGGCGAGGCGGCGAGGCTCGAGCATGAGACGCCACAGCCATTCGAGCCCCGCCGAGATCATCCACTCGGGGGCACGCCGATGGGCGCCGCTCACCCAGTCGAACAGCCCGCCGCAGGTGAGGATCGCGGGTACCGCGAGCCGGTCGAGGTTCGCCGAGACCCAGTCCTGCTGCAGCGGATCGCCCAGCCCGACGAGCAGTACATCCGGGCGGAACTCAGCGATCTCCGCGAGCACTCGCTCGGTGCCGGCGATGTCGCCGTCGTGAGAACGCTGGACGAGGCCCGGTGCGTGCTGCTCGAGGCGCTCGCCGGCGGTGCGAGCCACCCCTGGACGGCCGCCGAACAGGTACACTCGCCGACCCAGCTCGGCGCAGCGCAGCGCGAGCGGGTAGACGAGATCGGTGGTGGCGGTGCGCTCGGGAATCGGTGCGCCGAGAATGCGTGACGCCCACACCACCGACTGGCCGTCGGCGTATGCCAGGTCGACGGAACGCACCGTCTCGAGGAACGAACCGCTTCGCGCGGCGAGGTTGCAGACGGCCGCGTTGACGCCGACTGCGACCTTCGGATGACGCGGATCGCGCCAGGTGAGTACCTGGTCGAGCACCCCCGCGGAGTCGAGCCGGGCGATGGGCACGCCCACTACCTCCACGTTCGTTCCCGCTCTCACGTCGGGCATCGGTCAGTGCCCGGCTGCGGCCGTGACGTCGGGGTCCGCTACCGCGTCGGTATCCGTCCCGGCGAGCGTGCGGCCGGCCGGTACAACGATCGCACCCAGCAGCTGCGTGCCCGTCGCCGCGAGCTCGGTGATGATCTGCTCGATCTGGTCCGAACGGCTCGAGTTCGTGGCGATGACGATGATGGCGGCGTCGACGCTGCGGGCGACCGAACGCCTGGACGCCTCGTCCGCATCCGACGGGAGCGAAATGATCACGTGATATTCAGCGGCGGTCGAGGTCAGCTTGGATATCGCCTTCGTGCTGACGCTCGCGTAGTCGCCTTCAGACTCGATCGGCAGTGCGACCAGCAGGCCAGAGATCTCCGAGGAACGGTGCGGTACCGCCGTTCGTTCACTCGCGTGTGCGACCAGCCCGAGCCGGTCGCGCAGCATGGCGCGCTCGTCATCGGTCGTGCCGACCACCACCAGGGTCGCGAGCGTTCCCGCGCGGGTGAGCACGACCGCGAGGTTCGCGGCGACGTCGGATCGCGGCTCCGCTCCCGTGTCATCGATGATGGCGATCGACCGCACGCTCGGGTCGAGCTCAGTCAGTAACCGCTCCCTGATCCGCCTGAACGCACCGCGCGCAGCGCCGTCCGCGGGGATCGTCGCCGCGGTGTCATCGATGTCTCCCAGAACGGGAACGCCCAGCCGGTACTCGACCTCGCGCGGCGACCGGATGCGCCTGTCGAAGACGTTGACGATGAACGCCGCGATGACGCCGACGACCGCGCCGGCGAGAAGTCCGCCGAGCAGCGTCAGCAGCGCGGAGGGGGAGTGCGTGACATCGTTCTGCTCGGCGGAGGTCAGCAGTGAACCGCCGGAGGTGTCGATCTGCTGAAGTCCGCTCTTCTGCGTCGAGACGGTGCTGATCTCGGCGACGATCACCTCGCGGTCGGTGGCTGCCTGGACACCGGCGGTGGAGTTGGCGGGCGACGCGGCGACGCGGCCGTTCGCATCCGCCAGTTTCGCCTGCAGGTCGGCGAGGGACTTATTCACGCTGTCGACGATGGCGGAGATCTGCTTCTTCGCCGCCGTCGACCGGTAGTCGAGGTAGGCGGTTGCGAGCGCGTCCGCGCCCTTGACGGCTTTCGAGGTGGACGCCGAGGTGAACTGCACGTGCACGATGGTGGCCCCGGTCGAGGCGGTGATCGTGGAGCCTTCGCGCAGCGCGCTGGCGGTGAGGGAGCCGTGCAGGGCGGCCGATGCCGCTCGCGCCACGGCGTAGGAGCCGGCGATCTGCGTTTCGGTGCTGTCGTCGAGCAGGGTGGATGCCGCGTGAGCGGAGTCGAACGGCGTCGATGAGATGACGTTGAGGCGCACGTCGGTCGTCGCGGTGTACTTCGACGGCAGGACGAGCAGCACGGCGCCGGCCACGAGAAGGCCGAGTGCCGCTCCGGCGACGACGACGCGCCACTGCCGACTGACCACGTACCAGTAGTGGCCGAGCCCCAGTTCCGGTCTGGAAAGGCCTCGCTCCGTGAGTTCGGTCATGGTGCTTCTCCGTTCGGGTAAGGAGATAGTCCGCTCCGCGGGCTCGGAGCAGCATCGGTCATGGCCCTCGATGGCATGCCTAGGATTCCGTATAGTAAGCGTCTCACCGGCAAATTTCGAGGGGTGCGGCAGGAGGGAAATGCGGATGCAGGCAGCGACAGCCCAGGCGATCGCCAGGCGTTCCCCTCGTTTAACGGCCCCTGACCAGCAGTTTTCTCATCGGCCGGCACTTCCGCGATGGCCGTTCACGACGATGTTCGTGTTGTTTCCGATCTGGTGGATTCTCGGTCTGGCGGAGTCCGCGTGGACCGTACTCGCGGTCGCGATGCTCTTTTACCTGGTGCGTCGACGACGGATCGAAGTGCCCCGCGGGTTCGGACTCTGGCTGCTTTTCCTCGTCTGGATGTGCTGTTCCGTCATCGAGATGGACTCGGCCGGCCGCCTGCTCGGCTTCCTCTATCGCGCTTCCCTGTACTTCACGATCACCGTCATTTTCCTGTACGTGTACAACGCCAGGAAGAGCCTCACACCGCGGTACATCGCCGGCGTGCTCACCGCGTTCTGGCTGGTCATCGTGCTCGGCGGTTACGTCGGCGTGTTCTTCCCGCTGCTGTCGATCAACACTCCGCTCTACTACCTCCTGCCCAAGTCGCTCCTGTCGAACGAGCTGGTCAGTGAGATGGCCGTGCGCAGGGTGACCCAGTTCGACCCGTCGTCGTACGTGCAGAACGATCCGCGCCCCAGCGCGCCGTTCCTCTATACGAACGGCTGGGGCAACGCCTACTCGATGCTCATGCCGGTCGTGGTCGCATACATGAGCATGGTGAGGCGGCAGCGGCGGTTTTGGTGGCTGGTCGTGGCGATTCCGGTGTCGCTCGTTCCCGCCCTGCTGACCCTCGACCGCGGCATGCTGCTGGGGCTCGGTGTAGCGATCGCGTATGTGGCAGTGCGTCTCCTCATCAAGGGACGGATTCGCGCCCTGCTGGGGATTCTCGTGCTCGTCGTCGTGGTCGGGGCCGGCATCTCGGTGTTCGCCGTCGACCAGCGGATCGCGAGCAGGGTGGACACGAGTTCGACCAACCAGGTGCGCGTGAGCCTCTACCAGGAGACCGTGGAGCGAACCCTCGCGTCGCCCGTCTTCGGGTACGGAGCGCCGCGCCCGTCGGAGACGGCAGGCTCGCCGTCGGTCGGCACGCAGGGCCAGCTCTGGCAGGTGATCTTCTCCTTCGGCTTCCCCGGCGCGGCGCTGTTCATGGGCTGGCTGATCTGGGCGTACTTCCGATCGCTCCGACCGTGGGATCCGCTCAGCGTCGCCAGCAACACGGCCATCCTGGTGGCCTTCGTCGAGTCGTTCTATTACGGGCTGCTCACGACCGGACTCGCGCTGGTCATGATCGCGGCCGCGGTGACGATGCGGCCCACCGACGAACTCTTCGAGGAGAAGTCCCTTCGGTGAGCGCCGTGCCGCCGATCGACCTTCCCGACGTGTCGGTGGTCATCGCCACGCGCGGCAGGCCGGAGTTGCTGCGAGCGGCAGTGCGCGCCATCCTCGCACAGGACTACGCCGGCGCGATCGAACTCGTGGTCGTATTCGACGGCATCGACATCGATCCGCTCACCGACGTCGTCATGCCGAACGGGAGAGCCCTGGCGACGATCGCGAATGGCAGGGCCGCCGGTCTCGCCGGTGGGCGGAACACCGGCATCGAAGCGACATCCGGTGCTCTGGTCGCGTTCTGCGACGACGACGACGAGTGGCTCCCCGAAAAATTGGCCAGGCAGGTGGAACTGTTCGCCGGGCATCCCGAGGCGATCCTCGTCGCCACCGGCATCCGCATCCAGACGGCAGATGCCAGCCACGTTCGCCTGCCACCCGCCGTCGTGTCGTTCGACGACCTACTGGAGTCGCGCATCACCGAACTGCACCCCTCGTCGTTCCTGATACGTCGGCGGGACCTTCTGGGTGAGATCGGACTGGTGGATGAGCAGCTCCCCATGTCGTACGGGGAGGATTATGACCTGCTGCTCCGCGCGGCGCGCTTCGGAACTATTCTCTCCGTGCTCGAACCCCTGGTGATCGTGCACTGGAATCGTGCTTCGTTCTTCGCCGATCGCTGGCAGGGGATCGCCGACGGACTCGGCTATGTGCTGCTCAAGCATCCGGAGTTCGCCACCAGCCCCCGTGGCTCCGCGCGCATCGAGGGGCAGATCGCCTTCGCATACGGGGCGCTGAGGAACCGGCCCGAAGCGTGGGCGTGGTCACGACGTGCACTCCGGCACGATCGACGCCAGCTTCGTGCGTGGGCGGCGATGCTCGTCTCCTTGCGGCTCGCCCCCGCAGGGGCACTGGTGCGGCTGGTCAACAGCCGCGGGCGCGGCATGTGAGCGACCGATGCCCGAGCTGAGCGTGCTGATGCCTGTGCGCAACGGGGCCGCCACCGTCGAACGGGCGGTGACGTCGACACTGCGGGCACTCCCGCGCGACAGTGAGCTCGCGGTCTTCGATGACGGCAGCACCGACTCCACCCTCGAGGTGCTCGACCGCATCGCCGATCCGCGTCTCGTGGTCATGTCGTCGACCGGAGCGAGCGGGGTGGCAGAGGCGCTCAACCAGTTGCTTGCGCGCACCGACAGTCGGTTGGTGGGCCGGATGGATGCCGATGACGTCACGCTGCCCTGGCGCTTCCGGCTGCAGTCTCGCATGCTCGAGGGGCGCTGCCGCGTCGCGTTCACCACCGTCGTCGAGTGGTTTCCGGCCACGCACCGGCTGAAGCCGAATCCACCGCGGCCGATCAGCATTGCGGCCTTTCCGTTTCGGCTGCTGCTATCGAACCCCGTTGCTCATTCGACGACGCTCGCCGAGCGAGCGACGGTAACCGACATCGGTGGTTACCGGACCGTGCCCGCCGAGGACTACGACCTGTGGTTGCGACTGCAGGCGGCCGGTGTGCCGCTCGCCTGCGCGGCCGTTCCCGGCATCCTCTATCGCGTGCACCCCGGGCAGGTGACCGCGGCCACCGGCTGGCGCAGCTCGTCGTGGACGGATGAGCGTACCTCGCAGGCCTTCGCGGCGCTGTGCAGGCGAGTACTGGGCGAACCGTTCCCACGGCTGGTCGCTCTCGCCTCAGCGGACGGCCTTTCGCCGACGGATTTCGAAGCCACCCTGGCTCGATTCGACGCCGCCTTCAGGGCGGCCTCGAACGGTCTGCCGCGAGTCGATCACAGCCTGGTGATCCGCGCGCTCGACTCGCGTCTCGCCGCGGTCAGAGCGAGCTTCCGTGCTCGCGTCGCGACCTGATCACGACCCCCGTGGAGTAGGCCACGGAGTCCTCGGGCACGTCCTCGACGAGCACGACACCCGCGCCGATCCTCGACCGCGCACCGACGGTGATCGCACCGATGAGGGTCGCCGAGGCGCCGATCTCCACATCGTCACCGATCGTCGGGCAATCGGTGAGACCGTGGCGATTACCGATGGTCACGCCATGGCGTAGCAGCACGTTCCTGCCGATCACGGCGTGGGGGTTGATCACGAGCCCGACGCCGTGACGCAGCCGCAGGCCCGCTCCGATGCTGGTACCGATCGGGATCTCGATCCCGAGGATCCACTCTGCGCCGATCTTGTAGAACGCGCCGACGAGCGCGAACGCGAGACGTGACAGCGTGCCGGGCTTGCTCCGAAAGTACTGCGCGGTGCGCAGCCCGAGCAGCACGACCTGGCTCTTCGGGTAGCCGGAGTTGGCGCGGAGGTCGGCCGCACAGGTCGAGACCAGGGAACTCAGGTTCATTTCGTGCTCACTTTCGTCCGCTGCCGTGCCGGTTGCCGGATTCCGTGGATGGGGGTACCGTCCAAACTACTTTCTTCGCACTACCCCGATACTGCAGACGAAGGCGACCCGAATGATCGTTGGTTACACCACCGGCGTGTTCGACATGTTCCATGTCGGCCACCTCCGAATAATCCAGAATGCCGCGCGTAATTGCGACTCGTTGATCGTCGGCGTGACCACCGACGAGCTCGCTGCGGTGCGCAAAGGCAAGCGGCCCATCATCCCGTTCGAGGAACGACTCGAGATCGTCGAGTCCCTGGACTGCGTAGCGCAAGCCGTGCCCCAGGACAGCATGGACAAGCTCGAGGCGTGGACGCGCTGGCACTTCGACCGCATGTTCGTCGGTGACGACTGGAAGGGAACGCCGGCCTGGGATCTCATCGAGGCCGAGTTCGCACCGCACGGCGTCGAGATCGTGTACTTCCCTTACACCGAGCACACGTCGAGCACCATCCTCCGCTCGGCGCTCGAGTCGATTCACGGCGCGGACGCCTGATCCCAGGCGAGCCTCAGCCACGCTGGTACACCCGCACGTAGTCGATCACGTACGAGGCGGGAAGCACGGTGTTCGCCGTCGGTGCGCCGATCGTCCCGCCGCCGACCGCGAGATTGAGTCGCAGGTAGAAGTCGCCCCGGAAGGCGTCATCCAGCCACGGTGTCGTCTTCTCGGTGCGGGAGTACACGACCTTGCCGTCGATCGTCCAGGTGATCTTCCCGGGCTCCCAGGTCGCCGCGAAGGTGTGGAACGTGCTCGAGTAGTCCCCGGTCGGCAGGCGGTAGTACGAGCTCTCGTGCGGATAGGTGCCGATGTAGTCGTAGTGGATGGTCTGAACGGAGAGGTTGGCGTCCGCGCGTTTCGCGGGATCCGTGCCGATCATCTCGAGGATGTCGAGCTCGCCATTGCCACCCGACTGGGGCCGCATCCAGAACGCCGGCCAGAGGCCCTGGGAACTCCCCGGCGCCGTCGGCGTCTTCGCCCTGACCACGAACTTGCCGTACTGGAACGATGCCTTGTCGCGCGACTCGAGCATGCCCGAGGAGAAGTCACGCCCGTTCGGGAAGCGGCTGTCGTGGTTGTTGCAGACCAGGGGTGTTGTCTCTCTCTGAGCGGTGATCAGCAGGTCGCCGCCCTCGACCCGCACGTTCTCCGGGCGGTTCATGAGGCACTCGAGTTCCTGGTTGCCGTCGCCGAAGGTCGAATGATCGGCGACCGTCCACTTGGTCGTGTCGACGGCCGTCCCGTTGAACTCGTCGCTCCAGGCGAGGTGCCAGGGGTCGGGTGCTGGGGTCGGTGTCGCGCTTTTCGTCGCATCCGGTGGGTGCGGCGTGGCGGAGGTGCAGCCCACGATTCCCACCAGCGCGAGCGATCCAAGAGAGATGCCGACGACTCGCACCAGCGTGCGTGCTCGGCGAGAACTCAGGCGGCTCGG
Source organism: Microbacteriaceae bacterium (assembly GCA_025463565.1). GTDB lineage: Bacteria > Actinomycetota > Actinomycetes > Actinomycetales > Microbacteriaceae > Lacisediminihabitans. Next base: position 35,342 of record JAODAT010000081.1, read on the forward strand.
CCGCATGCGCGCCCCGTCGCTGGCGATGCTGCTGCTAACCCGAGCAGCCGGGAGGAACGGCGCTTGAGGCCGAGCGGCCCGATGGCACCCCGGGGGACACCGAAGTGTTCGGAAGCGCCAAGGGCCTCCCGAATACACCCGGCCCGATGGGCGACCGTCCGTATTCTCCCGATGCACACACCAGCGACGGGTTTGTGCACCCCTGTCCGCCGTTCGAGAACGTCGGAAGGGGCATCCAGCGGTCGCTGCATCAGTAGGCGCCCACAGGGTGGATGAGAACCTTGAGCGTTCGCCAGATGATCATGAGATCACCGACGACGGACCAGTTCTCCACGTAATAGAGGTCGAGGCGCACACTGTCTTCCCAACTCAACGCCGATCGTCCATTCACCTGCCACATGCCGGTCAGTCCCGGCTTGATGAAGAGCCGGCGACGAACGTGGTCCTGGTAACCATCCACCTCGCTCGGCAACGGGGGGCGTGGTCCGACCAGGCTCATCTCGCCCTTCACAACATTCCAAAGTTGTGGGAATTCGTCCAGCGAGTACTTGCGAATGAATCGCCCAACCCTGGTGATCCGCGGGTCGTTCTTCATCTTGAACAGCAGCCCGCTTCCCTCGTTCAGCGCGACCAGCGCGCTTAGTCGTTCGGGAGCATCCTTCGCCATCGAACGGAACTTGAGGATGTTGAAGGTGTGGCCACCCTGCCCGACCCGGGTCTGGCTGAAGTAGGCGGGCCCCGGGCTGTCCAGCTTGATCACGGCCGACATGATCAGGAAGAACGGCGTCAACACGATCAGTGCGGGGATAGTGAAGACCAGGTCCATGGCGCGCTTCAACACGTGCTTGCCGCCCTCGAACTGCGGAATCTCCACGTGCAGCAGGGGGAGTCCGTCGACCGGCCGGAAGTGGATGCGAGGCCCCGCCACGTTGGCCAGGCTGGTCGCGAGCACCAGGTCGATCGATTTTCCTTCGAGCTGCCAGGCCAGGTCGTGGATGTAGTCCTCACCTTCGCCCGGCTGGCCGGCGACGACGACGCCGTCGGCACCGAGTTCCTGGGCATGCGCGGCGACGCGGTCGAGACCCTTCCGCAGGGCGATTCCCCGCGCCGCCGCCCCGGTGAGTGGCAAGTCGCTGCCGTCGAGCACCGCGCCGATGACGGTGTACGCGACGCTCGACGTCATGGTGATCTGCTGGATTGCCCGCTCCACATCCCAGCGTCGCCCGACGATGATCACGCGGGAGAGCGAGTGCCCGAAACTCCGCTGCCGAATCAGCCATTTGCGCCACAGCCAGCGACTGAACAGCAGGGCGACCATGCCAAGCGGGAAAGAGATGGCGAAGAACCAGCGCCCGCTTTCGGCTCCGGCGAGGAGGAACAGGATGGCGACGACACCGAAGGTCGTCGTACTGGCATTGATGATCCGTCGATATTCGCCGGCTCCGACGCCGATCACCCGCGAATCCCGGGTACGGAACGTTGAAAGATCGATCAGCCAGACGAGCAGAACGAGTGCCGCCAGTAGGCAGTAGTGCAGTGCTTTTCCCTGCGTGAGCGACCCGGGGTCGACGGCGAATCTCACCAAGAAAGCGATCCCGACCGACACGGCGAGCACCACCAGGTCGGTCGCGTGGATCTTATGGCGATACGCGCGCGCCCAACTCGCGCCGGACTCCGCAACCGCGACCGGTCGACGCTCGGAGCGTTCGACCAGTCGCGGCGCCGGGTGATACAGCAAGCGGCCGGTTCGGCCTTCGGCGGTTCGGGGGACCGTCATTTCATTCATTCGGGTAGGTCCTGTAGTTCGGGCTTACAGGGATCCGGCACCGTGGTTACGTGCAACCGGAAATTGTTCTGGTGAAACAATCCGGCCAGTCAAAGGGGGTAAGACTGTGAGACGTTTGCCCAGAACGATCTCTTGCGATACGCGGGTACCCCCTAAAAGGGGGATATGCAGCAACGTAGCCCCGTTAATCGCAACGACACACCCCCCATTCGGGGGGTATTTTCGACCGGCTCGACGCTCCCCGTAGGCTGGTCGCGTGCGCACCTTCTACCCCGAGATCGAGCCGTTCGACACCGGAATGCTCGAAGTCGGTGACGGCCAGAGCGTTTATTGGGAGATCTCCGGCAACCCCGACGGTAAACCGGCGGTCTTCCTGCACGGCGGTCCGGGTGGCGATACCTCCCCCGCCCATCGCCGTCTCTTCGACCCGGAGAAGTACCGCATCGTGCTGCTCGACCAGCGCGGATCGGGCAAGAGCCTGCCGCACGCGAGCGCCGCCGACGCCGATCTGACGACCAACACGACCTGGCACCTGGTGGCCGATCTGGAGGAGTTGCGCGAGCACCTCGGCATCGAACGCTGGCTGGTGCTGGGTGGGTCCTGGGGTAGCGCGCTCGCGCTCGCGTACGCGGAGACGCACCCCGAACGAGTCTCCGAGCTGGTACTCCGAGGCATCTTCACCCTGCGCAAGTCGGAGCTCGACTGGTTCTACGAGGGCGACGGAGCGAACCAACTCTTCCCCGACCTGTGGGAGTCCTTTCTCGCGCCGATCCCGGTCGCCGAGCGCGGGGAGTTGATCCAGGCGTACCACCGCCGACTCACTAACCCCGACCCGGCCGTGCACGGGCCGGCGGCCGTCGCGTGGTCGACGTGGGAGGCATCCACCATCACTCTTCTTCTCCGGCCGGACGTCGTGGCCACCTTCTCGGATCCGCACTACGCGACCGCGTTCGCTCGCATCGAGAACCACTACTTCATCAACGAGGGGTTCTTCGAGGAGGGTCAGCTGATCCGCGATGCCGGCGTTCTGAAACACATCCCCGGCGTGATCGTGCAGGGCCGCTACGACGCCTGCACGCCGCCGATCACCGCGTGGGACCTGCACCGGGTCTGGCCCGAAGCCGAGTTCGTCATGGTGCCCGACGCCGGTCACGCCTTCGACGAGCCGGGCATTCTCAGCGCACTGATCGAGGCGACGGACAAGTTCGCACAGAATTGAGACAGTGACATGCTCAAATTATTGAGCCGCGCGTTCCTCGCGCCCTTCGCCCGGCTGCTGTTCCGGCCGAAGATCATCGGCAAGGCGAACGTGCCGAAGACGGGTGCGGTGCTCATTGCGAGCAACCATCTCTCCTTCGCGGACAGCATCGTGCTCACTCTCGTGGCGCCGAGATCCGTCTCGTTCCTGGCGAAGGCCGAATACTTCACCGGTCGCGGATTCCGCGGCTGGCTTTCGCGGTCGTTCTTCAGCGGGGTGGGTGCGATTCCGGTTCAGCGTGGTGCCGGCGCGGCAGCCCAGGATGCGCTCAACGACGGGCTCGAGGTGCTGCAGGCAGGCGACGCGTTCTCGATCTACCCCGAAGGAACCCGCTCACTCGACGGGCGACTGTATAAAGGGCGCACCGGTGTGGCGTGGCTCGCGCTCACCTCAGGGGCGCCGGTCGTGCCCGTCGCCCTCAGCGGAACTCAGAACATCCAGCCGGTCGGTTCGCGCCGACCTCGCCTCGCGCGGGTGACGGTGGAGTTCGGTGTGCCGCTCGATCTGAGCGGGCACGGGCCCGCGTCGTCCGGTCGCGCCCGTCGCGCCGCGACCGATGAGGTGATGGCGGCGATCCATGCCATGAGCGGCCAGGAACTCGCGGGTGTGTACAACGAGCCACCGCCCGCGAACCTCACCGAACGGGTGCGTCGCTTCTTCCGCCGCGAGCGCTCCTGACACTCCGCCTGCGCACGCGCTCCCGCTGTCCACAACTCAGGCAATATGCGCTGCCGCCGGGCCGCACGGCCCGAGAAGGCGGGGATTTGCATGCGTGTTGGTCGCATTCTGCCTGAGTTATGAACGCTGAAGGGGGTGCTGGTCGGCGGGCCGCCGGGGCGTCGGCGACCCCAGCCGCAGGGTCGCAACGAAGCCGAGCACCAGGAACCCGGCGGCCGAGAAGGCCGCGTAGCGAGTCGCGTCGCTGAAGGCAAGCTTCGCGTCGGTCCAGGCGGCGGTATCCCGTGCCTTGAGCGCCGGGATTGCCGAGCCGGCGCTGTCGACCACTGCGCCGACGATCGACGTGCGCGTCGCCGACGGAACGTGATCGTCGCTGAGGCGCGCATCGAGTACTGCCCCGGCAGAGCTGAACAGGATGGTGCCGAGAATCGCGATGCCGAGCGCCGATCCGATCTGCCGGGCCGTGGACTGCGTGCCCGATCCCTGCCCGCTCTGCTCGACCGGGACATCCTTCAACACCACCCCCGTCAGCTGGGCGGTGGCGCAGCCGACGCCGAAGCCGTAGACGAAGAGGAACGGCACGATCTGATACCAGTGCACGGATGCCGAGATCACGAACCCGAGGCCGGCGACACCGACGATCTCCGCGGCCAGGCCGATCCGCACGATGATGACCGGCGCGATGCGGTTGCCGAAGGCTCCCGCAAACCCGCTGGCGACGAACGACCCGATGGCCAGGGCGAGCAGCGTGAACCCGGTCTGCAGCGCGGTGTAACCGAGCACGTTCTGCAGCCACAGTGGCAGCGAGAGGATGATGCCGAACTCGCCGAGCGAGACGATCATCGCCGCGATGTTGCCATTGCGGAATGACGGGATGCGAAACAGGCTGAACGCGATCAGTGTCGACCTGCCTGCCCTCAGCCGCCGGATGCCCCACCACACGAATAGGAACCCCGCGACCACCGACACGGCGAAGGCGATCGGGATCGGCGAGAGGCTCCACTTCCAGAGCGACGGCGGGTGATTCGACAGCCACCACCCATACGTGCGCCCCTCGATCAGCGCGAAAACGAAGGACGCGCTGGTGATAATCGAGAGAACAGCGCCGATCGCGTCGATCCGCTGCGATTCTCCTTCGTTTTTGGATGGGGCGACGAAGGCCAGCACACCGATCACGATGACCACGCCGAACGGGATATTGATGCCGAACGCCCAGCGCCAGGAGAAGTAGGTGGTGAGCCAGCCGCCGAGCAGCGGACCGACGGCGACCATGCCGCCGATCGTCGACCCCCAGATGGCGAACGCGATGGCGCGCTCGCGATCACGGAAGGTCGCGTTGATGAGGGAGAGCGTGGTGGGCAGCACCATCGCGCCGCCGACCCCCTGCAGAACGCGCGATCCGATGAGCAGGTCGCCGTTCGGCGCGAGGGCGGCCAGCACAGAGGCACAAGCGAACACGATCACGCCGAGAACGAGCATGCGCCGCCCATAGCGATCCGCAAGGGATCCGAACACGAGCAGCAGCGCCGCGAACACGAGGGTGTAACTCTCCTGCACCCACTGCACCTGGGTGGAGCTGATCGAGAGGTCTGTGACTATCGACGGGATCGCCACGTTGACGATCGTCGAGTCGACGATGATCAGAGCGACGGCGATGCTGATGAAGACGAGTCCCGCCCAGCGGCGGCGATCGGTCATGCGCGCACCCGAATGGCGAGGGTGACGTCTCTCATGCCGTACCCCAATTCCTCAGCTAGCTGACTAATTCACGCTAGCACTACGGTGGATGTCATGGCAGGGGTTGACGCGATGGCCGGCTGGCCGACCGGCCGCCTGCTCTCCACGGCGGCCCGGCTGGTCGAGCACGCCTGGATCGAGGGTCTCGAGAAGCTCGGACTCACCCACGCCGGGCTCATCGCCCTCCACTTGCTCGAGGGCGGTCCGCTCAGCCAGCGCGAGTTGGCGCAGCGCGCCAAGGTCGAAGTGCAGACGATGTCACGCACGCTGGAACGGCTCGAACGCGAGAGCTATGTCGAGAGGGAGACGGATCCCGCCGACGCGCGGCGTCGCGTGGTGACGCGCACCGTCTCGGGCGACGACGTGTGGCAGAAGGCGCGCACTCTCGAGGCCGATCTCTTTCCGACGGCATCCGACAACGCCGAGCTGCGCCAGGCACTGCTCGGCATCATCGAGGCGACGTCAGCCGGCCGATTCGGGTGAAGCCGGTCCGGCCGCCTGCTGCGCCGCGATCTGCCGGTGCACATCCTCCATGTCGAGCGCCTTCACCGCATCGATGACCTGCTCGAGCCCGGCGGCGGGC
>JAODAT010000090.1 GCA_025463565.1 Microbacteriaceae bacterium
ACTGGGTGCAACTGGAGCGCGGCGGCGGGCGGATCGACGGCGCGGTGGAGGGGGCGGCCGCGGACCAAGCCTTCCGGCACTTCATGCAGGACATCTCCGAGGCTGCCGGGCGCCCGAAGTGGTGGCCAACGAACGAGCTCACGGTCGTCGCCACTTTCGACCCGGAGCTGCTCGCGCTCGCTCGGCTCACCGTGCTGGCTCGCGAACAGTCCCGGGAGGGCGCACGCGCTTAAGAAGGTCGCTCTTTAAGGGCTGTGAGGTCGCCCCTTCGGGAGGGGGCGACATCGACCGGAACTAAACTGGAATGGTGAGCGAAACCGCGAAACCCATCGACGTCGTCCTTGTCGGCGGTGGCATCATGAGTGCCACCCTCGGCGCTTTCATCAAGCAGCTGCAGCCGGACTGGTCGATCCGCATCTTCGAGCGTCTGGGGGATGTCGCACAGGAGTCTTCCAACCCCTGGAACAACGCGGGTACCGGGCACTCGGCCCTCTGCGAACTCAACTACACGCCGGAGCGCGCCGACGGCAGCATCGACATCACCAGCGCGGTGAAGGTGAACGAGCAGTTCCAGGTCTCGCGCCAGTTCTGGTCGTACCTGGTCAACAAAGACCTGCTGCCCGACCCGCAGGCGTTCCTCAACCCCGTGCCGCACATGACGATGGTCTGGGGTGCCGACAACGTCGACTATCTTCGCCGTCGTTTCGACGCGCTGAAAGACCACCCGCTGTTCACGGGCATGGAGTTTTCGGAAGACGCCGAGGTCATCCGTGGCTGGACTCCTTCGATGATCGTCGGCCGCAAGCGCTCCCAGAAGATCGCGGCGACCCGCATCGATGTCGGCACCGATGTCGACTTCGGCGCGCTGACCCATGGTCTCCTCACCTACCTCAAGAACAACGGCGCGCGGGTCTACACCGAGCACACCGTGCGCAACATCACGAAACAGCGCGACGGCCTGTGGCGCCTGCGAGTGAAGCACGAGGTCGGTGGAACGCAGTTCACTGTGCAGGCGAAGTTCGTGTTCGTGGGCGCGGGCGGAGGGGCTCTGCGCCTGTTGCAGAAGTCGGGCATCAGCGAGGCCAGGGGCTTCGGCGGCTTCCCGATCAGCGGCGAGTTCTTGCGCACCGACAACCCCGAGGTCGTGGCGAAGCATCTCGCGAAGGTCTACGGCAAGGCATCGGTCGGCTCGCCGCCCATGTCGGTGCCGCACCTCGACACGCGCATCGTCGACGGCAAGGCCTCCCTCATGTTCGGCCCGTACGCCGGCTTCAACACGAAGTTCCTGAAAACCGGTTCATGGCTCGACCTGTTCGCGACGATCAAGCCGCACAACCTCGTGCCGATGATCCGCGTCGGGCTGTCCAACTTCGACCTGGTGAAGTACCTGGTCGGCCAGCTCGCCGCGAGCCGGAAGAAGAAGTTCGAGTCGCTGCAGGAGTTCATGCCGAATGCCAATCCGAAGGACTGGTACAAGATCATCGCCGGCCAGCGTGTGCAGGTGATCAAGAAGGATGCCGAGAAGGGTGGAGTATTGCAGTTCGGCACCGAGGTGGTCACCTCGGCCGACGGCAGCATCGCCGGTCTGCTCGGGGCGTCGCCGGGAGCATCCACCGCCGTCCCGATCATGCTCGACGTGCTCGAGAAGTGCTTCCCCGAGCACATGGCGGCGTGGACCCCGCAGCTGAAGCTGATGGTGCCGAGCCTCGGCAAGAAGCTGTCGGATGACCCGAAGCTGGCCAAGCGCACGCTCGAGACCACCGAGAAAGTGCTTGCGATCGTTTAACACTCATTGACAGACATTCGAACATGTGTTCGACTGGCTGAATGCGATGGAGTGGCCAGGAACTGGCGTCCGAGGAGGCCGCGGCACTGCCCGGACTGGCCCGGCTGTCCACCTTCGTGCGCACCGTCGAGACGCCGGAGTTCGCGGGCATCCGCTTTCACGAGGTGATGGCGAAGTCGGCACTCAACAAGGTGCCCGGCGCGAGCAGTATGCCCTTCGGCTGGACGATCAACCCGTACCGGGGCTGCAGCCATGCGTGCGCATACTGCCTGTCTCCCGAGACGCTCATTCTGATGGCCGACGGTCGACAGAAACCGCTCTGGGATGTCCGGGTCGGCGACGAAATCATCGGCACAGAGACCGTGGGCCGCTATCGCAGATACGTCCGGACCACGGTTCACGCGACTTGGAATACCCGCAAGCCCGCGTATCGCCTCACACTCGCCGACGGCACACTGCTCGTCGCCAGCGGTGATCACCGGTTCCTCACCGAGCGGGGTTGGAAGCACGTCACCGGCACCATGAACGGTCCCGGCACCCGTCCGCACCTGACCACGAACAACAAGCTCGTTGGGTTCGGTTCGCTCGGGGTCGGCGAGCTTGAACAGCCACAGTTCTTTGACGACGACTACCGACGCGGCTATCTGTGCGGAATGATCCGCGGGGATGCGCATGTCGGTCACTACAGTTATCGACGCCCCTCTGGCGCAATGGGCGACGTCCACCGGTTTCGTCTCGCCCTCGCCGACGTCGAGGCGTTGAATCGCACGCGAACGTACCTGGATTGGGCCGGTATCGCGACGACCATAGCGTGGCGGACCAATGAGTCACAGCACTGGCATGCAGGATTCCTCGCCGGGATCTTCGACGCCGAGGGTTCGTGCTCGAGAGGGATCCTGAGGATCAGCAACGCTGACAGAGAGATCCTGGATCAGATCCAGGACTCGCCGAGCGAACTCGGCATCGATCACGTCCTGGAGGGGCCGAACGTCATCGGCGTGTGTAATGTCCGCGTGGTTGGGGGTCTCCCGATGCGTCAGCGCTTCTTCCGCCTGACGGGGCCGGCGATCACTCGCAAGCTCACTATCGAGGGCGCGGCAGTGAAGTCGAATGCCCGGTTGGAGATCGTTTCGATCGAGGATCTGGGCGAGGCGATCGACATGATCGACATCACCACCGGCACCGGCGACTTCATCGCGAACGGCGTCATCAGCCACAACTGCTTTGCCCGAAAGACCCACGAGTATCTCGACCTCGACGCCGGCAAGGATTTCGACAGCGAGATCATCGTCAAGGTGAACGTGGCCGAAGTGCTCGCGAAGGAGCTCGCGCGGCCCAGCTGGGGCCATCAGCCGGTGGCGCTCGGCACCAACACCGACCCGTACCAGCGGGCCGAGGGTCGGTACCGACTGATGCCCGGCATTATCGCGGCGCTCGCCGAGTCGGGCACCGACTTCAGCGTGCTGACGAAGGGGACGTTGCTGCGGCGCGACCTTCCGCTGATCGCCGAGGCGTCATCCGTCGTCAATGTCGGCCTCGCCATGTCGATTGCGATCTATGACGACGAGTTGCAGCAGTCGGTCGAGCCGGGCACACCGTCGACGGCGGCGCGGCTCGCGACCGTCACCGCGGCACGGGAGCTCGGCCTCGAGTGCGAGGTGTTCATGATGCCCGTGCTGCCCTACCTCACCGACTCGCGCGCGCACCTCGACGATGCCTTCGCCCGAATTCGCGCGGCCGGCGCCAGCTCGGTCGTATACGGGGCGCTTCATCTGAGGTCCGGGGCGAAGGAGTGGTTCTTCGAGTGGCTGGAGCGTAGCCATCCGGAGCTGGTCGACCGGTACCGGCAGATGTACGGAGCAAGTTCGTACGCACCCAGGGAGTATCGCGAATGGCTGGGCAAAAAAGTGCGGCCTCTTCTTCGCGCCCACGGGCTCGACCGCGGAATGACGGATGATGTCACCGGGTCGCCTCGCACCCGCTCGCTCGCCGGTGCGCGCGAGCTCGCCGCGACCGGCTCGCTCATAGCCGCCGAGCTTCCCGGCGGAGTGCAGCCCACGCTGTTCTAGGGGACAGATGTACCCCGAACCCACCCGAATATCGGCGTATGCGGCCCGAACGTGGGGTACAAATGGCGGTGACCCGGTGCGATACTGGGGAAATCACGCAGTCGCCAGGGGAGGGAGTCGTTCGTGTCCCTCGGCCTGCCGCCGCACCTCTCGGCTCGCGCCACCAGTTCGGCGTTCCTGCGCGCGCTGCACGCCATCGGCCTCACCTGCCTGGCCGCCGCCGTCGTCGCTGCGGGGGTCTTCCAGGCCAAAATGCCGGACGAGATCCTCTGGCCGGCCATGATCGCGGTCGTGCCGATGGGCATTCTTCTGTGGCTGCACGGCCGCACCCGGTCGCTGTTCTTCGCACTGAGCTTCCTGTTCATCGGCGGAGCCTGCACCTACTGGTACATCGTGACGTTTTACTCGCAGACCCAGCCGATCATGTCGAGCGACGCGTTCTCCATCGACTTCCCGAAGCTCGCACTGATGATGGTGGGCGGCCCGGGCGTCGGACTCCTGATCCGGTTCGCCTGGTGCGCGGTCGGCTTCCTGTTCGGCGAGATCGCCGCGGGCGCTGCGCTGGTGCAGACCGGCAACCCGCTGCAGTTCGATGCGACCACCTTCCTCGCGTTCGGCGCGATCTCCGTCGTGCTGCTCCTCACCTGGGCCGGTCGACGTCGCGTCCGCCGGGCGCAGCCGTTGCTGCACCGGGCGGTGCGGGACGAGCACCTGGCATCCGAACGCCTGAGCATCGAGGCAAAGGCGGCCGCGCTGATGCACGACACCGTGCTGAGCGATCTGGCCGCGATCGCGAGCGCGAGCGACGGCCGGCTCAACCCCCAGCTGCGGCAGCAGGTGGAGAAGGACCTCGAGACACTCATCGGTCGTGAGTGGCTGGATGACGCTCCTGGCCTCGACCCGCAGGCTACACAGGACTGGAACGACAGCACCCTCAACGCCGCAATCAGCGAGGTGCGCGTTCTCGGTCTCGAGATCGAGCCGACGGGGGACCTGGGCTGCGTGTCCCGACTCAGCCGGGAGGCGTCGGTAGCACTCGGTCTCGCGGTGAAGCAATGCCTGGTCAACGTGCTGCGGCACTCGGGCACGCTTCGGGCCGAGGTGGTCGCGTACGGTGCCGACGACGAGGTGTCGGTCATGGTGATCGACGCCGGCCGCGGCTTTTCAGAAGGCGAGGCGGGTTCCGATCGGCTCGGCCTCCGCAACTCTGTGCGCCGCCGCATGGAGTCGGTCGGCGGCACAGTGCAGGTCTGGTCGACGCCCGGTCGCGGAACGTCCATCGTCATCCGCGTTCCGGCGTCGGCGCGCGGCAGCGTGACCTCATGAGCAGCAGGGAACGCACGCGCCAGCAGCTCGACCCGGCCGGGACGACCGGCGTGCGGCAGTTCACCATCGCGGTTGCGATCGGGGCATGGGTCTACGCGGTCGTGGTCACGCTCCTGAACTTTCGTGAGATCAACGATCCACCGCTCGCCATTCTCTCTGTGCTGCTTCTGTCGACGGCCGTCGCCATCGTGTGGATCGCCACCAGCCCGCTCAGGGCGCCCCTTACCCGCAGGGACAACCTGCTTATCCAGGGCTCGGCACTCGTCGCGTATTTCGCCGGTGCCACGTCGACGATCGGGGAGAATGCGTTCGTCCGCGACGACTGGGGGCCGGTGGTGCTCGGCATCCTTTTGCTCGCCCTGGGGCCGTACCGCCCCGCGCAGGAGATCGCTGCCACGGGCATCGTCGGTGCCATCTTCGTCGGCTTCGTCACACTCGTGCAGGTGCGGTGGTTCGTCACGGATGGGCCTCCGCTCGCCTTCGTGGTCGTCGCGGTCACCCCACTGATAGCCATGTGCCTCGGAGCCGTCGCGTACTCGATCGGAGTCGTGAACGCCATCGAGCGCTGGCAGCGCCGGGCACGTGCCGCCAATCGCGGTCACCTCGAGGAGGTGCGGGGCAGTATCGCCCGATCGGTGCAGCAGGACCGTGTCACAATCCTCGGGCGGGATGTACTCCCGTTCTTCGGCGACGTTCTCGCCCAGGATCGGCTGACTGACGCCGATCGTGAACGAGCGCGCGAGATCTCGAGAAGCATTCGCGACCTCATGGTGCTCGAAGCCAATCGCAGCTGGCTGGAAAGCCTTGTCGCGCAGGCGGGTTTCGAGTCAGGAGCCGACGAGCCGGTGGTGGACGACCGCGACCAGCTCGCGGGGGGCATGTCCCTCGACCAGCGCACCTCCATTCGCGCTCTCCTCGTCGCCGTGCGGCAGACCCCCGAGTTCGACCCGGGCACGCTTCGAGTGCGGCTGGTTCGTGATGGCGACCTCAGGCGGGCCGTGCTCTCCGCGGGTTTCACCGGGCCGGACGCGGTACCGCGTTCGGCGTTCTCCCCCTATTTCGCGTTGATGCGCACAGTGTTCGACGGATTCGACGTCGAATTCCACCACCCTTCCCTAAGAGTGAGGTTTTGGTATGACTAGCACGACCACAACGCCGGTTCGCCGGGTGCGCCTTGCGATCCTCGACGATCACGAGGTGCTGCTGGACAGTCTCAGCAGCTGGATCGGATCCAACGCGCCGGACTTCGACCTGGTGCTGAGCGCTCACACCTGGTTGCAGCTGGTGCACAGCGACAACTTCCCGACCGAGCTGGTCTTCATCGACTTCCAGCTGAAGGAGCCGGTCTCGATCGAAGCCAGGGTGCGCACCTGCCGGGCTGCGGGCGCGAAGGTGATCGTGCTGTCGAGTCTCGACACGCGCGAGGCTCGCGACCGCGCACTCGATGCAGGGGCGTCCGCCTTCGTGTCCAAGTCGATTCCCATGCGTGAGGTGATGGATACGGCGAGGCAGGTGATGGGCGTCGAGAGCGGCGGTAACCTGCAACGCGACTGGCGTCCGCTGCCGGTGGGAGCCGTGAACCAGTCGCGCCCGAAGCTGAGCGCGGGGGAGCTCGAGGCCTTTAAGCTGTACGTGTCCGGGTACAGCACTGTCGAAGTGGCACAGCAGATGAATGTGCAGTACGAGACCGCGAAGACCTACCTGCGACGCGTGCGTGAAAAATATTCCAAGGCCAACAGACCGGCGAGCAAGAAGGCGGATCTCATCCGTCGGGCAGCCGAGGACGGATACCTCCAGTAGTGGCAAAGCTCTATTTCCGGTACGGGGCGATGAACAGCGGCAAGAGCACCGCGATGCTCCAGGCCGCATACAACTATGAGGAACGCGGGCACCAGGTGCTGCTCGCAAAGCCACAGATCGACGTCAAGGGTGACGCCGCGATCGTCTCGCGGCTCGGTGTCTCCCGTCCGGTCGATTTCGTGATCGCCCCCGACGACGACGTGTACCTGAAGTTCGCACAGGAGACGGCGCTCGCCGGCGGCTCGGTCAGCTGCCTGCTGGTGGATGAAGCGCAGTTTCTGAGCGACGCGCAGGTCGATGACCTGTTCCGCATCGCGGTGCTGGACGGCATCCCGGTGCTGGCGTACGGCATCCGCACCGACTTCCAGACCGTCGCCTTTCCCGGCAGCCGTCGGCTACTGGAAGTGGCGCATTCCCTCGAGGAGTTGAAGACCATCTGTCGCTGCGGACGCAAGGCCGTATTCAACGCACGCAAGATCGATGGCAAATTCGTCTTCGACGGTGACCAGGTGTCGATCGAGGTCGGCGAGGTCACCTATGAGTCGCTCTGCGGCGTGGACTACCTGCAGGAGAGCGGTGGACTGCTCGGCAGCGGTCGCCGGATGCTCGGCGAGCCGGCCTATGCTTCTGCGCCCGACTCCGACTTCACCTGA
>JAODAT010000120.1 GCA_025463565.1 Microbacteriaceae bacterium
TTACTCGAGCTGAAGGCCGAGGGGCAGGCGCTGCTGCTGGTCGAGCACAAGCTCGACCTGGTGATGACCGTCTCCGACCGGATCATCGTGATGGACGGCGGCCGAATCATCGCCGAAGGACGCCCCGACGAGGTGCGCAACGATCCCGCCGTTATCGAGGCCTATATCGGACGCCGCCGCACACCTGCGAAGGGAGTCCGGCCATGACCGATCTGCTGGTGCTCGACACAGTCGACGTCTATTACGGCCCGTTCCACGCGCTTCGCGGCAACTCGCTCACGGTCGGGGAGGGTGAGATCGTCTCGCTCCTCGGTGGCAACGCAAGCGGCAAGTCGACGACCATGAAGACGATCCTCGGGCTCATCAGGGTGAAGTCGGGCACGGTGAATTTTGCCGGGGAGGATGTCACGCACGCGTCAACGCGCCACCGGATCAAGGCCGGCATGGCATCGGTGCCCGAAGCGCGCCGGGTCTTCCCGCAGATGACCGTGGACGAGAACCTTCTCGCGGGCGCGTATACGCGCAACGACAGGGTGGCCATCGCCGAAGATCTTGAGCGGATGCGGGACTACTTCCCGCGATTGGCCGAGCGCCGGCGCCAGGAGGCCGGCACTCTTTCGGGCGGCGAGCAGCAGATGCTCGCCTTCGCCCGCGCGCTGATGAGCCGCCCGAAGCTGATCTGCATGGACGAACCGACAATGGGACTCTCCCCGAAGCTCGTCGACCAGGTTCTCGATGAGATCGTTCGCATCAACAAGGAGCTCGGCGTTGCTGTGCTGTTCGTCGAGCAGCAGGCAGAGCTCGCGCTCTCGATCGCGTCCAGAGGCTACGTTCTCGCGACCGGCGAAATCGTACTCAAAGGCACCGCCCAGCAATTGCTCGACAACCCGCAGATCCAAGAGGCCTACCTCGGAAAGGCGAAGAAGGCATGACTACTCCCAGGCTCGGCTATTTCACCCGACTGCTCGATGACGCTCCACCCGTCGAGCGCTATCGCAACGCGCTCGCACAGTTCGTGCGCGCGGAGGAACTCGGCTTCGACACCGTGTGGGTGGCCCAGCACCATTTCCACCGGGACGAGGGCGGACTGCCGTCCCCGTTCGTTCTCCTCGCCCAGGCTGCCGCGAAGACCTCGCGGATCGTGCTCGCCACCGGCATCGTCACCCTCCCACTCGAGGCGCCGATCCGGGTGGCGGAGGATGCAGCGGTGCTGTGGCTTCTCGCCGACGGCCGATTCGAACTCGGAATCGGCTCCGGCGGGACCGGCACCTCATTCCCGCCATTCGGCTTCGACGTCGAGAACCGCCCCACCATCTACGCCGATCACAAGGCCGCTCTCCTGGGAGCCTTGCGAGGCGAGGTGCTCACCACCGACGGGGGAGCACTCTATCCGGCCGCCCCCGACATCGTCGAAACCCTGTGGGAGGCGACGTTCTCCGCCGCCGGCGCTGAGCGGATCGGCCAGGAGGGCAACGGACTGATGCTTTCCCGCACCCAGCCGCGGCGCGAATTCACCGGACACGGGTCGGCCGTCGATCAGGTGGAGATCATCGACGCACACGCGGCGGCGCTTCCCGAGGGCGTGCCGCAGCGCATCATGGCGTCACGGTCGGTGCTGGTCGTCGACACAGAGGATGAGGCGCGGCGCTGGAGGGACCAGGGCATCGCTCGCTCGCTCGGCATGCTTGCCGGCCTGGGAGTTGAAATCCCCACCGGAGTTCCCGACGACGAACTGGCCGCGTACCTCGACCTTCACGTCGGCACTCCCGATCAGGTGCTCGCAACGTTATTGCACGACCCGATACTGCCGCGCGCGACGGATATCGTCTTCCAGCCGCATCCCGTCGACCCGCCGCATCCGGTTGTGCTCCGCTCGCTCGAACTCATTGCACAACACGTCGCCCCAGCACTCGGCTGGGTGCCGCAGAAGGGAAATTCATGACCACCGACGTCATCGACCAGCTCGTGGGAGTGCATGAGGGTGATTCGCTGGACGCGATTCGCGTCCAGCGCCCGGATGCCAAGAAGAACGCCCAGGCCAGTTTCGATGCCTTGTTCCATTCCGACGACCTCACGAACGCGAGCCAGCTCGAGCGGCTTGCGATCGCGTATTGGACGGTCGCGCTCTCGCAGTCCCCGACAGTCACTTTTTATCGCGACCTGCTGGCGGCCGAAAACAAGCCAGCCCTCGATGCCCTCGATGCCGCGCTGCCGAAGGCGGTCACCACCGGTCCCTACGGCGAATACCCCGACGGCCCGCTCACAATCGAGAACGCGGCTGGTCTCCACTGGCAGTCCGACGCCGCACTGTCGGCCGCGGTCGGCTCGCGGCTTGCCGCGGCTCTCTCCCACACCCATCTGCTCGTTTACCGTCCGCGGGACTCGTCGGCCGAGGCGCTGCAGGCCCTTCTGGATGCTGGCTGGTCGACGACGGGGATCGTCACGCTCTCCCAGCTGGTCGCGTTCCTCAATTTTCAACTCCGCGTCGTCGCGGGCCTCACCGTCCTGAAAGGGGAACTCGCATGAGCGACACCGTCATCACGCACGACTTCGAGGCGCCCAATGCCTTTACCCAGGCCGAGCTCGGGTGGGAGGCCTGGCT